>NZ_CP041165.1:0-323004 GCF_014905095.1 Sulfurimonas marina | reverse complement strand
TAAAAAATACAATACCTAGATAACCGTTAACTGTAAAAAATGCTCTGTCTATCTGTGTAAAATCACGACGTACCAGCTTTTGCTCATACGCAAGAACCAGCCCGCTGCCCGCAGCTGCTAAAAGTGCGAAAAAGCCAAGATCTGCAGCCCATACAAAAAGGAGCCAAAAAAGCACTGCAAGTCCATGGAAAAGTGCTGAGATAAAAAGTGTTGATTCTGCACCGTATTTTGACGGGATTGAGTGCAGCCCTTTTTCTACATCATATTCCATATCTTGGAGTGAATAAAGCAGATCAAAACCAGCTACCCAGAAAATAACACCAAGAGCAAGAAGTACTGACCAGATAGGGATTGCTGCACTTACTGCTATAACTCCCGCAATTGGTGCAAGCCCAAGAGAAATTCCTAAAATTATATGAGCCATTGAAGAGAAACGCTTAAAATATGAGTATGAGCCAAGTACCAACAAGATCGGTATAGAGAGTTTAAATGCCAAAGGGTTAATCAAGTATGCTATTACGATAAAAGCAAGAGCATTCACTCCGATAAAAATAAGTATAGAAGTTGCATCAAGTCTTCCGTCAACATTTGGACGGTTTGCCGTACGAGGGTTATGTGCATCGATATCACGATCTGCATAACGGTTCACACCCATTGCAAAATTTCTTGCAGTTACAGCAGCTAATGCTCCTAAAAACAGAAGTCCAAAACCAAACCATCCATCAGCCGCTACTACCATCGCTATAAAGATAAACGGCAGTGAAAATATAGAGTGTTCAAACATTACAAGTTCATTAAAATCTTTTAGTTTTTGTTTTAAATCTTGCAAACCCTCACCCTTTTTGTATAATTTAAGCTATTTTATCCAAACTTGCTTTAAAATGATATAACTCAATGGTATAATTCTAAAATGAAACAACTCGCAATCATAGGTCCGACCGCATCAGGAAAAAGTGATCTCGCAATCAAAATAGCACAAAAAATAGATGCTTATATACTCTCAATCGATTCACTTAGTATCTATAAAGAGATCGATATCGTATCGGCTAAACCATCAAAAGAGGAACTCTCGTTAATCAAACACTTTGGAATAGATGAGCTCTATCCAAATGAGTACTTTAGTGTTGAGATACTTATCCAGATCTATCAAGATGTTGTAAAAAGATGTCAACAAAATGATAAAAACCTTGTAATTGTAGGGGGTACCTCTTTTTATCTAAAATCTTTGCTTGACGGGTTATCACAATTGCCGGAAATCTCTAAGGAGATAAAAAACAGTGTAGAGCAAAAACTCAAAAACCTTCAAGAGTGTTACGATTTGCTCAATCATATAGACCCCGAGTATATGAAAAACATTGCTCAAACCGACCGCTATCGCATTGAAAAAGCACTTTTGATTTATGAAGCTTCAAAGCTCTCACCAAGTGAGTGGTTTAGACAAAACCCTCCAAAACCTATCATAGAAAATCTGGAGATTTTCAACATCGATGTTGATAGAGAAGTACTTCGCGAGAGAATCAATAAACGAACATCTAAAATGGCCGAGATGGGTCTTATTGATGAAGTAGCCTACTTGGAGCAAAAATATACACGAGAGCCAAATGCAATGTCGGCGATTGGGATTGTTGAAGTGCTTGATTATTTAGATGGGAAAGTGACAAAAGAGGAGATGATACAACTCATTACCATCCATACTGCACAACTTGCAAAAAGACAGCAAACATTTAATCGCACTCAGTTTGAAAATATCACGAGTGCGAAACTTGAAGATTTAGAGGATATTATTCTTCACAAAGTTTTGAGTAAGCAGCGGGACGACGATCGCGGATAAGCCCCCAGTACTCTCTTTGCTTTGCATTCTCTGCAAAGTCAAATTCACCGTAGATGATCTCCTCTTTATCACGGCTCGCTTCAGCTATCTTCTCACCCGTATAGTCAGTGATAAATGAAGAACCGTAAAAAGTAAGCTCGCAACTCTCACCTATTTCTTTTCCAATTCTATTTGCAGCAACTACAGGGATAGTATTTGTTGCAGCATGACCCATTTGCACACGTTGCCAGTGCTCTTTAGAATCTAAATGGATCTCAGGCTCGCTTCCGATCGCAGTCGGATAGAAAATAATGTCGGCACCCATAAGTGTAAGCGCGCGTGCAGTTTCACAAAACCACTGATCCCAGCAGATCCCAACCCCTACATTTCCAAACTCTGTCTTATACACTTTAAAGCCTGTATCCCCTGGAGTAAAGTAGAACTTCTCTTCATATCCTGGACCATCTGGGATATGTGTTTTACGATAGTTATCCATCACTGTTCCGTCAGTGTCAATTGCAACTAAAGAGTTAAAATATTTATCTTCTGTTTTTTCAAAGTAACTCACCAAGATCACAACATGATGCTCTTTTGCCAATGGGATAAACTCTGCAATTACAGGATTATTTTCTAGTGGCTGTGCCCAAGAAAAATATTTTTGATCCATATCTTTACAAAAATAGTATCCTTCAAACAACTCCGGTAAGAGGATAATATTTGCACCATTGTTTGCCGCTTCTTTAACAAAGTCCTTTGCCTTTGCAACATTTTGACTTTTATCTTCACCCATTTGCATCTGAATCGCTGCAACTTTTACCATGGTACTCCCCCACTTCAAATAATTGAATGAATTTTACTACATTTTATCTAAATAAATCCTCTGTATTTATCTGTTTATTTTTCGTACATTTTGCTCTAAGTGCATCTATTTTCTCTTTACGTACTTCAATCTCTCGATATATTTTATCGCTCATTTGTACTTGCGGTACAGCCAAGATAGCAGTTCTATATTTTCCGCTAAACCCTCTGATCTTTTTCCCAAACATTTTTGGAATAGTATCGGCATCAAAACCACTTGAACTGCCACATGTTAAGATACCGTTAGCTATACACTTGCATTTTTGATTTCTTTTCTCTTCAAGTCCACTTTTATAACCCCGTCCAACAGGGTAATCAGTAAAAAATATTTTGCTATTTTTCACATCACCGCTGATCGAAGAGACCATCGAAGTTGAATTTGCCACTATCGCTTTAATTTCTACATTGTAATCATTGACAATGTTCCACGTTACCATTCTATGGGACTGTAACATCAACACAACAGGTTTATCAGACTTTTGAATACGAAGTGTAATATCGTTCCCTTTACGTTCACTCTCATAAACACCTACGTACCAAAACTGAGTTTGCTGTTCTACTAACGGTTTTAGTACCGCCTGTAACTCATTTCGGCTATACTTTTTTACCATCGGAAGTATTTTTACAAGTAAATTTGTAGTGTGCCACCTGTTGAGATGTTCCACCTCTATGGTATGCACCCCTTTTTTAAACTCATACGGAATCTCTGCTGAATTTGTTCCGTCATAAATAATATATCCGTCAACTATTATTCTCGTTGTCGCTTGACTCTGATAAATGACAATATTCTCTTTTGTATCTTTGTCATACTTTACTTTTCCAACCCAGTATCCGCCAAAATTTGCCGAGTTTATATTGTGAAACTGATCGTATGGATAGTTTATACTTACCGTATCAACACCTTCTGAATAGATAACTTTTTTCGGCTCACGTGTGTCAATATAATAAGCTTGAAATGATCCAAGAGGGATCTTGTTTTGAGGATTAAGATATTTTCCCCAAGTTTTTTCCGCTTTTTTCAGTCCACCGCTTTTAACAAATTCTAAAGCATGTTTATCGACTCTTTGTTTCTGTTTCTTTGCAAGCTCTATATATTTTTTATAGGTATCGATCGCCTGTGTACGCATCTTCCCTTTATTTCTATAATAGTTTTGAGAGAAGTAATTGTTTTCATAAGCATTTGCAAGGTAAAGCAGGAAGTTTGGACGGTTAGGATATTTTTTTACAAACTCTTCCAATGTCCTTGTATTTCTAGAGTTTTTAGTACTTTTAGCACTATAAAAAGCATATTTTTCTAAATAAGAAAGATACTGCTTCTCAGTCATACAATCAGGTTTTCGATAAGTTATACTTCTGAAATCGGTTCCATTAAGAAGAACAAGTGCATTTGTAGGATCATCAAACTTTTTATAGATAAAATTTGCCTCTTTCACTGCTTTATCAACATTTACGCAAATTTCTTGAGGATTATAGCCTCTGGCCAGAAGAGATGTAGATAGTAGTAATAGTGAAAAAATCAAAGTTTTCATAAGATACCTTTTCATATTTTTTCACTATTGTACACTATTTTAAATTATTGCACTAATGGAATACCTTTTTCCGTATACCAGTTAAGTATATATTCCCATGCTTCATTGGCATTGTCTACAAATTTAAATATTTCCAAATCTTCAGCTGCAATTACACCCTCTTCCTGTAAAAAAGCAAAGTTCAGGGCTCTCTCCCAAAAACTTTTACCGACAAGTACTATAGGGATAGGAGTTGTTTTTTCTGTTTGTATAAGTGTGAGTGTTTCAAAAAGCTCATCAAACGTTCCAAAACCACCTGGATATACAACAAGTGCTTTGGCACGATTTAAAAAGTGCATCTTTCTTACAGCAAAGTAGTGAAACTGAAAACAGAGTTCCGGCGTTATATAAGGATTTGGAAACTGTTCATGTGGTAACAAAATATTAAGTCCGATCGTCTTTGCACCAACATCGTAAGAACCACGATTTGCAGCTTCCATGATTCCCGGACCGCCACCAGTCATAATCGTAATACGACAATCATCGGGATTTTTTCCACTCTCGCCAACTAATCGACCAAATCTGCGTGCATCTTCATAGTAGATACTCTTTCCGATCATACGCTCGGCAACATACAATTCACGCAATAACACTCTATCGTCAGGTGCTTTTTCAAGCTTCTCTTCCACTTCGTTAAATCGTGCTATGGCAGTTTTAGGTTCTACTATTCTTGCACTTCCAAAAACAACTATCGTATGTTCAATACCAAGTTTTCTAATCTGTAGTTCTGCTTTTAAATAATCTAGTTCTAAACGTACACCGCGTGCTTCACTCGATTCTAAAAAATCGCTGTCTTGAAAAGCCAGTTTATATGTAGGACTCTTTACCAGTCTATCGATTAATTCTGATGCTTTTGGGTCCTCTTTTGATGACTTAGGATCCTCCCAAGGAAATCTTACTCTTTTTTCATTCTGCATATCTGACCACCTTTGCATAATTATACTACTTTCTTTCTTTGTCAATTTAACTCCAGTAAAACGGTATCTCTTTTTGTAGTTTCAACTCTTCTACATGCATTCTCAAAAGCGCCACTTTCACCGATAATTATACATCTGTGTTTTGCTCTTGTGATCGCAGTATAGATGAGTTTTGTGTTGTGCATAATATAGTGAGAAAAACTCATAGGAATAACAACTATGTCATACTCCATCCCCTGCACTTTATGGATAGTAAGGGCATACGAGAGCATCAAATAGTTTTTTGCTTCATCAAACTCATACTGCACCACAATATCCTCATTCGGATAATATACGAACAGTTGTTCATCTTCATCTTCTATCTTAAATAAAAGCCCGCTCATTCCGTTAAATACGCGTCTTTGAGCTGAATCTTCCCCCATCTTAAATCCATCGGAACTCCAAGAGGTCATGTTCTCATTTTTTGTATGAACTACCTTATCCATCAAACGAAACTCTACACCTCCCTTTTTAAAACATTTTTTCGGATTTGGGTTAAAGTACTCCTGCAAAATTTTATTGAGATTTGTCGTACCGAGTGTCCCACCCTTCATAGGAGTAATCACTTGAAAATAGTTCAGATACTCTTTGATCTGTTTATTGTTAAGTCTGTAACGCGCTTTTTCGATCGACTCAACCACTTTATGCAACATCTCAGCAATGATATCTTGAGAATTTTTCTCACGCAGATCTTTTAACTCATCTTGTGAAAGCTGATTTTTCAAAGCGTAATAGTTTGCAATACTTACATCAATAAACTCAAAATCCTCATACTTTGCACGATACTGCGGCACTTGTGCCTGACGAATATCATTAGCGATAAGTGTGATTGCCTGATCTTCACTTTGACGGTAGATCTGTGTAAGTTTTACAATCGGGGCAAACTGCAATTCAAGCATATCACTTAGAACATTTCCCGCTCCGATAGGTGGAAGCTGAGCATCATCCCCAACTACGATCACGATTGCACCGTTGGAAACTTTCCCCATCAGTCTGGCAAAGAGCGAGGAGTTTATCATACTCGCCTCATCAATAAGCACCACCGAGTATGGAAACTTATCCGATTCTTCGTGTTTTACCAAGAGCGATTGAATAGTCGCACTCTCATACCCCGTCGTATCGCTGATACGCTGCGATGCAATACCGCTGAGTGCACAGGTGATGATCTCTTTTTTATCGTAACGCGTGTTTAAAAGATTGAGAATAGTTTTTGAAGTGGTTGATTTACCGGTACCTGCATATCCCACTAAAAAGAGCAGACTTGCACCTTGGTTGATTGACTCTACCGCTTTTCTCTGCTGCTCTCCAAGTTTTAACTCCTGATCCGCTAAAAAACTGTCAAGATCTTTTACAAAACCGCCGTTATCAAGTTTTGCTCTTTTAGAGAATGTATCGTATAAAAACTTCTCAGCATCATACAGTCTTGCAGGAGAGACACGATCGTGCTTCATTAGCACAATGCTTTGCTCTGCAACACGTTCAACTAAAATAGCCTCATAAAGGTTCTCTTTGTTAAAAAATCCAAGTAGTTCATCAAGGGCAGTAAAAAGGATCTGTTTTGAAATACAGCTATTTCCGTTAGCTTCGCAGTACTCTAAAAGTACATAATCCATTGCCGAACTAAGCCTGTTTTCATCCTCAGCTGCTACACCCATTTTAAGGGCTAATTCATCGGCACGTTTAAAACCAATGCCAGAGATATTTGTAAGTACGTAAGGGTTCTCTTTGATCTTTGTACAAGGTTCTTGTACATCTTTCATCGCATTTGCAATTGTAGTAAGTAATGCTGGGGAAACATCAAAAGGGCTTAAAAACTCTCCCAAATTTCTCATAGAGCGAAACTGTTTCCAAGAGGATTGGATCTTTTTAAGACGTTTTTCCTTTATCCCTTTAAACTCTAAAAGTCTCTCTATATCATTATCTAAGATATTTACCAACTCTTTAGAACCAAAATGTTCTATCAGATCGGCTGCAAGTTTTTTCGTAAAACCTTTTATTATTTTGTTTAAAAAGAAAAAGAGTTCATTTTGATTTACTTTAAGAGATTCAAACTTAAAAGTACGTCCGTACTTTTTATGCTCCTCCCATACCCCTTTTAGAGTAACAGCGGAGCCTTTAATACTTTCAATACTACTCTCATAGTATGTACCGCTGACTTTCTCTCCACTTTTAAGTACAGCAATAACAAATCCGTCATCTTCGAAAAGGATTCTGTCGATCTGCCCAATAAGTGTCTGTGTCATATATCTCTTATTTTTTAGTTACGATCGCAAAACTAAGGTCAAGTATCTCTGTATGTTTTTTTATAAATTCGTTTAATTCATCAAGCTGCAGGGCTTCGATCTTTTTTAGCTCCTCTTTAGAGTGATCGAGTTTAAACCCTTTATAGTACTCCATAAATGTACGGTTAAGTCTTTGACTCATTGTCTCAACTCTAAGCGGCTCGCTTCCAAGTAAGAACTTCTTCGTTTGCTCTAGTTCATCTTGTGTCACGCCGTTTTTTACGAAATCGGCAAACACCTCTTTCACAGTTGTTTTTGCTTCATCACTTGATTCTATCTTTGTTTGCAGATATCCCGTTAGATATGAGCGTGATTTTGTCACTTCAACTCTTGCATATGCACTGTAAGCCAAACCGCGTTTTACACGAACCTCTTCCATAAGACGGCTTCCAAAACCACCCATTCCCAAAATAAAAGTAGCTACTCTAGCTTTGTAGTTGTCCTCATCGCTCACATCCATATTGTATGGAGAACCGAAATAGATATATGCCTGTTGTGTTTCTCTGTCTAACACATTCTCTTTAGACTCTGCTCTTACATCAAAATGTGGTAATTCTTCAGCTTTTCCTTTTGGAAGCGTTTTTAGAACTTTTTTGATCTGCTTTTTCACATCCTCTAAAGTCACATCTCCACCAACCACTACAATCGCACGAGATAGACAAATATGCTCATCTACAAATGTTTTTACATCTTTGAGTTTAATCTTTTTAAGTGTTTCGATCTCACCGCTGCTTGGTTGTGCGAGAACTGTCCCTTCAAAAAGTACTTTGTTTAACTCAACTGCTGCAACATAGTCAAAGTCGTTTGCTTTTCTTGAGAGTCCGCCAATCATTGTAGTTTTTACTTTTTCTAATGCACTCTCACTGTAGTTTGGATCATCTACCAGCTCTTTTAAATACTTCATAGACTTGGCATATTCTTCTTTTAAAGAGCTCACTTCGATCACAAAAGTCTCTTTTCCACAGTTTGAAGAGATGTGAATAGCACGAGATTCCAACTCCTGTGCAAAACCGTCTGCACCTAACTTTTTCGTCCCTTCATTTAAAATGCGAGATGAAAACTTTGCAAGACCTGCTATCTTCGTGTCTGTTATACTTCCCGAGTTTGTAAATACAAACTGTGTTGTAACTATCGGAAGTCTTGAATCCTCTTCAAAAATTACGGGAACTTCTATCCCTTTTACCTCTATGCTCTCAATCTTTGCTGCCATTACAATCTGTCCTAATAAAAAAAGTGCTAAAAAAAACTTCATTAAAAAGTCTCTAAAATATCGTACGCCGTATTTCTAATTGCCGGTGTTTCACCTATCTCTTTGATAAGGTGTACCATCTCATCTTTTGCCATTCTAAAGCTAGCTCCCGCCGAGCTTACAACATTCTCTTCCATCATAGTTGAACCGAGATCATTTGCTCCGAAATGAAGAGCCATCTGCCCGATGTACGGCCCTTGTGTCACCCATGAACTTTGGATATTTGGAACATTATCAAGATACAGACGTGCAACCGCTAAAAGTCTAAGGTATCTATTTGATGATGGTTTTGGCATATCCGGAATCAGGCGTAAAAGCTCAGTGTTTTTCCCTTGGAAACTCCACATGATAAACGCACGGAATCCTCCGGTTTCGTCTTGCAAGTTTCTTACCATATCGAGGTGATCGATAATATCTTCATCACTCTCAACAGTTCCGTACATCATAGTCGCAGTTGATTTAATGTCAAGTTTGTGTGCCTGTCTATGGATATCTACCCATACATCACTGTCAATCTTTTTCGGCGCAATGATATCTCTTACTTTGTCTGAGAGGATCTCTGCCCCCGCACCAGGGATAGATGCTAAACCTTTTGCTTTAAGACGTGCTAAAACTTCCGAAACAGAGATACGTGAGACCTTAGCGATAAAGTCGATCTCGATTGAAGAAAAACCGTGAATCGTAATTTGTGGATATTTTGTATGGATATGTTCAACTAAATCCTCATACCATTCAATCTTCAGTTTTGGATGTACGCCTCCTTGAAAAAGGATCTGTGTCCCGCCAATCTCTAAAAGTTCATCGATCTTTGCATCGATCTCATCAAACGTAAGTACATATGCATCTGCATCTTTTTCGTGTCTGTAAAATGCACAGAATTTACAATCAACCCAGCAGATATTTGTGTAGTTGATATTTCTATCAATGACAAACGATGTAACACCATCAGGATGTAACTCTTTTTTTCGTTGTGTCGCTAATCTTCCCAGCTCTTTGAGATCAGCGTTTCTAATTAAATCAAGTGCTTCTTCTTTTGTTAGTCTTTTTTGCATTGTCCCGCTCTTGTTGTAATTTTGTCCATTGCATTATTTACTTTTGCAATTTTTTTAGGGGCATTTAAAAGATGATGCTCAGCCAGCCATGAGCCGTCTCTATATGCCATTTTTACGTTTCCGTTTTGATCTTTATATACCAAAATACGAAGTGGAAGGTCTAATCCTGCTTTTATATCTTGCTGCATTAGTGTTGTTCCAAGTTTAGGGTTTCCAAATATCACCACTTTAGAGTCTGAAAGTTCCATTCCTACATCTTTTGCATTTGCACCGTGATCAATTGTAGCAAACAGAGCAAGTCCTTTATTCTTTACAATATTTTGTATATTTAGAACTGTTTGATCAACACTGCAAGAACTCTCTTTGATAATCATCTCTGAAGAGAATAAACTAAGAGAAAATGTAATTAAAAATAGTAAACTTTTCATCATTTCCAACCTCTGTTTCGCGGATTAATCGATCTCTTTTTTATGACGGTAGTATAGATTATATATATCAATATTAAAACAACGAATAATACTAAAATAATCTGAAACCAAGCACTCATATTGAGTATTCGTTTAAGAATCGTTTGATGCTGTTTTTCATCAATCCCGATCGTAACCATCTGCGTAATATGAGAGACTGTCGAAATTGCTAAATTACCGTTTGGAATCGTATCGTGACATGATAAACAA
The DNA here is from genome assembly GCF_014905095.1 of Sulfurimonas marina. Taxonomy (NCBI): domain Bacteria; kingdom Pseudomonadati; phylum Campylobacterota; class Epsilonproteobacteria; order Campylobacterales; family Sulfurimonadaceae; genus Sulfurimonas; species Sulfurimonas marina. The sequence goes on along the minus strand of NZ_CP041165.1, from coordinate 312,552 downwards.
ACACCTCTGCGATCAAGCTTATCTCTTTGTTTCTCGCTTAAAACTTTAGATAGATTAAAGTGTGTAATATTTTTATCTTGAAATACTCCGCTATCAATAGTTCCGTTTAATACTTTAGAGGAAGTATGACACGATTCACAACTTCTCGCTTTTTTCTGAATTGTATGGGGAGCAAATGGTTGCAAAAGGTTCTCACCTTGTTCAATAGTACTATTTCCCTTAGCATCTGTAAGTATCGTCTTTAGAGGTGTTTTTGGTACTGCAGGGCTGATTTTTCCATCTTTGTTTTGCATTAAAAACGGCTCTTCCCATCGTACAAACAAGCTCTCTTTTTCAACTTTTTGCTTTTTGTTTTTCATCTCTTTATATGTAAGTGCAGAGCCGTAAAACTGTGGAGCCCATGTAGCATGACAACTTGAACACTCAAGATTTTTTGAATGAGCCTCAATATTTTTCATCGCTATACATGCCGCTTTGGACAAGGCGTCACTTCTTTTTAAAAGTTTGAGAGGTTTGAGTTCTATAACTTTGCCAGATGCTAGATGAAATAGCAGACTATCCCCTTCTCTTTTAGCTTTTATCTCTGACGAATTTTCCATTTCCCACGGATATTTTTCAATCGTTCCGTGACAATCTTGACACTTTATCTTGCTCGCTTGCTTTGCCTGCCAAAAACCGTCACTGTGAAGCTCTTTTGAACTGTGACAATCTTGACAGATCATCCCTTTTTGGAAATGAACATCACCCTGCATATGAAAATATTGTGATGAACCGTAACTAGTCTGCATTTTCCCTTGATAAGAACGGATGATCGGTCTGTCATCGTTATAAAATTTTTGATAGTTTGTAAGTGTAACAGGGGAAGTTTTTTGTAGATTGTCTTTTAGGTGTGGTTGGGTATCTACATGACAAGTTGTACATTCACTTGTCATATATTTTGTTTGTTCTTGATGGCACGAATTACATTCATTCGCTCCAAAAAGATTTAGAGCAAACGCTATTACGAGTGCAAGATATCGCATAAAACTACTTTTTGTCTTTAGAGATCGCGTCTAATACACCGTTAATAAATTTTGGAGATTGTTCAGTTCCAAAAGCTTTTGTAATCTCAACAGCTTCGTTGATAATAACTGCACTGTCAAGTTCACCAAATAAGATCTCGTATGCTGCAAGTCTAAGTGTCGCTCTTTCAATAGCACCGAGACGCTCAAAATCCCACTCTTTTAGATGTTCTATAATTGCTTTGTCACATTCCGGCAGTTTTTCCATTACACCTTCATACAAATTGAGTGCAAAATCTTTTTGTTTATTACGGATCTTTTTCTCTTCTAAAATCTCGTCTGTGTGTTCAGCGATATTTCCGTTTCCTAAATCGTAAGCATATAAAAGGCTAACTACAGCCATACGAGCATGATGTCTAGTCGCCATTACAGTACCTCGTAAAGGTCAAGCATTTCAAGTACAACAGTCATCGCTTCAAAACCTTTATTCCCGGCTTTAGTACCAGCTCTCTCTATCGCTTGCTCGATCGTGTCTGTTGTTAAAAGACCGAATGAAACAGGTTTTTGATATTTTAAACTCATAGATGCGATCCCTTTTGTCGCTTCAGCAGATACATAATCAAAGTGAGGAGTTGAACCACGAATAACTGCACCTAATGCACATACACCGTCATATTTTCCACTCTCTAAAAGTTTTTGAACAACCATCGGTAATTCAAATGCACCCGGTGCTAATACGTGTGTTAAGTTATCTTCTTCACCGCCGTGTCTTAAGAATGCATCTTTTGCACCCTCTACTAATCTGTCAACTACGAAGTGATTCCATCTTGTACTTACGATCGCTATTTTTTTACCTTCAACAGCTCTTAATTTACCCTCAATAACTTGCATCATTTTCCTTTAATTTATATCGCTTGAATTTTTTTGATTTTTTCTATTAAATCGTTTAGTTGGTCTAATTTTACCATATTCGGTCCGTCACTCAAAGCAATGCTTGGATCGAAGTGTGTTTCAAAGAAGAAACCGTCAACGCCAACTGCTGCTGCCGCACTTGCTAAGTATGGAACCATTGAGCTGTCTCCACCTGTTTTACCGTCTTGTGCTGTAGGCATTTGAACAGAGTGTGTCGCATCGAAAATAACAGGTGCATAGTTTCTCATGATCACTAAGTTTCTCATATCTACTACAAGATTCCCGTAACCAAAAGAGTTCCCACGCTCACACAGATACACACCGTGTTTTGCTGCATTTTCGTATGTCGCTTCATTACATCCGCGAGTTTGAAGCACTTTTAAAAGAGGGTACTTCATTGCATCAGCTGAAAGAAACTGTCCTTTTTTAATATTGATCTCTTTATCCGTCTGTGCACATGCTACAAGCAGGTCTGTCTGACGACATAAAAATGCAGGAATTTGAAGCATATCTACAACCTCAGCAACTTGCGCTACTTGCGTAGATTCATGAACATCAGTTACAACTTTATAGCCAAACTCATCTTTTACTTTTTGTAAAATACGAAGCCCTTCATCAATTCCAAGCCCGCGGAAAGACTCTAAAGAGGTACGGTTTGCTTTGTCAAAACTCGCTTTGAAATAAAAATCTATACTCTCATCTTCATGATATTTTTTTAATTCGCCAGCAATTTTTAAAATATTTTCTTCACTCTCAATAACACATGGTCCAGCAAGTAGTTTCATAATATCTTCTTTAAAAAAATTTTTATAATTATAGCGTTTTGTTGTAAATCTACACTTATTCTGTTTTTAGCCTAATCAAAGTCGGCATATATCTGTGAGTCTTTATGTATTAGAAGATCTTTTAACATCTCTAAAATTACAAAGTTTTTATTCGCAATATAATTACTTCGATCCCTTTGCAGATATTTTTCAAGCTCGTCATATGATCTATGTACATCATCTTTATATCTTTGAAGATCTTTCTCTTTAAGTTGGGCTACCACTTCTGTTTCATCAAAACCTTTTTCAAAAACCAACTCATTTCCCGTATTGCTTATAACATAACTCTCGCCGTTAAAGCCACTCCACCCTTCAAAACAAGTAAGTATACTCAAGATGCTTGAAACATTTAATTGCATGCACATTAGTCTGCTTTCCTCTTCAATAGCACTGATTACTAAACGATAATCGACACTTACACTATGTTCATCCAAGTAGTCCTCTTCATCGTATTCATCAAAATACTCCCCAAGATCAGCACCTTTATATTTAGATGTATCTATCTTTGACTCTGAATAATATCGAACACTTAAATCTAAACTCATTTTGCCCTCGCAACCATAATTCCTGCAACAATAATAAGCACGATTCCGATTGTTGTACTCATACTTGGAAAAGCATCCCCTAACAACATCCCCACACAGATTGAAAAAACAATATTACTGTAACTAACAGTCCCGACAATTCCCGCTTTTGCATATCCGTATGCTTTTGTCATCAACAGTTGCGAAATAGTTGCGAACACTCCCATAGCCAGTACATAAACCCAAACTATCCCCTGCGGAAGTACAAACTCTCCAAGCATAAAATCAAGTTCGGGCAATTCTAAAAACGGAGATACTAAAAATAAAACAACCGGGCCCACTGTACCTACACCCATAAAAGAGAGTACTATGCTTCTTGTATCGTAATAGTTTTTTAACTCTCTGATCGAAGTGTATGCAAGTGCCGCACCCACTCCCGAAAAAATACCCAGAAGATCGTACTTTGTGAACCCCACACCTGTAGGTTGCGTAATAAAAACTATACCGATAAAACCAAGTCCGATTGCACCCCATGCCTTAAGACTTAACTTCTCCTGCAGAAACATCCACGCAAAGATAGCTGTAAATATAGGTGATGTTTTAGAGTATGTCATCGCATCTCCGAGTGGGATATGTGCTATGTTGTAAAAAAAAGCAAGAAGTGCAACAAACCCCATAAACCCTCTAAAAAAGAGTAGAAAAGGTTTTCCACCTTTATTTTGTAAAGGTTTCTTCCAAAGAGCAAGTCCTACTAAAATTACACCCGCTATATTTCTAAAAAACACTACCTCTAATGAACTCATATGATCTGATGCCAGTTTTGCAAATGCACCCATGATCGCAAACGTAAAAGATGCGATGAGCATATAGAGCACACCCTTATTTATTTCTAAAATTCTTTTCATAATTGAAATTCTACTTACATTAACCTCTTTTTTGTATTATAATTTATAAATATTCTATCAAACAGGAGACAATTGATGTCTTATCTCATAATTACTTTACTTACAGGTATCCTTTTTTACTACGTCTTTAGAAGCTATTCAACATATGAAGCATATACGGCAGAGACTATGAAAAACTATGCAGCAACTCCCGAAGCTATTGAAAACAGTGATCTGGGACTTTTTGTTGCACTTGTAGCAAAGGTTGCAAAAGCTGATGGAAAGGTGGATAATCTTGAAGCAGAACTCGTAGGACTGATGTTTGATGATGTTTCTTCTGTGTTTCCAGAACCCCAAAAAACACGTGAAATTCTCAAAGATATTTTTGCAAGAGAAAAAGATCGAAGCGATAACGTAAAAGAGATCGCACAAAAATTAGGGGATGCTACACATAAAAATACCACACAGCAAGAAAAATTTATGGGGTTTTTGATCCAGCTTGCTTTTGCGGACGGTCAAGTAAGTAAAGAAGAGGAAGAACTTTTACAGATCATTGCCGAAACAATGAGAGTAAATCCTGGAATTTACCATCAGATCTTTGATCATTTTGAAGAGATGATTAAAAACATTCAACCGCAACATACGGTTAAAAATGCTTACGATATCTTGGGAGTATCTGAAAGTGACGATATGCAAACGATCAAAAAAGCGTATAGAAAACTTATACGAAAATACCATCCGGATATTATCGCCTCACAAACTCATTCTGAAAAGCACATGGAAGATGCTACGAAAAAAACACAAGAGATCAATCAAGCATATGAGTTGATTAAAAAAACAAGAGGAGAGTAAAACTACTCTGCTCTGTAATCAGCTTCCCAGAAAAAATCTATCCACATCTTTGCCTCTTTAATCCAAAAAGTTGGTTCATATTTTGAGGTATGTTTGTAAAATAGAGTTGCTGAGATAAACTCTATATGTTCAAAGTTCTTTTGAAGATACTCCATCACAAACTTTAATGTTTCACCACTATCAGATATATCATCTAGCACCAAAACTTTTTTATGTTCACCAAACTTACATTCCCCAAAAAGTTTAATAGCATCACGTTTTGTCGTATCGTCATAAAGCTCTGTTCGTATCGTTTGAACATCACGCAGGTCCAATCCTTCCGCAATACAATGCCCAAGTGTCAGACCACCCCGTGAGATCGCAACAATACCGTCAGGCTTTTGCGTTTCAACTTGCTTAAGTAACGCTTTTGTATCGGTTCTAAACTCTTCGTATGTGTAATAATGTTTCAAAATATTCCTATAAATCATGGTTTACTAGCATTACATAATATTTGCTAAAGAATTTTGCTAGTATACTATATCCATAAATAAAATAAAAGGCCATACAATGATGAAAAATATCTCTAAGATTGCTTTATCTTTAACGCTTGCAGCGTTCATATCTGCTTGTGGTGATAAAAAACCTGAGCCTCAAGATCAGCTTCCAACTGATTTTCAATGTAAACAAGAGAATGTTCTTGCACCTACTTGGACTTGTATCCCTGATGTTCCAGGTTATTATTCAGGTGTTGGTGTAGCTGATAAATCTGCTGCAGGTATTGCACATATGAGAAGAGTTGCAGTTATGAATGGTAGAAGTGACCTTGCGCAACAAATTCAAACACAAGTAAAAGACAAAGTAGAAGGTTTTACTCGTGCTACTGGTAACGGTTCAGCTGAGGCTGTTGACATGGTTACAACTGCAGTAACAAAACAAGTTGCAAAAGTTGATCTGAAATCTTCAAAAGCTGTAAATATGTGGCAAGCACCATCAGGAGCTATCTATATGCTAGTAACGGTTCCAGAAGGTGAAGTAAATAAAGAGGTTAAAAAAGCTGTTAAAACTAGCTTCAAAAACGATGAAGCTTTATGGCAACAATTCCAATCTAAACAAGCTCTTGAGCAATTAGATAAAGAATTCCCTACAGAGTAATAACTCTTAAAAAAGTCTCCCCTGTTTCGGGGAACTTTTTGTAAAAAACTTCTCAAAATATTTGATCCATGCTCGAACACTTTGCATTCGTCTCTCTATAGTACTTCCACTTAAATTATATGCTTTAAAATCTTCTTCATTTTGCTCTAACTTTCTTAGCTGTGCAAAACATATTGGCTCAGAAAAAATAATTCTCACAAACTCTTCAAACCTTTTTTCTATGTTTAAAGTAAGCAGGCGCTCTCCACGCTCTGTTAGAAAGATCTCTGAACCTTGCTCTTGACATACACCCATCCACTTTAAAACATTCAGATAATAGTCATACTGTCTTGCAACAATATCAAACTCATCTGTGACACTTGATTTTGTTGGATGTTCCTCTTTGGCAATATTTAAAAAGATAGCATGCACTTTTTCAAAATCATTCGCCTGGGGAAACGGGATAGTGCGATCAACTAAAATAGTTTTGTTTTTCTCTAACAACTCTAGCGTAAACGAACTTTTACGATCAAAAACAAAGGCTTTTTCCTGATTATGTACAGCCGTGATAATATTACCGTCATAGTAAAAAGGGATAAACCGAAAGATATCGTCCTGATAATAAAAGACAAAACTTTTCACCTCTTTTCTCTGCCCTTTAAGTTGGGTTTTCCAAAAAAGTTCAGGATATAAGAGTTGTCTGATGTTGATGTTGTTTCTGTATCCTATTTTTGCTTCCACCAGATTAACGCTGTTTTGCCCTTCATAACCGCCGTCAACCTCTATCTGCACCCCTTCGATATCATAAGGCACCGAGTCTAAACAAAATGAGAGTTCCCCCCGTAATCTTCCGCGTATAGTTAAGTTTGTCGCTTCACCGAAAACTTCATCCAACATTCCAGATATACTTGCAATATCTAATGCTGCCGATTCACTTTTAAGATTAAGAGGATCGAGCGTTGTTATATCTACAGGCTGTTTAATTGTTTTGATTTCACACTGCGGCTCTTTTTCTATATAGATAAAAGGGTCTGTTTTTGCAATTCTGTAGAGTCCGTTTTTAATTGCCAAGATCGACAGGCCGTTCTCCTGCATCACGAGAGGAAGATGCTCTTTGTGATCGGTCTTTGTCATCAGCCTCGCTTCTTTGCCGTCTCTTTTTTTGATCTCTTCGGCCGAGATATCAAAATAACCGTTTTTCTCTATCTCCTCTAAGATATCCAGATCGTCAAAGATATGATTCCATGCTTCATTGTTAGAGACTTTTTGCATAGCACTTCCTAGTAATTTGTAACAACCACTTCCGTAATTTTGCCTCTTTTAGAAGCGTTAGAGTTGATATTTCTCGTCGCTTTTACTTCATGGATCGTATAACCGTCATAAAGTTTATATACATACTCTGCAGAAGAGTTTGAAAGCATAAAAAACGCACCAATGTCGTTTATGTGATCGCATAACTCTTTTAATCTAAACTGCATATCTTCATCAAATCCCTGATCTGTATAGCCAGTAAAACTTGAAGTTGCATTGAGAGGTACATATGGAGGATCAAAATAAACAAAATCACCCTCTTTTACGTGTTCTCTAATAGATTCAAAATCACCGTTATTTATTTGTGTATTTTTCAGCAGTTCGCTACACGCCTGTATATTTTCGCTGTCACAATATTTTGGGTTTTTATATCTTCCAAACGGAACGTTACATTCCCCTTTTGAATTTACTCTATAAAGTCCGTTGAAGCCTGTTTTGTTTAAATAGATAAAACGGCTTGCTCTTTGAATATTGTCAAGTTTATCAAACACTTTTTTATCTCGATCGAGTGCTCTTGTTTGATAGTAGTATTCCGATTCATTTTTATGTTTTTCTAAATCTTTGATCAACTCTTCAGGGTTGTCTCTAATTGTTTTATAAAGGTTTGTAAGCTCTGTGTTGTAATCATTTATAAAGGCATTTTGAGGTTTTAGATCAAAGAAAAGTGCACCGCCCCCTATAAAAGGTTCGAAGTATCTATTATACTCTTTTGGCATCAATCTTTTAAGATCACTAAGTAGCTGTCTTTTTCCACCTACCCATTTTATTATTGGCTTACACATCATTACCCTTCATTTTGTTTACAACATCATACTATCTAAAAAATATATTTGAAAAAAATATGTCAAATTGCAATTCACGATTTGGCATTATATTTAAAGGTAGCTCAAATTTAGATATAATTCCAAAAAAAATATACTTCTTTTAAGGTACATCTCATGAAAAAAATCGCCATTATCGGTCGCCCAAATGTTGGAAAAAGCTCACTCTTTAACAGACTTGTCAAAAAACGTGATGCGATCACATCCGATATGGCAGGTACTACAAGAGATATTAAAAGAAAAGTTGCAATTATCAACGATAAACAAGCGGAGCTTTTAGATACGGGTGGTCTTGACAAAGGTTGTGAGCTGTTTGACAAGATTAAAGAGATGAGTTTAAAAGCAGCCTATGCCGCAGATATCATTTTATATATGGTTGATGGTAAAGGTTTACCTGAAGAGGAAGACAAAAAACTTTTTTATGAACTACAGACTCTTGGAAAAGAGGTAGCGCTTGTTGTTAACAAAATCGATAATGACAAGATGAAAGATAAGCTTTGGGAGTTTTACGAGTTTGGAACTGATGCAATTTTCGGAATATCTGTAGCACACAACAGAAATACGGTAGCTCTATTAGATTGGCTGTATGAGAGAATACCTGATGAAGATATTATTACAGAAGATGAAGAGCAAGAGATTGTTTCTGCTGATGATGAAGAGATCACTGATGAAGAGTTCTTTATAGAACATGATGATGAAGAGGATGGATACTACTACTGGGATGCAGATGATGAAGAAGCTACTTTTGAAGATGATTCAATCTTTGCAGAAAACGACAATATCAAAGAGTACGATCCAGAAGATGACAACCATATAAAAGTTGCCATTATTGGACGTACAAATGTTGGAAAAAGCTCACTTTTAAATGCTCTTTTACATGAAGAGCGTTCAGTTGTAAGTAGTGTATCGGGAACTACTATCGATCCGATTGATGAGACTATTGTTTATAAAGACAAACAGATCACATTTGTAGATACTGCAGGTCTACGCCGCCGCGGTAAAATTATAGGTATAGAAAAATATGCCCTGCTTCGTACAAAAGAGATGCTTGAAAATGCAAATATGGCACTGATCGTTTTAGATGCAAGCCAGCCCTTTTTAGATCTGGATGAAAAGATTGCAGGACTTGTTGATTCAAACCGTTTATCTGCAATTATAGTACTGAATAAATGGGATATCTCAGATAAACAAGAACATGACAAAATCATCCAAGAGGTTCGTGACAGATTTAAATTCTTAGCATATGCACCGATCATTACTCTTTCTGCAAAATCGGGACAGCGTGTTGATAAGCTTCACGATATGATTCTGAGCATTAACGAGAACTATACGCAAAGAATTCCAACTTCACAACTAAACGAAGTATTACAGCGTGCGCTCAGACGCCATACGCTTCCAAGTGTAAGCGGACAGGTGATTCGTATCTATTATGCTACACAGTATGAAACAAGACCGCCGAAGATTGCACTTGTTATGAATAAGCCTAAAGGTCTGCATTTTACATATAGAAGATATTTGGCAAATAAATTCCGCGAGGCATTTAACTTTGAGGGGACACCTTTACTATTTAAGGCAAAGAAAAGGGGTGAGAGATAAGGAAGTTCCCTTTCGGGAATAACCTTGTCTCTTTTTGAGCTTCCGTGAACATTTTTGTTAAAAATGTTCCATACGCTCAAGACAAGGTCAAAACGGTTTGATAACCACCATTGCAACAATCACCAACATTAATAATGTCGGTATCTCGTTGTACATTCTAAAGAATTTTCCACTTTTTGTACATTTGTCAGCTTCAAAATCTCTACGAAACTTTTCTAACGATACAAAATAGATCACTAAAAACACAACAAAAAGTATCTTTGCATGTAACCAAGCATTACCGCTAAAACCGATGCTGTATGCCAGATAACCGCCACTTAAAAGTGTAGCCCACATTGCAGGCACACCAATATACTTAAAGAGTTTATACTCTTGAATTTTCACAACCTCTACAAAACCTTTATTCTCGATATTTTCTGCATGGTATACAAATAAACGAGGAAGATAAAACAGAGCGGAAAACCAAGATATAAACGAAAGTACATGAAACCATACTACCCAGTCATACATCTTTATATCCTTTAAAAGTTTTTCTCTAAATAGATAGAGTTATAGTTTGAACCGCCGTGAACACCGCTAAAAGTTCCAAATATCCCTGAACGATGTTTCATTACAACACCTAAGTAGAGTTCCTCCAAAGGTTTTGATCCTATAAGTTTTCCAAGGTCAAAATCTATACTAAGATCAAGATAATTCAAAAATTTGGAAGTTGGAGAAGTTTTAAGCTCTGCATCAAGCTCTTCAATTTGTAATAGTCTTGTTGTATAGGAGAGTCCTTCACCAAGACCTAAACGAACACGATTATCCAAAAAATCAAGGTTCCAAAATGCTTTGATGTAAACATCTGCACCATAACAATCTTCAAAGTTGTTTTCATTGTAATAAACAAAACCAGCTTTAGCGTAAAGATCTATAGGCCACTTATTTACGTTACTATACAATAACTTACCAGCATCAACAGAATAAAGCTTATACTCTTTATGGTCTGGATCTACGTCACCAAATAAAATATCCCCAAGGTCTTTAACTGAAGACCAACCGTAAACACCACGAATTGAATATTGATTTTCACTAGCGGACAAGCTAGTGAAAAATAGCAGTAAAATACTTAAAAAAAATATTTTATGCATCAACCACTTCTAAGTCTTTTAATGACTCAGCACCGTGAGAAACAACTCTTTCATGTAAACGACGAAGTGCTTTTGTAGCACGCTCTACAGCAAGATCGATCGCAGCATCTAAATCTTCATCATGTTGTGTAATAATTACAGGGTTAGCGTGAGCTACTTTAATATTGAACTCTACCATTACACCTTTTTTCTCTGCAGCAATTACACAATCAATGCTTGTAATATCTAATGAATATTTTTTAAATGCTTCAACAGCGTTACCGATATGATCTTTTGTATTGTCAGTTAATGTAATATCTTTTGCACGAATTTGTAAATTCATAACATATCCTTTATATAGGGGCTTTATACCCTTTAATTTACTCAAATAATAGCAAAATAAAGCTAAGATTAGTATAATACGCAAAAAATTATTAGGAATGTGTAATATGAGAGTTTTTACGGGAATTCAACCATCAGGAGATCTGCATCTTGGGAACTACTTTGGTTCTATTAAACAGATGGTTGATGCACAAGAACAAAATGAAACCTTTGCATTTATAGCAAACTATCATGCTATGACATCATTAAGCGACGGTGAGCGCCTGCGTGAATTAACTATGCAAGCGGCAACTGACTTTTTAGCTTTAGGAATTGATCCAAATGTATCTACATTTTGGGTACAATCAGATGTAAAAGAGGTTCTTGAGCTTTACTGGGCTCTCTCATCATTCACTCCAATGGGACTTTTAGAGCGTGCACACAGCTATAAAGACAAAACAGCTAAAGGGATAGCTGCAAACCATTCACTATTTTCTTATCCTGTACTTATGGCAGCAGATATATTACTTTTCTCACCGGATGTTATCCCTGTTGGAAAAGATCAGATCCAACACGTTGAAATTGCTCGTGATATTGCGATCAAGTTCAACAATGAATATGGTGAGATCTTTAAACTTCCTGAGTATCAGGTTGCAGAAAATGTTGCGACAGTACCGGGAATAGACGGACAAAAAATGTCAAAAAGTTACGGAAACACTGTAAATATTTTTGGTGAAGAGAAGAAACAGCTTAAAACTATTAAAAAGATCGTCACTGAAAACGTACCTTTAGAAGCTCCAAAAGAGTATGAAGAGTGTAATGTTTACAACATGGCAAAACTCTTTTTAAATGAACAGGAATGTGTAGCACTTCAAGAACGTTACACACAAGGTGGTGAAGGTCATGGGCACTTCAAGCTTTATCTTCACGATGTAATTTGGGAATATTTCAGACCGTATAGAGAAAGACGTGCATACTTTGAAAAGAATCAAGACGAAGTGAGAGATATTTTAAACAGTGGAGCTGCAAAAGCAAGAGTTGTAGCTTCTGAGCTTATTGAAAAAGTCAGAAGTGTAACAGGAATCAAGTACTAAAACTTTCCCTCTAGAGTGAGGGAAAGAAAAGTAAAATTATTTAATTTTACCTTTACCTTTAAGGGTGTTACCTTTACGATCAACAGCAACCATCTCAAGAGCGTCACCTTTAGCACCGATACCTTTAAGGTCGAATTTAAAGATAGGGTTTTTAGATAAGAACTGAGAAGTTGACATATCCATTACAGTTTCACCGTTGATTGTAGCAGAGATATGAGTAATGAAGTTAGCATTTTCTCTATCACCAGTTTTTTTCTCAGCCATGTTATATGTAGACATTTCGTGTTTAGCCATTGCTTTAACAGAAACTACACCGCCTTTTAATTTTGCTTTTACTTTAATTGCTGACATATTTATTCCTTATATTTTTTCTTATTCAATAACTATCTGCCTTTAAAAAGGCAAGCTTCAGTTGCCAAAGTGGCGCAAACGTAGCCTATTGGAGCTTTGCTTCAATGGCGTACATATAAGTCCTTAACCTTCACATCCACCAAGAGCAACATCTAAAGTTTGTTTAGCAGCATAAAGTTTACCGTCAGTACCTTCAGCTACGATAGTAATAGTACCAGATTTAGCCATTTTAATTTTGATTGAGTAGTTCATTGCATCGTATTTAGATACAGTGTATACACATACAGCAGCTTCTGGGTTAGCATCTTGGAATACTGCTACAGTTTTAGCAGGAACAGATACTGAAAAATCAACTGGAATTGCACCACCGTTAGATGCAACAGCTTTTTTAGGGCTATCAGATGGAACTTTAGCAGCTGTTAATTTAACATTGCTCATAGTTAAATCTTTTTTACCATACATTGCCATGATAGCATCATCAACAGTGTGTGCAGTCCATACAGCTGGTTTTGATTTTCTGAAATCCTCAGCTCTTACGCTTGCAGGTACAACAGCTAAAGCTAATGCACCTAAAGTCATACTTAAAAATTGTCTTCTTTCCATAATCTTTTCCTTGCTTTGAAATTGAATATTATTTTATAATGTTTTAGCTTATTTTAAACCCTCTATATGTTTAGCAAGTGCTTTCATATCAGCTTCGTTTAATTTTGCAACCTGACCTTTCATAACACCTTTCATCGGACCACCGAATGTTCCATCTTTGTATCCTTTTAAAGCTGCAAGTGTTTTCTCAGCTTTCCAACCTTGAATCACTTGTGATTTTCCTAAAGCTTTTTTCTCACCGTTTGCACCATGACATGCTGTACATTTTGCGAAGTTAGCATCTGCGCTTAAAACGCTCGCACCTAAGATTCCTAAACCTATGATTGTTTTTAATAAAGTTTTCATTTGAAACTCCTTTTTTTGTTTTGTTAGGAGTAGTATAGAAAATAATTGTGAAGTGATTGTGAAGTTATAAAAACTTTACAGTAAAGGATGTATATTGTTCTTTAACAGAGTCTACACTTATATCAAAGCCATATTCATCCAAAATTGATTTAACAATATGCAGCCCTATTCCAAATCCCCCAGTTACATCTGTAAATCTTGCATACCTGCTAAAGAGATTTTCTAAATTCTTTTTCTCTATTCCTATGCCGGTATCTTTAATGGTTAAGCTCTTTTGAGAAAGTGATATCTGTATCATCCCATTTACTTTATTGTATTTGATGGCGTTTGAGAGAAGGTTGTCAATCACCTTTGTAATTTTTTTTCTATCAACCTCTAAAGTAACCTCTTCAGAAAAGTTTTTTACGATCTCTATACTTTTCATCACAGCCTGGGCTCTAAAATACTCAACTCTTTCATCCAGCAGTTCATTTAAAACTATCTTCTCCTCTTGAGAGTTCAGTTTATGTTTGAGGATTAAAAAAGTAAGATCATCATAAATATTTGAAAGTGTTTTTGCCCCTATCTCAATTCTGTTTATCACTTTTTGAGAAAACTTATTTTGCTCTTGTGATTGAAGCAGTTCAATATTTGTTAAAATCGTACTCACTGGTGTATTTAACTCATGGGTTGTATCTTTAATAAATCTATCAAGTAAAAATAGTGTATCTCTCATAGGTTTTAGTATAAGAGAGAGCAGGAAATATCCGACTATCATCATGAATGCTAAAAAGATGCCTGCATACAAACTGACAGAGCGCACCAAACTAATTTCAAAACCTTTATCTTCAATCATCTCAACTATAATATACTGTGCTCCTAGATAATACTCATCACTGTTTTTCAGATAGCGAGCTATCATATTCTGTGTCATTTGAAGATTGCTAAGATCAAGTGTAGGGTTCTCTTTTGTTGAATACAAAAGTTTATAATCTTTATCATAAAGAGTTGTTTTAAACTTTTGATCCCAAGGATAGATAAGCTCATTGGTTGTATCGTTTTTAAGATCTTTGAGCGTTAAACTCAACTCATTTGCATAATCATTTAAAGCAACTAACTGTTCTTGATTATAGATCTCTTTTTGTGAACTGTAATAAAGGTATACACCCAGTGCAGTTATAACCAGTGTAAAAAAGGTATAAAGCAATAAAAAGTTTCGAAGCGTTTTCTTGCTACTTGTGGATAAATTTATATCCAGATTTTTTAATACTGACAATTGTATCCTTTCCCAAGATTTGACGCAGATGTTTTATGTAAGTTCTTACAGCACTTTCACTAGATTCCTCATCATATTCCCATAGTCTGCTCTCGATCACTTCATGACTAACGAGTTCATTTTTATGTTGCAAAAAAAGTTTTAAAAGTTGTAGCTCTTTATTTGCAAGTGATATTAAAGTACCGTTTTGTTTTAAACTCTCACTGTTTGGCTCAAAACTACATCCGTTTGGCAAAATTATCTCATCACTTTTCTGATGATAGAACTCCCTTTTTAAAAGTGTCTCAACTCTTAGTTGCAATTCTTTAAGTGCAAACGGTTTTTTTATATAATCATCACATCCGCTATCATATCCACTCTCAAGGTCTGCTATCCCCCCTAATGATGTAATAAAAATAGCAGGTGTTTGATTGTCCGAATCTCTGATCGTTTGTAAAAGTTCAAAACCGCTCAGTTTGGGAACATTTACATCAAGCAACAATAGATCAAAGTTATTCTCGTATGCTTTCTCACTGGCATCTTCTCCGTCATAACTGCTGATCACTTCATAGCCTAGTGACTCTAAAAAATCTTTAACAGTTTCATGTAATGCCATATCATCTTCAAGAAGTAATATTTTTTTCATAATTAGATTATAACATTCTAAGGAGAGATATAAATTATTTTTGGAAATAGAAGCAGGAGGAATAGCTTCTAAAGTTTTAGGGAAGAGTTACAAGATACTAAAAAAGTACCTTATAACTTTTTAGTTGCTTTGGTAATAGTAAACTTTTTACTCCAAATTGGCTCTTTTAAATCTAAAAGGTCTTTGATCTCATCATTTACAAGTTTATAACTTAGGTTCACTTCAACCTTTTTAGCACCTTTTAACTTCTCAACTTTCAATACTTTTCTCCCTTTTGCAGGAATACTCATATCTTTAGATTGTTTTTTTGCGATATGAGGAGTACTTGCTTTACCTTTTCTTCTTGTGTATTTTGTTGTTAAAGAGATAGTTTTAGTTCCTAAAGCTTTTCCCTGCGCATCTTTAAAAATTACATCTAAAACTAATTCTCTTCCACCAAAACCACTTGGGATATTATGAGGTTGAGGGTTTTCTATACTAATAAGAAGATTATTTTGCTTTGTAGACAATGCAACCTTTAATGCTCCTTCCCACATTGCAGAAGAGTGTGCACCCATAAAACCGTGGTTTCTTACACTTCTAATCTTTTGTTTTCCGTTAATGCTAAACGTTGCAGCCACATCTTGTTTTTGCGGTCCCATATGACATGTTACACACGCTTGGTCACCTTTATACTCAGCTTCCATATTAGTAAACACTAAACCTTTTACACTTCTATCGTTTGCATGACAAACAAAACAAAGTCTGTTAGGTGTTTTGTCCATAAAATCGTGGTGAATAGTTTTATGGTATGGAGATTTAGCATCTTTATACGGCCCCGTCATAGTTCCAGATGGTGTCCACTCAACTCTGTCCATTCCACGCTTTTTCTCATCGTATTCATCATGGATCTTATCTACGTTGTGGCATACTACACAGTTAATCCCTTCACTGATAGCATCATCATTAACTGCCTTATTGACTTTACTACCTTTATCAAGTCCCATAACTGCGGCTATCTCATAATCCATCCCCGTATCTGTTACAGAAATTCTAGGGTTATGACATGTTGCACATTCAACTTTTACACTGTTTAAACTTTTTCTTGTTTTTCTACTTACATACTCTATACTTTTTCTAAAGTATTCATCGTTTTTAAAATGGCTTTTTGCATGCCAAGAGTTGCTCCACTCGTCAACTATCCTTTTGTGACACGTTTTACAACTTGTAGACTCTTGATACTTCTCATCTACCTTAACAACTTCAGCACCATAACCAAAACTAACTGCAAGTAAAAAAACTAGAAAAATTTTCATTGTTTATCCTCTTTGTTTATCTAACCAGACCATAAGCCCTTTTTGAGCATGTAATCTATTTTCAGCTTCAGAAAAAACCACTTCACTATGCTCTTCTAAAACTTCTTCACTCACCTCTTGACCTCGATATGCAGGTAAACAATGAAGAAATATTGCATCTTTTTTCGCTAAGCACATCATAAGACCGTCTACTATATAACCTTCAAAGTCTTTAATACGTTGCTCTTTTTCATCTTCCTGCCCCATAGATGCCCATGTATCTGTCGTTACAACCGTCGCACCTGTAATAGCTTCTTTTGGATCGTTACTTACTTTAATAACAGCTCCGCTCTCTTTTGCGATCTCATAAGCTTCTTTGAGTACTTCACTGTCTACTTCATAACCCTTTGGTGTAGCGATACGAAGTTCAAATCCAAGCTTGGCAGCTAACATTAGCCAAGAGTGAGTCATATTGTTACCATCTCCCACATATGCAACTACTAAATCTTTCTCCATACCATATTCAAGTATAGTCATGTAATCTGCAAGAAGTTGTACAGGGTGGTATGAATCCGTTAGACCGTTTACAACAGGTACCTTTGAATATTTAGCAAATTCTTCGATCATAGAATGCTCAAAAGTTCTAATCATAACCATGTCACACATTCTACTAATTACGCGTGCAGTATCTTTTACAGGTTCACCACGTCCTAAGTGAATATCACGGTTAGATAAAAAGAGTGCATGCCCGCCTAGCTGGAACATTCCAGTTTCAAAACTCACACGAGTTCTTGTTGAACTTTTCTCAAAAATCATTGCTAAAGTTTTGTTCTCTAACTCTTTATTATATATACCGTTTTTCAAATTTTTTTTAATACTAAGACCTAGATCAATAATCTCTAATATCTCTTCTTTACTAAAGTCTTTTAGTGTTAAAAAATGTCTCATTTTCTGTCCTAAATTTTTAAATAAGCATCAATTATACTATTTTTTTAGAAGTTTTGCTACTTCTTTGGCGTGATATGAAATAATTATATCAGCACCTGCACGTTTAAATGCTACCATAGTTTCCATCATCACACGATCGTAGTCGATTAAACCTGCTGCTCCTGCATGTTTTAACATTGCATACTCACCGCTTACATTATATACTGCTAACGGTTTTGTAGTGTTGTCTTTGATCTCTCTTACTATATCAAGATATGCAAGAACCGGTTTTACCATTAAAATATCTGCACCCTGAGCCTCATCTTCAATAGACTCTGCAATAGCTTCTCTGCGGTTTGCAGGATCCATTTGGTAAGAACTTCTATCTCCAAAACTCGGTGTTGATTCTGCTACGTCACGGAAAGGTCCGTAGTATCCTGAAGCGAATTTTGTTGAGTAACTCATGATCGGAAGGTCTTCATAACCCGCTTCATCTAGTGCATCTCTAAGTGTTTCGATAATACCGTCCATCATCCCTGAAGGTGCGATCATATCAACACCTGCTTTTGCATGAACAACAGCTTGTTTACCCGAAAGCTCTAAAGTTGCATCATTTACAACCGTTTCTCTCTCTTCATCAATAATACCGCAGTGTCCGTGATCTGTATATTCACAAAAACATAAGTCTGTAACAACAAACATATCCGGATGTACTTTTTTAATCTCTTTAACCGCACTTGCAATAATTCCATGTTCACATAAAGCATCGCTTCCAACAGAGTCTTTAGTATCCGGGATACCAAATAATATAATAGAATAAATACCTAACTCTTTTAACTCCGCACACTCTTTTACCGCTACATCTATACTCATCTGATATACACCAGGCATAGATGCTACTTCCGTCTTAATCCCTTCCCCACTTCTTACAAATAATGGATAGATAAAATCATCAACACTCACTTGTGTTTCTCGTACTAATGCACGTAAATGTTTGTTTAAACGTGTTCTACGAAATCTTTGGAACATAGTTTTTAACCTTTTTTGCTATAATTGTGATTATTTTACCATTATAAAGATTAATAAATGAATATAGAGATATCGGAAATAGCAAATTTACCTTCACGTTTTGGCGATTTTAAAGTCAAAGCATTTAAAGAGGGTCACAAAGAACATTTAGTTATCTATTCAAAAAATTTAGATGATATTCCTATTGTTAGAGTTCACTCGGAATGTTTAACAGGAGATGCGATCGGAAGCCTGAAATGTGACTGTCGTGATCAACTCGAATACGCCTTGAAGATGGCAAATGAAACAGGTGGGATGGTTATATACCTGCGTCAAGAGGGAAGAGATATCGGACTTCTCAATAAAGTGAATGCTTATGCTCTTCAAGATCAAGGTTACAACACAATAGAAGCGAATCATCAACTTGGATTTTCTGCAGATGAGAGAAGTTATGAGATAGTTACATTTATATTAAACCATTTTAATATTGACAAAATTAGGCTTCTTACAAATAATCCTGCTAAAATAAACTCCATCAGTGGGGTTGAGATTGTTGAGAGGATCCCTATTGTGATGGAATCAAATGAATATAATGAAGGTTATCTCAACGTCAAACGCGATGAGATGGGACACATGATATAAAGAGGGGATAGATGGTCATAAATTTACAGGAAGATAATTTAAACAGTGCTATCAATAAACTAAAAGTAAGAGAAGATATTCTCCATGAGTTTAGCATGCTCTCAGGACTTGGAAATTGGGCGATAGATTTAAAAACCCACTCTACAAAATGGTCCGAGAGCCTCTACAACATCTACCAAATCCCAAAAAATACACCTATCAATTTTGAAACCTTTTTAAACCTTATCTTACCTGAGTACGTTGAAGAAGCAAAACAGATCATAGCAATGTCCAAAAACTCTAAAGATATCTTCTCTTTTCAAGCAAAAGCAAAACGGGGAGATGGGAAGATAATAGATATACTTATCCATGGAAAAACTCTCTTTGATGAAGATGATACACCGTTAAAATTTATAGGTTCAACACAAGATATTACCAATATTATAAAACTCCAACAAGAAGCAAAAGAGTTATCGGAACTTGTAAAACATTCATCAAACGAAATATATATTGTCGATTTTGACACATTAGAGTATCTTTACGTAAATGAGGGTGCGACAAAAGCTCTGCTGTATACAAAAGAAGAGCTTTTAGAGATGAGTGTTCAAGATGTAAATCCCTATCTCAAACACTCAGAAATTGAAAACTTGAAACAATTACTAGAGAATAATGGGCACATCCTCAATAAAACAATCCATCAAAGAAAAAATGGTACTCTGTACTATGTACAATCATATTTACATATTATAGAGTATCAAAATAAAAAATCGTATGTTATTTTCGATACTGACATCTCCCAAATTGTAGAACTGGAATCTGAGTATAAAAAACAGGCAAAGATTTTAGAAAATATTCATGATTCTGTAATCAGTGTAGACAACTGCGGTAATATTGTTACTTGGAACAATGGAAGTCAGAGACTTTTTGGTTATGAAGCTGCTGAAGTGATTGGACGAAATATTAAACTCATCTATAGTAAAAATAATAAAACTGCCCTCTCTGAATATTTTGAAGATATCAATGATACGAATAATATTAACGATGAATTTAAGATGATTAAAAAAGACGGCAGTGAAATTATCTGCGACATATCTCTGAGTGTATCAA
Source organism: Sulfurimonas marina (assembly GCF_014905095.1). NCBI lineage: Bacteria > Pseudomonadati > Campylobacterota > Epsilonproteobacteria > Campylobacterales > Sulfurimonadaceae > Sulfurimonas > Sulfurimonas marina. The sequence continues at coordinate 292,074 of NZ_CP041165.1, read as the reverse complement.
CCGATAATCATAATAATATAACGGGCTATATAGGATATATTCAGGATATTACAAAACAAAAAGAGACCAAAAAAATGCTTGATATCCAGACAGAAAAGCTACGCCATCAAGCACACCATGATATGCTCACAAATCTTCCAAACAGAGTTTTATTCAGAGACAGGCTCAATCAAAACATAGCTACTGCAAAAAGGTACGATAAAAAATTTGCTCTTTTATTTATCGATCTTGATCAGTTTAAAAATATCAACGACTCTTTAGGTCACCATATCGGTGATGAAGTTTTAATTGAAGCTTCGAAACGTTTAAGCAGTGTAATTCGTGAAGAAGACACCCTTGCAAGACTTGGAGGGGATGAGTTCACCATTATCCTAAAAGATATAAAAGATGCAAAAAGCGCTACAATTGTTGCACAAAAAATTATAGATATTTTAAAAGATCCTATTATTATTCAGGAACTTGAACTCTACGTCTCTTCAAGCATAGGGATTGCCGTTTATCCTGATGATACAAAAGAGGGGGACAATCTTTTAAAATATGCAGATGCAGCTATGTATAAAGCAAAAGATGAAGGTCGTAATAACTACCAGTACTATTCATCGGAGATGACTGAATCGGCATTTGAACGTGTTATTATGGAGCAAAGTCTGCGTGTTGCGATCCAACAAGAAAATTTCCTTGTATATTACCAGCCTCAAATAGATTCAGAAAACAAAAAAGTTGTCGGGATGGAAGCACTTGTAAGATGGGAGCATCCTGATGTAGGCATTGTCTCGCCGGCAAACTTTATCCCTTTAGCTGAAGAGACAGGGATGATCATCCATATCGACCTCATAGTCCTTAAAAAAGCGATGACACAATTTAAAGAGTGGTATCAACAAGGACTTACTCCAGGGAAACTTTCGTTAAATTTATCTGCCAAACAGATAGAAAACAATAATTTTATTGAGATCCTTTCAGATACAATGCAAACGTTGGAGTTTGATCCTGCATGGCTTACGTTAGAGGTAACCGAGAGTCAAATTATGAAAAATCCGGAAGACTCGATTGAAAAGCTTAAAGAGATTAATGCTCTTGGAATTGAAATTGCGATCGATGATTTCGGTACAGGTTATTCTTCATTAGCGTATCTGAAGAAACTTCCTTTAAATAAACTCAAAATAGATAAGGCTTTTGTGGACGGTCTCCCTCATGATGAGGAAGATATTGCTATATCCAGAGCGATCATTGCACTTGCTAAAATTTTAAACCTTGATCTTATTGCAGAGGGTGTTGAGACAAAAGAGCAACAGGAGTTTATGCTGGAGAATGGATGTAAAGTTATTCAAGGCTATTATTACTCTAAGCCTATCGATTCAAACAGTATGGAGAAGTTCCTTCTTGCTATTTAAATTTACTCTCCTGTAGAGCTGTAATTCGTCGAATTGCAGCATCAGCTTCTCTAAAAAGTTCATCCGTAATTTGTGAAAGCTCTTTATAGTAAAGCTTCAGTTTATCATACTCTAAAGCATCCATATTTTTATTTATAATTTTAGAAAAGAATCCTGATTGTCTTTGTTTGTGATTTTGATAAATCTCATAGACTCTACTATAATCTTTATGCCACTTTTCATGCGTTTTGTCTAAACGATCAAAAAGCTGGTGTCCTAAAATTTTTTTCATCATATCTTCATTTGCATAAAACCATTGACCGCAAGCACACTCCATTTTGCCAAGTGCCGTCGGTTCTTCCACACTTTTGCCTTTTATGATATTCTCAATCTTCTCCATCTCTTTTTTATGAATATCTTTTGCAGCCACAACCGCTTCTAACATTTCCGTCTTTGTCATTCATATTCTCTTTTGCCATAAAATTTATAAATTATATACTAATTAGAAAAAATTAACAAATTAAGTTATATAATGAAATTAATTTTTTTAAAAGGATTAGTATATGGCACGCCCAACTCCAATCGATAAAGAGAAAGTATTAAATCCAAAGAAATACATTGTTTCAAAAACAGATCCAAAAGGGATCATTGAGTACGGTAATGATTATTTTGTCGAAATTTCCGGCTATACAGAGGCTGAACTTATAGGAAAACCTCACAATATCATCCGTCATCCAGATATGCCAAAAGTTGTTTTTAAAATGATGTGGGACCGAATTAATCGTGCCCAAAATATCATGGCCGTTGTAAAGAACCTGGCAAAAGATGGAAGTTACTACTGGGTTGTAACAGAATTTGAACCTAAAGTTGATCCTATTACAAACGAGATCATCTCCCATACTGCATTTAGAAAAGCTGCACCAAAAAAAGCAGTTGAAACGATGGAGCCGATCTACCAAAAACTTCTAGAGATTGAAAAAGACGGCGGTGTTGAAGCAAGTGAAAAATATCTTCGTGGCTTTTTAGAAGAAAAAGGTGTAACGTATGATGAGTTCATCAACGATCTAGTCGGTAACAAAGGGATTTTTAAAATGTTTTTCACAGCAATGAAAAAACTCTTTTCGTAAAAAACACTTTTTTAGATAAAATATCCTTTTTGAAAAGGATGTTTTGTTGAATCTACAATCGAAACTGCAAGAACTACAATTACCGGATAATTTTTTTACCAATGTTCAAAAATATAAAGAACATCTTACTAAATGGAATAAGATCCATAACCTTACAGGTGCAAAGGATGAGCAAACTTTAGATGAGTTTATCTTTGATGCCGTTTATCCTGTCAGCTTTTTACCTAAAGTCAACTCGTTAATGGACATAGGAACAGGTGCAGGCTTTCCCGGAATGATCCTAGCCCTAGCTCTTCCCGACACTCAAGTCACTTTAGTAGAACCACTTGCAAAACGTGCAAGTTTTTTACAATTTATCAAAGCAGATTTGGGACTTGACAATGTTAGAGTTGTGAAAAAAAGAGTAGAAGAGATGGAGAGTGAAGTATTTGACATTATCACTTCACGTGCAGTAACTGATACAAAAATGCTTTTGAATTTAAGCAAAAACCATAGAGATGCCCATACAAAACTCTTTTTTTATAAAGGTGAAAAAGTTTTTGATGAAGTGAATGATGTTGTAGAGAATATGCAATATAAAATTATCGAAACACAAAACAGACATTACTTACTTTTAGGAGAACAATTATGATATTAAAAATTTTACTCGTTATCGGTGTAATTGCCGTTGTATACTTTATGTTTATCAAAAAAAAGCCGATAGTAAATTCTAAGAGTGAAAAAAAAGATACTAAATTACAATCTAACGACATGATCGAATGTGCAAGTTGCGGTGTTTATGTTGAAGTAGATGAAGCGATTCTCAGTAATGGGAAATATTACTGCTCTCAAGAGTGTGTAAACAAGGATAAATAATGTTACTCTTTGGCCACCGTTTTATAGAAAGTGAGAGTTTTTACCATATCTCTGATATAGATGATATTGCTCATACGCCACCGTCATCTAAACTATATCTCGCATTTCATGAAGATAACCTCGATATTATTAACTATCTTCAAAAAAACAGCATCTCTTTTGCACTTAATGTACAAAATATAAGAGAGCTTATCTATGCTTCGGCACTTGGAGCACACTATATTTTAGTACCAAAAAGTTTAGCAAAAACAGCACAAAATATTGCCGAAAACTATCTTTTTGATTCAAAAATCCTAGTCCATATAGAGGATGAAGAAGAGATAGAAGAGTTAGCACTACTGGGTGTTGACGGAGCCCTGTTTGCAGAGGCAATAGTAAAGATAAGCTAATGCCTTTTTTACTCTTTGTCGTAACATCTTTGCTTCTGTTGAGTGGATGTTCCGGCAAGTCACCGCAAACAAAAGAGTATGCAACCTTAACACCCTATTCCCCTTCTCCAAAACAAGAACTATCATATAAATTACGCAATAAAAATCCCGTAACGCTTACGATCTATGAACAATATAAAAAATGGGTAAACACTCCCTATAAATATGGTGGGACTACCTGTTACGGGATAGATTGTTCCTCATTGGTGCAGCAAGTTTACAAAGACGGTTTTGGATTAAATATCCCAAGAGATACAAAGCATCAGGCTAAAGTAGGAACCTTCGTAAAAAAACCTGCAATAAAAGAGGGAGATCTGCTCCTTTTTAAAACAGGTTATAGTTCAAGACACTCAGGAGTTTATCTTGAAGCGGGAAATTTTTTACACACCTCAACAAAACACGGTGTGACAATCTCTAACCTCAATAACCCCTATTGGAGAGAGAAGTATTGGCAGGCTAGACGTATCCTGAATTACTAAACTATTTTTCTCGGTATATATGATTTTAACGATGTTAATAATTCATACGAGATAGTGCCGGCAAATTTTGCAATATCTCTTGCATCATTAAAAATCAGCAATTCATCTTTATCACTTAAAAACGAGCTGTTATCCATAGAAATTTTTCCGGCAATGCTAACATTTTCAGGTGTTTTATAGATATTTGAACAAGCACGTAAAAAACCGTCTCCGTAACCAAAATCATAGTTACTTACCACCTGTTTCTTTGTACTTTTAAAGTTTGCACCATATCCGACACAATCCCCCTCTTCTAAAATTCTTGAAGAGTTTTTTTCAGCATAGATACTTAGTACCGGTTTTAAATCTATTTGAGGCAGACTAGATGGAAGTTCCAAACATCCATACGTTGCGATCCCTATTCTTGCCATATCTTCATCAAAGTTCTCTTCGCGAAAAAGTGCAGCCGAGTTTGCAGAGTGAAAGGCAAGTGTATATCCGTACTGTTCTGCCAACTCTTTTGACTTCTGTTTGATCAAAGAAAAATTTTGTTTTTGAAAAGAGAAATAATCCCCCTCTTCATCTGCAGATGAATGGTGTGTGAAAACCCCTTTTAGATCTAAAGAGTTTTCTTTAATTAAAGCAAATGCATTCTCCAGTTCTTCTAATTCAACACCGTTTCTATGCATACCGCTATTTGTTTTAAGCTCCACTTTCGTACCTTTTGGGAACTTAGTAATGAGCTTTATATCATTGATAGTATAGTGAATCTTTTCATCTGCTTTTTGTGGCATCTCGGCAAGTACTAAAATATAGTCAAAATATTCATAAATAGCCTCTGCTTCTGTATGCGATCGAACTACTGCTTTACTGATTCCATACTCTTGTGCCATCTTTGCAACTTCGCAAAGTCCATGTCCATACGCATTATCTTTTAAAACAACGGCAACTTTATCTTTGCTTTTAGTTTTATCTGCGATAATGTCAAAATTATAAAAAAGATTGTTTTTATTTAAAGTTATATAAGCCATGGAGAAATTATACTATGTTAATACCAGAGTTTGAAAAACAAAGCTTCACTCAAGTTGTTTTTCCTCATAAAAATACAGACTGGAACTGTTGTTTAGAGGATGCTAAAAGAAATTTTGTAGCTATCATCAATGCGATCAGAACTTTTCAACCTTGTTTAGTTGTGTGTCATGACACAAAAGAGGTACAAAGCTATTTTGAAGATCATACAAATATAAAGTTTATAGAGTACACTGCAAACGATACGTGGGCTCGTGATTCTTCTGCACTAACTGTTGAAAATAACGGTGAAATCAAACTACTTAATTTTACATTTAATGCATGGGGCGGTAAGTTTGATGCCGAACTTGACAATAACATGTCCCCTGCCATCGCTTCTGTTTATTCAGCTCCGCTAGAAGATGTAGATCTTATCTTAGAGGGTGGCGGTGTTGAAAGCAACGGTGAAGGGCTTATCCTTACAACATCGGAGTGTATGCTCAACCCAAATAGAAATAAAGAGTTTACAAAAGAGCAGATGACACAAAAGTTAAAAGAGTATTTTGGGGCTAAAGAGATCTTATATCTTGATCATGGTTATCTTGCAGGGGATGATACAGACTCCCATATAGATACACTGGCACGTTTTATCTCAAAAGATACAATCATGTATGTAGCGTGTGATAACCCACAAGACGAGCACTACGAAGCCTTAAAAAAGATGGAGGATGAACTTAAAGAGTTTGTGATAGAGCATAAACTAAAACTGATCAAACTTCCGATGAGTTCAGCTGTATACGATGAGGATGAAAGACTTCCAGCAACATATGCCAACTTTTTACTTGTTAACGGAGGTGTCATAGTTCCGACTTACAATGTGAAAGAGGATGCTGAAGCTCTGGAGATCTTTAAATGGGCATTTCCCGATCGCAGAATAGTTGGTGTTGATTGCTCAACACTGATCCGCCAACATGGTTCACTTCACTGTGTCACTATGAACTTCGCTAGTGGAGTTACTCTCCTTTAGTTCCTCTTGTTCTAATATTGCCATGCCACTCATAATCAAATATGTGGCAAGGGCAAAACCTATCGCTATCATTACCGTTCGTTTCAATTTTTCCATTTTTGTCATAATAAAATTGTATCAAATACTCTCTTAACAGTTTTGTAACATTATTTGATTAGAATAGACAAATTTTAGTTTAGAGGGTTATTTATGAAGAAAATCATTCCATTATCATTACTTGCCGTATCTTATCTTGTTGCCAACGATCTTCAAGTTGATACTATCAATGTCGAATCAACGGTGATTTCAGAAGTTGCAGAAAATGCACAAACTTCAGCTGATGTTGCAAAAGCACTTAGTGATAAAGTTCCAAGTATCGATATGAACAGAAGAAGCGCTATCGCTAACGATATCTACATCCGTGGTCAAAAAAGGGATAACATTGTTGTAGAGGTTGACGGTACAAAAGTATGCGGTGCATGTCCAAACAGAATGGATCCGCCGACATCACACATTGTTGCAAATCAGGTTGACAAGATAACGGTTATTGAAGGTCCTTACGATGTAGAGAGCTTTGGAGTTCTTAGCGGTGGTGTAAAAATCGAGACTAAAAAACCGACAAAAGATCTTCAAGCTTCTATTAATCTAGGTTTTGGTGCATGGAACTACAGAAAATTCGGTGCTACTGTAAGCGGTGGAAATGATTTTATCAGAATGATTGCAACTGTATCAGATGAATCTAGTGATCAGTATAAAGACGGTAACGGTGATACACTGGCAGAACAAGTTGATAATTACGGTACTTCACTCTTTACATCAACATATCATGACGTACCAGCGTATAAGAAAAAAAGTGCAATGGCAAAAGCTTATATCTCAACTTTTGAAAATCAAGAATTACGTCTTAGTGTAACTGCAAACAGAAGTGATAATGTTCTTTATCCAAACTCTAAAATGGATGCACGTTACGATGATTCAAACATCTATAGTGTTGAATACAATATAGACTCGATTAATGAAAACTATAAAAATGTAAATCTACAATACTACTACTCTGATGTAGATCATCCGATGGATACAATGTACAGACAAACGATGAATACACCAAATTACATGACAAATCATCTTAAAACAACTATGCAAGGTTTAAAACTAAAAAATAGTTTTGATGTTATGGCACATGAAATCTTAATAGGTTTAGACACAAGTAAAAGAACTTGGGAAGGTCAAAAGTATATGTCAAATGCTTCAGGAGTAGTTATGCCTGCTTCTATTGCTGTTTCACTAACTCCTACAAAAACAGAGAATGCAGCGATTTTTGCAAAACTAAAAAAATCATATGCAGATCTTGATGTTGAAATAGGTGCTAGATATGATTCAACAAAAATCACACCTGAAGATACAGCATTACAGTCAAATGATTACACTGCATTAAGTGCAAATATTATGACTACATACAACATTAACAAAGAAAATAAAGTTTTCTTAGGAATCGGTCAAGCTTCACGTGTACCAGATGCTAGAGAGTTATATATGGGTATGCATGCTACTAATAATTTAGACCAAGTAACAAATCAAGAAGTAGATTTAGGTTATGAAACAGATAATCAATATTTTAAATTAAAAGCTAAAACTTTCTACTCTATGTTAGATAACTACATTTATTATCAAGATGGTTTAGCATCAAGCAATTTTAAAAATATAGATGCAACTGTTTATGGTGTAGAATTAAGCGCGTCAGTTTATGCAACTGACACAATCACTATCGATATGGGAGCATCTTATAAAGTTGGTGAAAAAGATCAAGCACTTACAGGTCAAACAGATAAAGATCTAGCAGATATTGCTCCGTTACGTGGAAATATCGGTGTAAACTATGAGTATAGAAACAACTCTATGGCAACTTTAGAACTACAAGCAAGTGACAGATGGGACAAATTTGATGAAGACAACGGTGAACAAGAGATCGCTGGTTGGGCAGTTGTAAATGCAAAAATCAAACATGCCGTAAACAAAAAATTTGACCTTACTCTTGGTATGAACAATATCTTTGATGTTACATATGCTGTAAACAATACATATAAAGATTTAACTCTATTAACTGGTGGAACTACAGGTGATGTTATGCTTCTTAACGAACCTGGCCGTTATTTCTATACTAACTTAGATTTTAAATTCTAAAACTACTTTTTTTAGCACCTTTTCGGTGCTAAGACTTCACTAACACTTGCTTAAGACAATAGCAAAATACAACAAGGCAAACTTATGAATAAATTTTCAATTATTCTCTCTTCGTCATTAATTTTTACAACAATATTTTTTACAGCTTGCGGTGGTGGAGGTTCTTCAGAAAATACTACGACAACAATAGTATCTGAAGATAGAGCTTTCACCTCTACACATTTTTCTGGCTCACAAAACTGTGCGCTTTGTCATAACGGCATTGTTGATGGAAATGGAGCAGATGTCTCTATTGAAAGTGATTGGGCAGCTACTATGATGGGGAATTCTTCTAAAGATCCGTTATGGAAAGCAAAAGTTGCATCAGAGCTCAAACGTAATCCCGATCTTAACACTACTATCAACGACAAATGTACAAAATGTCATGCCCCTATGGCAAATTATGAAGCACATTATCTCAGTGATGAAATAAAAGTCTTTGAGAATGGATTTTTAAACAGTTCTAATGCCCATTACAATGAAGCTATGAACGGAGTAAGCTGTGCACTTTGCCATCAAATAGATGCGACAAACCTTGGTACACTTGATGGTTTTTCAGGAGGCTACTCAATCAATTCAAATCGTGAGATCTACGGACAGTTTATTAACCCTCTCGTTACCCCTATGCAAAACTCTTTAAACTATACACCTGTTCAAAGTAGTCATATAAGTGAATCAAAAATGTGTGCGACATGTCATAATCTTAAAACGCCATTTGTAGACAGTAATGGTGATTTGGTTTCAACAACAGCTGAAAGTGAATTTCCTGAGCAGATGCCATATAGCGAATGGGAACATAGTGACTTTAGCACTACAACGATCTGTCAAGAGTGTCATATGGAAAAAACTGATGGTGTTATTATATCTACTCGTCCGGACAACGGTACTTTATCTCCAAGAAATAACTTTTCACGCCATAATTTTGTAGGCGGAAATAAATTGATGCTGGATATTCTTAACAATAATAAAACGGCTTTAGGTGTTGTAGAGAGTGCAAACTTTACCAAAACACTGACAAAAACTGATGAGCTTATACAAAATGCCGCATCGATCACACTTACAGACAATGGAATAACAAATAATATACTCAGTATTGATGTAAATGTTAGTGCTAATACGGGGCATAAGCTTCCAACTAGTTTCCCTTCACGTCGTGCATTTATTCACTTTACACTTTATGATGTAAATGATTCAGTCTTATTTGAATCAGGAAAGGTAGATGCTAACGGAAGCATTTTCGGTGCTAACGGTGATATGGACAAAACTACCTACGAACCCCATTATGATGTTATTAATTCAGAAGATCAAGTGCAAATATATGAAGCGATTATGCAAAACAGTGATAATGAAGTAACATATACACTGCTTCGTGCAGCAAGTTATGTAAAAGACAATCGTCTTTTACCAAGAGGTTTCGATAAAACAACAGCCACAAGTGACATTGCAGTTGTAGGTGCTGCTAATGGTGGTGATGCAAACTTTATAGGTGGTGGAGACATTGTAACTTACGATATAAATACAAGTAGTTTTTCTACAACTCCAACTCGTGTAGAGGTAGAGTTACGTTACCAGACACTTAGCTATCCGTTTGCTCAAGATCTCTTTGAAGACAACACTACGCAATCTAATAGTTTTAAAACTATGTTTGATGCTTCACAACTAAAAACTACAATTTTAACAACAAAGAGTCTTGACCTTTAGACTCTTTAATAATGCTTTTTAGCCCGTAAAATACGGGCTAAAAATATGACTTAAAAAATTAACCACTTTTTTATATCAAACAAGCTAAAATCCTTTTTATGATAGAAAGATACCCAACGAAAAAAATATATGTCGGAGATGTTGCTGTAGGTGGAGATGCACCTATCTCTGTACAGTCAATGACATACTCGGATACTCATAATGTTGCTGCAACTGTTGAACAGATCAACCGTCTCCATTTTGCAGGATGTGACATTGTTCGTGTAGCCGTTCCCGATATGGAAGATGCATTGGCATTAAAAAGTATCAAAGAACAAATTTCACTTCCGCTTGTAGCCGACATACACTTCAACCATAAGCTAGCACTTATAGCAGCCGAATCTGTTGATTGTATCCGTATCAATCCTGGAAATATCGGCTCTAAAGAGAAAGTTGCTGAAGTTGTAAAAGCATGTCAAGAGCGTAACCTTCCAATTAGAATCGGTGTAAATGCCGGGAGTCTGGAAAAAGAGTTTGATAACAAATACGGTCAAACAGCTGAAGCGATGGTAGCAAGTGCCGAATACAACATCAAATACCTTGAAGATTTAGGTTTTAGCGATATCAAGATCTCACTTAAAGCAAGTGATGTACAAAGAACTGTTGATGCCTATAGAATGCTTCGCCCTAAAAACAACTACCCTTTCCATCTTGGAGTTACAGAAGCAGGGACACTCTTTCATGCAACGGTAAAAAGCTCGATCGGACTTGGAGCACTTTTACTTGACGGTATCGGAGATACTTTAAGAGTTTCAATTACTGGTGAACTTGAAGAGGAGATCAATGTCGGACGTGCAATCCTTAAAGATAGCGGGGCATTACCTGATGGTCTAAACATCATCTCTTGTCCAACATGTGGAAGAATTGAAGCTGATTTAGTAAGTGCAGTAAGTGAGATTGAAAAAAGAACTGCACATATTAAAACACCACTCAATGTAAGTGTAATGGGGTGTGTCGTAAATGCAATCGGTGAAGCGGCTCATGCAGATGTTGCGATCGCGTACGGAAAAGGAAAAGGTTTGGTTATGGTTAAAGGTGAGGTTGTAGCAAATCTTGATGAAAAAGAACTTGTTGACAAATTTGTCGATGAAGTTGAAAAAATGGCAGGGCAGGAGTAATATGCAAGACAACCTATATAATTTAGCTTTTGAACGTAGTATACTGAGTTCAATCGTTTTTGAACCTTCACAGTTTGATGATCTCAGTGTGATGTTAAAAGTAGATGATTTTTATCTTCCAGCTCACCAAGATATCTTTAAAGCGATTATGACACTCTTTCAAAACGACTTACCGATCGATGAGGAGTTCATTAAAAAAGAGCTCAACAAAATGAAGAAGTTTGATGAGCAGGTACTTTTAGAGATTCTAGCAGCCAACCCTATCTCTAATACAAAAGCGTATGTGGATGAAGTAAAAGACAAATCTTTAAAACGTCACCTCTTAACTCTTACAACAGAGATCAAACGTGTAACTGTTGAAGAGGAGTTACCATCAGCTGATGTTGTAGATATTGTAGAGAAAAAGCTCTATGAGATTACGCAAGACAACCAAACAAGCGACTTCCTTGACTCTCCGACCATGACATTTGCAACAATGGAATATATCAAAGAGATGAAAGCTCGCGGTAATTCTGTACTTGTTGGTGTAGATACTGGTTTTAAAGACCTCAACAAAATGACGACAGGTTTTGGTAAAGGGGACTTGGTCATCGTTGCCGCTCGTCCTGCGATGGGAAAAACTTCATTTATTTTAAATACGGTTCACAATCTTATCATGCAGGATAAGGGTGTGGCATTTTTCTCATTAGAGATGCCGGCTGAACAGTTAATGCTTAGAATGCTCTCTATTCAAACTTCTATTCCACTGCAAAAACTACGTGTCGGGGATATGAGTGATGAGCAGTGGAGTCAGTTAAACGGAGCAATTGATCAGATGAACAATGCTAAGCTTTTTGTAGATGACACAGGTAGTGTAAACATTAATCAACTTCGTTCAAAACTAAGAAAACTAAAAGCACAACATCCGGAAATCGAAATGGCAGTTATTGATTACCTCCAAATTATGCAGGGGATTGGAAACCAAGACCGTCACTTACAGGTTTCAGATATCTCTCGTGGATTAAAGATGCTTGCCCGTGAACTTGGGATTCCTATCGTAGCACTCTCACAGCTCAATCGTGGACTTGAATCTAGAAATGATAAACGTCCGATGCTGAGTGATATTCGTGAATCTGGTTCTATTGAGCAGGATGCCGATATTATCCTCTTTGTGTACCGTGATGATGTATACCTCTACAAAGAAGAAAAAGAGCGTGAAAAAGCTGCAAAAGCTGAAGGAAAAGAGTTTACTCCAACCTATGTTGAAAAAGAGGAGGAGGAAGCTGAAATCATCATCGGAAAACAGAGAAACGGTCCAACGGGACATGTTAAACTGGTATTCCAGAAAAAGCTTACCCGCTTTATCGATCAACCGAGTTTTGCACAGGCTACCGAATTTGTCTATGAAAACGTCGATACAAAATCGGCAAATATAGATGTTGGCGGAGCTGATAAAATAGAGATGCCGACACTGTAACATCATGATAGAGAGAGTAGAACTGCTTCAAACAAAGAAGGAGTGGTTCTCTCTTTTTCTTCTCTTTTTTATACTTCTAACACTCAACCTCTCTTATGAATACTACAAATACAAACAACTTATAAAATTTGACTCTGCTCTTGTAGATGCTACTGTTTTAAAACAATATAATAAAACTAAACTGACAAAAACCAGGAAAACAAAACACTACCAGGTATTAAAGCTAAAAGCATCCGAGGGATATACCTTTTATACGATTGCAAAGAAAGATCTTCCTAACATCATCTCTAAAGAGATACACCTTGAAATCTTTACAGGAGAGATTGGTAATATCACCTTTATGGAGTACATCAAAGGATTTTTTGCCTTTAGTAAGATTTTAAAAATTAACAACTCCACTACTACAAAAGATAAGCTTTCACAATTTATAAAAAAGCAGCATAAAGATAAAGAGCTTACAAATATCTATGAAGCGCTCTATCTTGCAAAACCATTACCGAGAAAACTTCAAACAACATTTTCCACTTTAGGGTTATCCCATCTCATAGCAATTAGTGGCTTTCATTTAGGGGTACTCTCAGCCCTGCTCTATTTTCTACTCAAATACCCCTATAGAGTTTTTCACAACAACTACTTTCCCTACAGGAGCTATAAAATAGATAGTTTTTTTATTATCGCGACGGTTTTATTATTCTATACCCTCTTTTTAGAATCACCGCCCTCTTTGCTTCGTGCTTTTGTAATGTTATTAATAGGATTTTTTCTCTACGATCGGGGAATTAAAATTATCTCTATGCAGACACTGCTCTTGACTATTTTGTTAATTCTGGCACTTTTTCCACATCTTTTTTTTAATATCGGATTATGGCTAAGTGTAGCAGGTGTGTTTTATATATTTCTGTTTTTTATCTATTTTCAAAAACTAGGTAAAGTGTATCAGTTTTTTCTCCTGCCTATCTTTGTCTATCTCTTGATACTTCCATACTCTCTAACACTATTTGGAAACTTTTCATATCTGCATCCACTCTCGATCATCCACACGACACTCTTTACACTGTTCTATCCATTTTCATTAGTATTGCATATAGTTGGATTGGGAAGTCTATTTGATCCACTTTTAGTAATGCTATTAAAGAGTGCAGATTTTGGAACTGTTGTAGTTCTTGATCAGAAAATATTATGGCTGTTTATCGGTGTATCACTCGGCAGTATCTACAACAGAGTTCTGTTTTACATTCTCAATATCTTTGCTTTGTCTGTTTTTATATATGCTGTCTATAATGTGACATAATTTCAGACCGTATAAGAAGATGATCCAAGAGACATATATCCATAAAAACAGGAACATCACTATTGCAAAAGAACCGTACATCGTAGCGTATGACTTATTTAAAAATACATAATAGATAAAACCGTTTTTACTGATGCTGAATATCACTGAAACGATTAATGAACTAATAGCCGATGCACGGGGATTCACCTTCGCATTTGGCCCTATTTGAAAGATAAGAAAGAAAACTCCCCAAATAATCAAGTATGGAATAAGAGGAAGGATATTAAAACCTGATGTAAGCTCATTTGAAGCCATAAGAGCCGCAATCTTTCCTGTAATATAAAACGATATCCCGAGTCCGATAGGTGTGAGTGTCATCATAGTCCAGTATGTTGTAATCGACTCCCATAAGCCTCTTGATTCTGCATGAAAAATTTTATTTGCGATATATTCAAAGTTTTTGAAAAACAGCAGAGATGCCACTAAAACAGCAGCTAAACTCATAATTCCCATTTTCGCGGAATTTGCTAAAAAGCCATCAATTTTACTAATTATAACTTCCGATTGTACAGGCATAAGGTTTGAAAAGATAAACCCTTTTATACTCTCATAGTGTTCTTGAAAACTTGGTAATGATGTAAGTAAAGACATCATAATGATAAGCAGAGGAATAATCGTAAAAATAGTATAGAAACTAAGCGATGCGGCAAAAAGAGTGAGCTCCTTATCTACAAACGATAAAACAAAAAGTTTAACCTGTTTGTAAAGTTCAGAAGCTCGTAAGTTCATTTTAGTTGAGTCCCATCTTTGCAGGATTTAAAATGTTGTTTGGATCAAACGCTTGTTTGATTGACTTGAAGAGGGCCATCTCTTCAGGTGTAAATGCCATTGACATATACGGTGCTTTTGCAAGCCCGATTCCGTGTTCACCTGAAAGTGTACCACCAAGGTCAACTGTTGCCTGGAAAACCTCTTCGATCGCTTGATAAGCAATCTTTACTTGTTCAGGATCACTACCGTCAACCATAACGTTTGTATGTACGTTTCCATCACCTGTATGTCCAAAACACGGAATATTTACATTGTACTTTTCTGCAATCGCATAGAACTTCTCTAGAAGTTCAGGAAGAACTGCACGAGGTACAGTTACATCTTCGTTAAGCTTTTTGCTTCCGTACACACTTAATGACGGTGAAGCATTACGGCGGGCAAACCAAAGATCAGCCGCTTCTTTGTCGTCTTTTGCGATCTTAAATTCAGAACAGCCGTTCTCTTTAAAAACTTTTTCAATCTGTTCTAGCTGAAAGTTAAGGTCATCTTCTAAGTTTCCATCAACATCTGTTACAAGCAGTGCACCAGCATCTACCGGTAAACCTTTATGGAAAGTCTGCTCAACCGCGCGGATAGTTAAGTTATCTAAGAACTCCATAGCAACTGGAGTAACACCGCTTGCCATAGTTTTATATACGGCATTCATAGCTTCTGTTACACTTGGAAAGATTCCCATTGCAGTTTTTGTCATTTTTGGTTTTGGAATAAGTTTAAGTGTAATCTCCGTAAGAACCGCCAGAGTCCCTTCACTTGCTATTAAAATACCGCTAATGTTGTACCCTGCAACATCTTTGATCGTTCTTTTTCCCGCTTTGATGATATCACCGTTTGGAAGTACTGCACGAGTTGCCATTACGTAATCTTTTGTGATTCCATATTTGGCAGCTCTCATACCGCCGGCATTTTCACTTACATTTCCACCAATAGTTGAGTAGTCCTGAGATGCAGGATCAGGTGGATAGAATAAACCAACCTCTTCTACTGCTTTTTGGAGGTCCATATTTACAACACCCGGTTGCACGATCGCTACCATATTTTTCATATCGATCTCAAGGATCTTGTTCATATGTTTTTCCATCGCTAACACAATACCACCGTTACTTGGCAGTGCACCACCCGTAAAACCGCTCCCGGCTCCACGAGGAACAATAACAATCTTATGTTCGTTACAATATTTTAAAATCTCACTAACATCTTGCTCATTACGCGGGAAGATAACTGCATCAGGTTCAAAATGCTCACGTGTAGCATCATAAGAGTAGGCAATTAGGTGTGCTTTATCACTGTAAATATTATCATCGCCAACTATTTTTGTAAAATGTTGTATATGTTTTGTATCTAACATCTATTCTCCAATCTTAAATTGTTCAACTAAAGAGTTTATCTCTTCATTTTTACTATTTTTTATCGTCTCATATAACGTTTTATTTGTGTTGTTATTTTGTACTAAAAGTTCATAGTAATGGGGCTCATAACTTTCAAGTTCATCACTACCCTCACCAAACCATGAATCTTCTATTGTCTCAACTCTTGAGTAAAATGGAAGTTGTTCTTTATCTTGTGTTAGCGGAGCATCGCTTATATATAAAATTTTAAAACTTTTGATATCTACAGTATAAAGCTTTTGGTCTAAATAGATAAATAATAATCCTGCACTTGAAGCTGTAGCAATATCGCTAAAATCCTCTTGAAGTGGTGTCGGATGCCCATGCATCGATAAAAGTGTTGCAAAAATATCAGGATGCACCCACTGAGTCTTTACAGATTTTGAGATCTGATAATAGATCTCTTCACTCGGTGCAATTAGAAGTGAACGTGTATATCCAAAAGCAAGTTCTACACTATCACCAACCTTAACTTCCCATTTTCCCTTTGGAAGTGCGTTGTTTCTTAAGAGGTTAAACTCTTTCATCTCTACAACTGCTGTTTTAGTTTGAGGATCAAAACTTTTTACGACACAACTTTTTAAAATAGAGCTATGTTCAGCAGTTATATGATGAACAACATAACCGCTTACCCCTACATCAACTTTATCTATATTTATCGTTGCAGTTCCTTGTTCAAGATCAAGATTAACAATCTTTGAACTTAATAAACCTGCAAATAGGTTAAACTGTATTAAAAGTACTAAAAAAACATATCTCATTAAACTTCTCTTTTGTAATATCTTTGAGATTATATCAAATAAAACTCAGACTAAGCCAAAATTTGATAATCTCTCACAATTATTTATTATAGGTTTATATTTAATGATACGATTTTTCATACTACTTTTTATTACACTCTTTTTCTCAAATACGCTACTGGCTTCTCATGTGGAACGCTTTAGATGGCAAAATGGAGAAACTTACTTAGTCTTTCTAGAGAAATTAAACTTGCCTGTCAGACAGCTTTACTACAACTTAGATAAAGATGACCAACGTTTAACAGAAGAGATGAGAGCAGGTGTTCACTATCAGATCTTAAAAGATACGAACAATGATATTTTACAAATTTTACTCCCTCTAAATGACGAACTTCAGGTTCACATCTATAAAAACGGTGACGGCTATGCATTTGAGGCAATCCCTATTATCAGTACTACTAGAAATGAGGTTTTATATACTCAGATAAACTCCTCTCCAAACTATGCAATACTTAAAAAAACGGGAAGTCGTAAAGTTGCAGGTGTTTTTGTTGCGGCATTTAAACATTCACTTAACTTTAAAAACGATATCCGCAAAGGGGATGAGCTTGTAATGCTTTACTCTCAAAAATATCGTCTAGGACAACCTTTTTCTATGCCCACACTAGATGCTGCTATGATCGAGATGGGTTCAAAAAAACACTATATCTACCTTAATGACGATGATAGATACTACGATGAAAAAGCACATGAGGTTGAGGGTTTTTTACTTGCTCGTCCTGTTAGAGCCAGAATCTCTTCATACTTTACAAAAAGAAGATTCCACCCTGTACTACATAAATGGAAAGCTCACCTTGGAGTTGATTATGCAGCACGCCGCGGAACACCTATTGTTGCAGCAGGAAGTGGTAAGGTTATCTATGCTGCACGTATGGGAAGTTATGGAAATCTTATAAAAATACGCCACAACGATGGTTATGAAACCCGCTATGCCCACCTCAAATCATTCCGCCGAGGGATCTATAGAGGTAAGTATGTTAAAAAAGGACAAACTATCGGTTATGTAGGTTCAACTGGGCGTTCAACTGGTCCACATCTTCACTTTGAACTTCGTAAGCGTGGAGTTGCTATCAACCCTCTACGAGTAGTTCAGGTAACGACAAAGAAACTTAAAGGGAAAGAGAAAAAAGCATTCTTACAACTCAAAAACAACTTTGATGAACGTATAGATTTACACCTTAATAATAAAACTCCATATAAAAAACCTCCACGCTTTGAGGATATGTGTTATATCTATATGATGGATGATATAAATGGATAAAATCACTTGTGTAAAAGCACTTGAAGATCCAAAATATATAAAACCGATAGAGATCCATTACACACAAAAAGATCAAAAGAAAAAATGGGAGGCTATCATCTCCCATGATTCTGTAGCAATTTTATTATGGCATAAAGAAAAAGATGCTTTTATAATAGTAAAACAGCTTCGTCCCCCAGTTTTTAATCTTCATAAAGATGGCTACATGCATGAGCTGTGTGCTGGTATAGTCGATAAAGAAATTCCCCTCTCAGAGATTGCGAAAGAGGAAGTTTTAGAGGAGTGTGGTTATGATATTCCTACAATAAACCTGCGATATGTAACAAGTTTCTTTACATCCGTAGGTATCTCAGGAGCTAAACAAACACTTTATTACGGTGAAATCGATGAGAGTATGAGAGTTCATGACGGTGGCGGTATCCATGACGAAGAGATCGAAGTTATAGAGCTAAATACGAATGAAGCAAAAACCTTTATATTTGATGAGAATTTTCAAAAAACTCCGGGGATGATGATGGCATTTTATTGGTTTTTTGAAAATATCAAAAACTAAAGGAAGAGAACACCTTAAGCAAAATCGATTGGGTCCATATCGATCTCTGCCATAGAGTTTTTACACGACTTTACAGCTTTTATGAGGTCTGTCGCCTTATCTGAACGAAGAAGAATCTCAAACCTATACTTATTTGCCACCTTTTCAACAGCACATTTTTTTGCACCTACAACTTCAATTGTATCAAACTTTTTAAGACATTCTTCCATTTCACGCATCTTTTCTTGCGCTTTGAGTCCATTTTTATCGGCAAAAAGTACACGACAGAGCTTTTTGTACGGCGGATATAGCCCTTCACGAAACATTTTTTCATACTCTAAAAACTCTTCATAGTTCTCTATATATGCCTTTATAAACTCTTCGTTAAATGTTTGTACCAATACCTTGGCATCACTTGCCCTTCCACTTCTACCTGCAACTTGGATCAAGGATGAAAGTGCTTTCTCACGTGCACGATAATCTGCAATGCTGAGCATATTATCAACACCTAAAATAACTGCCAGCTCTACATCATGATAATCATGTCCCTTAGAGAGCATCTGTGTCCCTACAAGTATGTCAACCTCTCTATCGTTAAAACGTTTGAGTGCTTTTTTTAACTTGTTCGCAGTTGTGATCGTATCTCTGTCAAACTGCTCAACTTTTACATCCTGCATCTCCTCTTCGATCTCTTTTAAGGCTTCTGCCGTACCTATACGTGAACTTGAAAGATGATCACTACCACACTCTGCACACACTTTAGGAATAGCTTGCATATAGTTACAATAGTGACACTTGATCGCATTTGCCTTTTGATGTATACTCATTCCTACACTACAATACGGGCACTTGTAGGTTGCCCCGCAATCTTTACATACCAAGTACTTAAAGTTTGCCCGTGTCGGTAAAAAAACTATCGCCTGTTTTTCCTGCTTAATCGTGTTTTTGAGATGGTAAAAAATAAGAGGGGTTAAACTCTCCTCTTTTGCTTCATATATAAACTCTCTTTTTGCACGAAAATGTCCACCTTTAAGTCTTATGTGCGGATATTTTACATACGAATTCAATGATGGTGTTGCACTTCCAAGTACTACCGGAATATTATAAAGTTTGCCCATATATACTGCTAAATCACGAGCATTGTAACGCGGTCTTGAAGATGATTTATAACTGTCGTCATGCTCCTCGTCTACCACGATCAAACCTAAATCTTTTATAGGTAAAAAAAGGCTTGAGCGCGCACCTGCTATAATCTTGGCTCTACCGTCATAAATTTTTTCTAGGGCCTCTTTTTTTTGTTTAGGGGTAAGTTTTGAGTGCCACATAATAAACTGCTCACCGAAATGCTCCTCCAAACGCTTAGACATTTGTGGTGTTAACGAGATCTCCGGCATAAGAAATATTGCCCGTTTATCTTGACTTATAATCTCTTCAAAATATTTCATATAGATCTCTGTTTTTCCACTACCGGTATCACCAAAGAGTAAAGAAACCTCATGCTTATGCAAAAATTTTAACGCCTCATTTTGTCTTTGTGAGAGTGTAATAGAAGATGGAGTACTTTTATTTTCATTATCAACTGTTTTAGAATCTTCAAATGGGAGCATTAAAGCAAAAGCTTCACCCAAAGCACAGATATAGTAACCTGCTATAAACTTGGCTAGTTCATACTGTTTTTTCGAGTAATAGTGTGTAGAAATATCTAAAACTTTGAGTGTTTTAAAATCAGGCTCTGATGTTTCTTCTACAACAACACCATTTTTTTCTTTGTTGTTTAATAAAACAGTAACTTGTGAATAAAGTGAAATTTTTTCTTCTGAGTGGTAAGTTAAAGGCTCTAAGACAGAGCCTATTATGGAGATTTTGTAGTAGTACAATAGAATAAATTATTCTGTTAATTTTTTACAGACTGTATTTGAATGATCACAATTAAACTCTCCGGCTGGGTGAAAGACACCATCTACAGTAGCATCTTCAGGGTAATATGTAAAAGTAATCGAACTCCCACTTATCTTATATGCATACGTATTATTTCCAGTTTTTATCCAGTGTCCGTCACCTTCACCAGAAATTATAGGCATACTTAAAAGACGCGGAGATGTAGAGGATAAAGTAGTATTAGAGTCAAACAATTTCTTCCCTGCTGCATTTGCAGTAACACCGTTATCAAGTCTATTTATATAACTTGAATCACCTTTAATCAATCTTGTTTGTCGCTCCGATATAATTGCTGAACGAATAGCCATCACATCAGCTTTTCCACTAGCTATTCTTGCTTGCGTACCTGTTGAGGCAAATCTTGGTAGAGCAATTGCAGATAGAATGCCCAGTACGACAATTACAAAAACTAATTCGATTATAGTAAAAGCGTTTGTTTTTTTCATAATAAGTCCATATTTTTCTTTGATTAAATCATTCGAAAATAATTCAAGCAAAAAAAGATTATACACCTTTCTTTCGAAAGATGTATAAGTTTGGTACAACTACCCTAGATTAGTTTTTCTTCCAAACTAAAATTGGAGATTCACTTGTACTTGCTGAAACATTTCTTTCAATTGAATATGAAGTATCACCAAATGTAATTGTACGTGTAGTACCATCTTGAAGTAGACCTTCCACATCTGCTGCACTAGCGTTACAGTCAGTCGTCGGATAATCACTCATTTGTGCAGTTAAATTACCTTCCGTAAAGTAATCAGAAATGTTATCATCTGTAGCCTCATCTGCAATAGCACCAGCCCAAATACCAGGTAATACTGTACGGTTCATCGTACCAACGAATGCTTTACATTTTCCAGCTTTCGCTTGCTCAGATACACCAATAAATTTCGGTAAAGCAACTGCTGAAAGAATACCTAAAATAACGATAACGAAGATCAATTCGATCATTGTAAAACCAGCTCTTTTCATAAGAACTCCTTAATTAAGTAAATTGGATTACTCTTGTAACCTTATCGCTAATTATGAGCCTATAAATATTAAAATATGCTTAAACATTACTTTTTCACTAAAAACTAGAGTATTTCTCATTTTTATTATCACAATTATATATTTGGAATAAAAAATGCTTGTCTTTGTACAATAAAAACTAAAAGGTGTATTTATGAGTATAGAGATTTCAAAAACGCATTCACTAATCAAAGATGCTCTTGATTATCGTGCGGCACGTCAAGATATGATCGCTTCAAATATTGCCAATGCAGATACACCTTATTACAAACCTAGAGATATTAGTTTTGAAAATGCACTAAAAGCAAAAGAAGCAGCTCTGTATGCCAAAGATAGCAATCAACTGCAAATGGCTACAACTGATTCTAAACACTTAACACCGAGTGCTCAAAATTCTGAAACGAAAGCAACACTCTTTTTCAGAGATGGTCATATGGCAAGAAATGACGGAAACAGTGTAGATATAGATGTAGAAACAACAGAGATGAGTAAAAACTCTATTATGTTCAATGCTTTAATACAAGCCAATAAAAAAGATGGTGCAATTTTTAAATCTGTAATAGAAGCATCACAAAAAGTAAGTTAGTAAAGGTTTAACAAATGAGTAATTTTTTAAATAGCTTTGATATCAGCGGATATGGTCTCTCGGCTCAACGTGTTCGTGTAAATGTAATATCATCAAACATTGCAAATGCACAAACAACACGGACTGATGAAGGTGGACCATATCGCCGTAAAGAGGTAGTATTTAAAGCTATCAACTTTAATGATTATTACAATAAAGCACTCACAGATGAGACAAACAGTGCTGAGTATCAAGACCCCTTAAATGAAGGTGAATTTGGAAAAAAGGTAAATCCTGCTATAATGAGTGTAGTAGTTGATAAAATCTCTCGTGATGATTCTAAAGCACAACTAAAATATGAACCAAATCATCCAGATGCAGATGCAAACGGATATGTTGCCTATCCAAATATTAATCCTGTTGTGGAAATGGCCGATTTAGTTGAAGCGACTCGTTCATATCAGGCAAATGTCGCTGCATTCGAAAGTGCAAAAAATATGGCAAACAGTGCAATATCACTGTTACAGTAAAGGAAGTTGTAAAAGATGAATAACAATGTAAATAGCTTAGCAAATATCTCAACAGCTGATCTACTTAAAAACAATGCAAAATCAGCTCCATCAAATGCTTCAGATGAATTTGCTAAACAATTAAAATCTGCCATCAACGAGACAAATGAGATTCAACAAGATAAAGAGCAGGCAATTGCAGATCTCGCAACAGGACAAGTAAAAGATCTTCATCAGGCTGCTATGGCTATCGGAAAAGCAGAAACAAGTATGAAACTTATGCTAGAGATTAGAAACAAAGCATTAAATGCTTATAAAGAGATCAGTAGAACACAACTCTAATCTTCTCTTAGCAATACTCCAAACTATATGATCAACCAAAACCAAAGTGGAAAAATCCTTCTTCTCTACGGCATAATATTTACAGGATTTTTAGTATTTCTTGCCGTAATGCTTTTTACGGTTCTTGATCCAAGACACATCCCTTCAAAGTACACGGCTGAAAGTTCAAAAGCATCACGCGGTAGCATCATTAGTGCTGACGGCTTTCACATAGCTACTACCAAAAAACTTTTTAAAGCTGTTGTCAATACCCGTTATATAGACCCGCAAAAAAAAGATCTTTTTGTAGAACTTTTCTCTATCTATTCGGGGATGGAGAAAAAAACTATCCTCAAAAAAATCAATAATCATAAAGGTGTTGTCGTTTTAAGTTACAACATTCCCCAAATCCAAGCACATTATTTAAAAAAACTTGCGTATGAACTTAGACGTTTTAAAGTATTCAAAGCATTAAAAAATCCTCGTACAGGTTTACTCTCAGTTCATGGTCTTAATATTATTGAAAGTGGGGAGAGTCGTGAATATAATTACGGCAACCTTCTAACTCCTATCATCGGTTATCCACATAAACTCGAAGAAGATGGATACACATTTGTAAAAGGTGTTAAAGGATTAGAAAAACGTTTTGATGATGAGCTTTCTGCAAGACAAGATGGGTACTCTCGAGGTAAACGTGATGTCAACAGCTATATATTATTAAATAAAGAGAGTTTTACAAAACCCCAAATTAACGGACTTGATCTAAAGATAACTATCCCTGTAGCTTTACAGATAAAAATAGAAAAAATGCTTGATCAGATGAAAGAGGAACTAAGAGCAAAACAAATTATGCTTGCAGTTATGAGCTCTACTAACGGTGATATCCTTGCAATGGCGAGTTCCAACCGTTACTTTCCAAAAGAGATTAAAAAAAGTGACTACCCCTCTTTAAACAGTGGGATGATTGAGTATAGCTTTGAACCGGGAAGTGTACTGAAACCAGTCACTTTCTCTTTACTCCTGGAAAAAAAACTTGTTAATCCTTATGATCTAGTCAATGGACATAACGGCCGCTTTAAAATTGGTAGAAAAATGATCACTGATGAACATAGATTTGACTGGTTAAGTGCTGAAAATGTTATTGTTCACTCATCAAATGTGGGTATTGCTCAACTAGCCCAAAAACTATCCGGTTTTGAGTTTTATGATGGGCTGAAAAAGTTTGGCTTTTCAAAATCCTCTACTCATGATCTTATCTATGAAAAAAAAGGTTCTATTCCAAGTGCAAAACGTTTAGAAAATCAGATCTATAAAGCTACTTGTTCATACGGGTATGGCCTGCGAGCAAACCTCATGCAACTCTTACGTGCCTATTCAGCCTTTAATAATAACGGAAAGATGGTCTATCCAAAACTTTTACGCTCTTTGATCAACGAATACAATCAAGAGACTAAAATTCCTTACGAAGAACAAGTGGAAGCTATAAAAAGTACAACTGCTCAAAGAATGAAAGATATCTTGATTAAAACAGTAAATAAAGGAACGGGGGTAAAGACGATCACTCCCGGCTTAGAAGTGGGTGGAAAAACTGGGACTGCCCATATCGTTGAAAAAGGGAGATACGTTAACAAATACAACACCTCGTTTATCGGTTTTGTCAATGACAAAAAAAGAAAATATACAATGGGTGTTGTAGTTGTTCAACCGAAAAAGAGTCAGTTTGCCGCACAAACTGCTGTACCCGTATTTAAAAAAGCGATTGATATTATGGTTGAAGACGGGTATCTACAACCAGATATTGTCGAGTAATCTTGTCTTACCGACAACTACTTCTACTAAAATAACAGTGTTCCCTATTTCAGCTTTTTTAATTGGCTCAAATTCACGATTCACTATTTCAACATATCCGATCTCTAAAGGTGATAAAATTGTAAGCATCTCACCTTTGATCTCCTCCACATCAAGAATATTTTTTGATATCATTTTAGAAGCTGCATATAATGATGCCGATATTTTCAGTGCTTCTTTTCTCTCATCAGTACTCAAATAGATATTTCTACTGCTTCTTGCAAGTCCATCAGCTTCTCTAACAGTATCTACAGGAACTATCTCTACATCCATATAATAGTGTTTTACCATTAGTTGAATCAGATTTAGCTGTTGTGCATCTTTTTTTCCGAAATAAGCACGTGTAGGATTCACTATATTTAAAAGCTTCATAACAATTCTAAGAACTCCGGAAAAATGTCCCGGACGTGTTGCACCTTCAAGTACATAGCCTCTAACCTCTGGAGCTTCAATCTTTACTTCATCTTCAAAGTAGATATTTTCCTTACTTGGAAAAAATACAACATCTACACCGGCTAGTTCACATATTTTTTTATCAGCTTCATCACGACGGGGATATTTATCTAAATCTTCCCCTTTTAAAAATTGTGTCGGATTCACAAAAATAGATACAACAACAAGCTCATTTGCTTTTCTAGCATTTTTTATCAGCTCTATATGCCCTTCGTGAAGTGCACCCATTGTCGGTACATACCCTATAGTTTTATTTTGCTCTTTTAGATATGTCTGTAACTCTAATGGTTCATAAATAATCTTCATTTTAAGTCCCAATATAATATAATCGCAATTATATAACAAGTATCTATGATATATCTTTATAACATAGAAGATAATGGGAAAACTATGGATAACTACGAATACACAGAACTTTTAAAAAATATCAAAATAAAAATGGAGAATATTACGGGTGTAGTTGAACCTGCGAAATTGCAAGAGAGACTCCAAGAGATCGAAACACTTGAAAACGATCCTGAATTTTGGAACGATGCGACAAATGCTGCAAAGATCCAAAAAGAGAAAACTCAGATTCAAAGAAAACTAGAAAAATATAATATTGCCAAATCTGCCGTTGATGATGCAGCTGATCTTTATGAGATGGCAAAAGAGGAAGATGATGAAGAATCTATAGAGGCACTTTTTGCGGATGCTCCCGAACTTGAAGAACAGATCCGTTCTATGGAGATCGAAGTTTTACTCAGCGGTGAGAGTGATGCTTCAAATGCAATTCTTTCGATCCATCCTGGAGCCGGGGGAACAGAATCTCAAGACTGGGCAAGTATGCTGCTACGTATGTATAAACGTTGGGCAGAAAGACATGATTTTAAGGTAGAAGTACTAGATTATCAAGCAGGTGATGAAGCGGGTATCAAAGATGTATCTATTCTCATTAAAGGTGAGAATGCTTATGGCTATTTAAAAGTTGAAAACGGTATCCACAGACTTGTTCGTATTTCTCCGTTTGATTCCAATGCCAAAAGACATACATCATTCTCCTCTGTTATGGTTTCACCGGAAATTGATGATGATATCGATATTGTTATAGAAGATAAAGATATTCGTATAGACACTTACCGTGCGAGTGGTGCAGGTGGACAACACGTTAATAAAACTGAATCTGCTATCCGTATTACCCATATAGCAACCGGAGTAGTTGTACAGTGTCAAAATGATAGAAGTCAACATAAAAATAAAGCTACTGCAATGAAGATGTTAAAATCACGTTTATATGAATTAGAACTTGAAGAGCAAAAAGCCAAAGAAGCTGGTATAGAAAAAAGTGAAATTGGCTGGGGGCATCAGATCCGCTCGTACGTTATGCAACCGTATCAACAAGTAAAAGATACAAGAAGTAACGAAGCTTACACAAATGTTCCGGCTATTCTTGACGGTGATATCGATAAGATGATCGAAGGGGTACTTATAGCACAGAATAAAGAGGAGTAATCATCTCTTTATTCTTTCTTTTTTAAAAAACTGTATCCTAAAAACCCTGCGCCAAATATCATTACCATAATCATTAACATTCTAATCTGTTTTTTTTGTGTTTCTTGCATAGCTGCAGATATTGGTGAAGCATTTGATTGCTGTCGTGCTGAAGCCTTTGATGAACTACTGCCACTTACAGAAGCTTCCATACGTGCTAAGTTTGCAGCTGCCCTTTCATTCTCACTTAATACTTTTTGCGGCGCTGCCCAAAAGTAAAGTGCGAATCCCATTACAAGTAAAAAAGCACCTACACTTCTAAAAATAACTGTCTGATGTTTTAAAAAAAATTCCACAATTAACCTTTAGCTTTTAATAAAGCAAAATTATGTCAAAATTCACTTATGAACTTACTTAAAGAATTTCTACTCGAAGATAAATGCTCATATCTAGAAAATATGCAACAAACTACACACTATAAAGTAATAGACAAATGTTCTGCTACTGCTTGTCAAGAGTTAATAGAAAGAGGATATAGAAGATTTGGGAAAATGTATTTTCGACCTATATGTACAGATTGTCATGAATGTCAAAGTATAAAAATAGATGTTAATAATTTTATATTTTCAAAATCTGCCAGACGTGTACTAAAAAAAGCTAAAGATATCTCTATTGTTGTACAACACCCTACAATGACAAAAACCCATCTAGAACTTTTTGATAAGTACCATAAATATATGAATGAAAAAAAGGGGTGGGATTATTCTCCAACTTCTCCTGATCATTACTTTAATTCTTTTGTCAGCGGATATGAAAATTTCGGTTATGAAGTGTTATATTTTTTTCAAGACAAACTTATAGGTGTTGATCTTATAGATATTTTGCAAGATGGAATATCTTCGATCTATTTCTATTACAATCCGGACTTTGCACAATATTCTCTTGGTAGATTATCTTTATATAAACAGATAGAATTTGCAAAGCGATACGAAAAAAAATGGATATATTTAGGTTACTATGTAGAAGGATGTCCATCTTTAGAGTATAAGAAAGATTACACTCCATATGTCACTTTAGAAGGCAGACCGAGTGAGTATGAAGAGTTTAACTGGTCTTGATATTATCTCGTTTTTAACAGCTCTCTTTTTTGTTCTTCACGAACCTCTTTTTTCTTAGCTTCTAACTCTTTTTGCAGTTTTTGCTCTAGTGCTTCTTGTTCTCTTTTGTCTTTTTCTCTTATCTGCTTAATTCTCTCAAGTTCACGTTCTCTTTTTGATTTTATATTTTTTAGCTCAGTCTCTTTTTTCCCTCTAAGACCTGCATCTGCATCAAGAAATGCTTGTATAACACCTGAAGCATTTATATCTTCTTGATGTGCAAAATAGTAGTCAATAATCTCTTGTTTATGTTCATCAGTATTAATAAGACCACTGTTGATTATCTCAGAAAAAAGTTGCGAGTTTTCTGTTGTAATTGAATCTTCATAAAATTTTTTAGCTAATCGCAAAAAGAAATCATTATCTCTGGAAAGTGCTCTTAAACTTGATAAATAGGTTTTTTTATCAAAGTTTGGTTCCCCCTGTTCTATTTTAAAACCAAAAGCTTTTGTAGCATTTACTTTTTGAGTATATTTTTCTATTTTATCCTTGTAAACACTAAATTGATTTATATCTTTTAACTTACTAATATTGTCAACATTATTATATATAACATCACCTAAAGCAGCATATACATCGGGATTTTTCGAAAAAAGTAGTGTAGATAATAATACTAATAAGAACAATTTACGCATTTTATAACCTATTAATTTTTGTGGTATTATAGCAAATTTTTGATTTATTAGATAATGAAGGGGTTATAAGACCTCCAAATGGAAGTCTTATAGAGGATGGATAAAAATTATCCGTTACGTTTTTTGATGATCTCTTCAGATACGTTTCTTGGAACTTCTTCGTAGTGATCGAATTCCATAGCGTATGTAGCACGACCTTGTGTATTTGAACGTAGATCAGTAGAGTATCCGAACATCTCAGAAAGAGGAACGTGAGCGTCAACAATTTTGTTACCGCTTCTATCACCCATAGAGTTAACTTGACCACGACGACGGTTAAGGTCACCGATAACGTCACCCATATACTCTTCAGGTACTTCAACTTCAACTTTCATGATTGGTTCAAGAATAGCTGGGCTTGCTTCACGAGCAGCTTCTTTGAATCCCATTGAAGCAGCGATTTTGAATGACATCTCATTCGAGTCAACTTCGTGGTAAGAACCATCGTAAAGTGTAACTTCAACATCTTCAATTGGGAAGCCAGCAAGTACACCGTTTTTCATAGACTCTTCCATACCTTTTTCAATAGCAGGAACGTACTCTTTAGGAATAACACCACCTTTGATTTCGTTGTGGAATACAAGACCTTCACCAGCTTCACCTGGTTTCATTTTGAATACAACGTGACCATATTGTCCACGACCACCAGACTGTTTAGCATATTTGTAGTTTTTGTCAACTTCGCTTCTGATAGCTTCACGGTAAGATACCTGTGGAGCACCAACTTCAGCTTCAACTTTAAACTCACGCTTCATACGGTCAACAATAATCTCAAGGTGTAACTCACCCATACCAGAAATAATAGTTTGACCAGTCTCTTCATCAGTAGCAACACGGAAAGATGGATCTTCTGCAGCTAGTTTACCTAGAGCGATACCCATTTTTTCTTGGTCAGCTTTTGTTTTTGGTTCAACTGCAACAGAGATAACCGGATCTGGGAAGTCCATTCTTTCAAGAACAACTTTATCTTTTTCAGAACAAAGAGTATCACCAGTTGTAGTATATTTAAGACCAACAACCGCACCGATCTCACCAGCGTAGATCTCTTTAACTTCTTCACGTTTGATAGCATGCATTTTCATGATACGACCAATACGCTCTTTTTTATCTTTAGTTGAATTGTGTACGTATGAACCTGATTCTAAAGAACCACGGTAAACACGGATGAAAGTTAACTGTCCAACGAATGGGTCAGTCATAATTTTGAATGCTAATGAAGCGAATTCACCATCATCAGTTGAAGGAACTGTAACTTCTTGCTCTTCATCATCCATCATTGTACCTTTAATAGCCGGTACTTCAGTTGGAGCTGGAAGGTAATCAACAACAGCGTCAAGTAAAGTTTGAACACCTTTGTTTTTAAAAGCTGTACCAACAGTCATTGGAACAATGTGCATACCGATAGTAGCAGCTTTGATTGCAGCTTTTAATTCTTCTTCAGAGATATCTTCACCCTCTAAGAATTTTTCCATTAACTCTTCATTACCGTCAACTGCAGAGATCTCTTCAATCATTTTTTCACGGTATTCTTCAGCTTTTTCTTGATAATCAGCACGGATATCTTGTGTATTGTATGCAGAACCCATAGCAGCTTCAGCATCCCAAACAATCTCTTTCATTTGTACTAAGTCAATTACACCTTCGAATTGATCTTCAGCACCGATAGGAAGTTGAATAGGAACCGGATTCCCTTTAAGACGCTCACGAATTTGACGCTCTACTTCATAGAAATCAGCACCAGTTCTATCATATTTGTTTACGAAAACGATTGAAGGTACACCATAACGGTTTCTTTGTCTCCAAACTGTTTCAGATTGAGGTTGAACACCACCAACTGCACAGAATACAGATACAGCACCATCAAGTACACGCATAGAACGCTCAACTTCAATAGTAAAGTCAACGTGACCCGGAGTATCGATAATATTAATTTGTTTACCGCTCCATTCACATGTTGTAGCAGCTGAAGTAATTGTAATACCACGCTCTTGCTCTTGCTCCATCCAGTCCATTGTTGCAGCACCATCGTGAACTTCACCGATTTTATGCTCAACACCTGTATAGAAAAGGATACGCTCAGTTGTTGTTGTTTTACCAGCATCAATGTGAGCAGCAATACCAATGTTTCTTACATCGCTTAATTTATGAGATCTTGCCATTTTATAATTACCTTATTATATTACCAACGGTAGTGAGCAAATGCTTTATTTGCTTCAGCCATTTTGTAAGTATCTTCTTTCTTCTTGAACGCAGTACCTTTTTCAGCAGCAGCATCCATAAACTCGTTAGCTAATCTCTCAGCCATTGTTCTTTCATTTCTTTTTCTTGCAGCATCAACTAACCAACGGATAGCTAAAGACTGTTGACGCACTGGACGTACTTCTACTGGAACTTGATAAGTAGCACCACCAACACGGCGACTTTTAACCTCAATAATAGGTTTAATATTCTCAATAGCTTCGTTGAATGTATCGATTCCTGATTTCTCACCTTTTGCAGAGATTACATCTAACGCACTGTAGATAATTTTTTCTGCAGTAGATTTTTTACCATCTAACATTACTTTGTTAATAAATTTCGTTAAAACTTTGCTTCCATATACTGGATCCGGCATAATTTCACGAACAGGAGCTTTTCTTCTTCTCATTTGTTTTTTTCCTTATCTTCAATTTTTTTCAAAAAATTTACTCAAAGTACATCTAGTTGTACCCTGCAGCTATCTTTGAATATATCTTAAAAAAATAGTTCTACTATTTTTTAGGTTTTTTAGTACCGTATTTAGAACGACCAACTAAACGGTTAGCAACACCAGCAGTATCTAGTGCACCACGAACGATGTGATACTTAACACCCGGTAAATCTTTTACCCTACCACCACGTACTAGTACGATAGAGTGCTCTTGAAGGTTGTGACCCTCACCACCAATATATGAAATAACTTCGATTCCAGAAGTTAATCTAACTTTTGCAACTTTTCTTAAAGCCGAGTTTGGTTTTTTAGGTGTAGTTGTGTAAACACGAGTACATACACCACGACGCTGTGGACAAGCTTTTAAAGCAGCAGATTTTGATTTCTTTACTACTTTTTTACGCTCTTTACGAATCAATTGATTGATTGTAGGCATATATTTCCTTTAACTTAATTTTTCCAGTAGAATGTAACTCACTAAAATTTAGAGAGTTATAGACACGAAATACTACAGAAATAGTAATTAAAGTTTGCTTATTTTAAGTGGTTTTTAATTTGTTTTAAAATAGATGTAGATTTTTTGGATAAATAGTTGAAAGTTGTAAAGAGTAGCCTAAAGGCTTACTCCCTACTCTTCTGAAGATTCAAAAGTTACTGTTTTATCTTTGTAGATACCTGTACCAACAGGGATAGTTCTACCAATAATAACGTTTTCTTTTAAGTTGTCTAAGTTATCAACTTTAGCACTTACAGCAGCTTCAGTTAATACTTTAGTTGTATCTTGGAATGATGCAGCTGAGATAATAGAATCAGCAGATACTGCAGCACGTGTGATACCAACAAGGAATGGCTCAGCAATCGCAGGACGACCACCAAGACGGATAATTTTTTCATTCTCTTGAGCAAATTTTGCTTTAGAAACTAAATCACCTTCGATAAACTTCGTATCTCCAGATTTTAAGATCTTAACTTGTCTTAACATCTGAGTGAAGATAACCTCAATATGTTTATCAGCGATATTAACCCCTTGAGAACGGTAAACTTGTTGTACTTCAGATACGAGGTAATTATAAAGTGCTTTAACACCCATAATTCTTAATAACTCGTGTGAAGACAAGATACCAGTAGTTAAACGCTCACCAGCGTGAACAAAGTCACCTGCATTAACAACTGCTTCGTGTGATTTATCTACAAAGTACTCTTTTACAATACCGTTTTCAGAGTTGCTTACAATGATACGCACTTTACCACGTAACGGTTTACCAAAACTTACTGTACCATCTATCTCAGAGATAAGTGCAGTAGCTTTAGGACGACGACCTTCAAATAGTTCAGATACACGTGGAAGACCCCCTGTAATATCCGATGACTTTTGAAGTGCTTTTGGTGTTTTCGCAATGATATCAGCAATTTTTACCTCTTGACCATCTTTAACGAATAAAGAAGATTTAGGCTCAATTGCATAACGTAATAACTCACCATCTTCAGTAGCTAACACGATTGTCGGCTTGTACTCAGATGAGATGTGATCATTAATCATTAGACGAGTTTTACCAGTTAGCTCATCAAGTTGCTCAGTTGCTGTAGTACCAACAATGATATCTTCATATTTCACTTTACCGCTTGCTTCAGAGATAATAGGATTTGAATATGGATCCCATTCTGCAATTACAACTGATTCATCAGATGCAGGTTTAGCGATAAGACTAGTTGATTCAACTACTTCATCATCTTCTGTAACGATAACTGAACCACGTGCGATGTAGTGACGTACAGCCTCACGGTTGTTCTCATCAATTACAGCTGCAAAAAGACCTTTCTCTTTTACTTCGTAACCAGATTTAAGACCTTCAAATCTTTCTAAATAGTCACCTTTAAGTAGGAAGTACTTAACAGTTCCTTGCTCTTTAGCATAGATTTTTTGTGTAACAGGTGCACCGTTATCAACTAATAATTCAGATGCGTATGGTACACGTGATGGTACGTTCCATCCGTCTTTAATAGTTTCAACGATAGAATCTTCTGCTTCTACTTCTGTTCCATTTGCATATGGGAAGTAGTACTTTCCTTCAATTTGACCGCTTACACCAGCAAGCTCATTAGGCTTAGCGATCTCATTTTTACGAAGTGCGTAACGAACAGTTTCATCTTTACCTGTAATGCTTACTAATACTTCATCGTGGATAGTTTGAATTTCAACTTTTCCAGAGAAAGGTGCTTTAATTTTTGGCTCAACAAGTAATACAGCCGCATTACGACGGTTAGCTACTATGTTTTTACCCTCTTTGTTTTGGTACGTTTTAAGGTTATAATAACGGATAAAACCTTCTTTTTCAGCTACAACTTGACGCTCTTGAGCAGTTGAACTCGCAGTACCCCCAACGTGGAATGTACGAAGTGTAAGCTGTGTACCCGGCTCACCAATTGATTGAGCAGCTACAATACCAACAGCCTCACCAGGACGTACAATGTGACCAGTTGCAAGGTTAACACCGTAACATAGTGCACAGATACCCTCTTCACTTTTACATGTTGTCGGAGTTCTAATGTGAGCTGACTTGATTCCAGCCTCAGCAATAACTTTTGCACTCTCTTCGTCAAGTAATGTACCCTCTGCAAAAAGGATCTCATTAGAGATTGGGTCGATTACATCATCAGCAAGTACACGACCGTTAAGTCTGTCTTCTAAAGACTCGATTAACGTATTTTGATCAGAGATATCTGTAATTTCGATACCTTCGTGAGTATGACAGTCATGCTCAACAATTTTCACGTTTTGTGCAACGTCAACAAGTTTACGTGTTAAGTAACCCGCATTCGCTGTTTTAAGTGCTGTATCGGCAAGACCTTTACGCGCACCGTGAGTTGAAATAAAGTACTCGATTACGTTTAGACCCTCTTTGAAGTTCGAGATAATCGGAGTCTCAATAATGTCACCACTTGGTTTAGCCATAAGACCACGCATACCAGCAAGCTGACGAATCTGAGCTGCAGAACCCCTCGCACCAGAATCAGCCATCATATGGATAGAGTTGAAACCGTCTTTATCGTTTTGAACCAGTTCCATCATCTCTGCTGCAAGTGTATTATTTGTATCTGTCCAAACGTCGATAATTTTATTGTATCTTTCTTGTTCAGTTAAAAGACCTGCTTCAAATTGTTTTTGGATCTCAATTACACGGTTTTTAGACTCGTTAATTTTCCCCTCTTTCATATCTGGAACACGAATATCATCAGCTGAAATAGATACACCAGCCTCAGTCGCATGTTTGAAACCTAGATCTTTTAATCTATCTAAGAATGATGCAGTTACACCAATACCACCATGCTTTTGAACATAGTCAACCATCTCATTGATAGCTTTTTTCTTCATAGTTTTATTCCATAATTCAGCAGGAACAAAATCTGGAAGGATTGCTTTAATTAAAAGGCGACCGGCAGTTGTATGGATAATTCTTCCATCAACACGAGTTCTAACTTTTGCATGAATATCAAGCGCTTTGTTCTCTAATGCAATGTTAATTTCATCAACGTTAGCAAATAGTTTATTAGAACCTTTTACACCATTTTTCTCTAAAGATAGGTAGTAGATACCAAGGACCATATCTTGTGAAGGTGTAGCGATCGCTTTACCAGAAGCCGGAAGAAGAACGTTCATAGATGCAAGCATAAGAACTTTTGCTTCAGCAATAGCTTCTGAACTTAAAGGTACATGAACAGCCATCTGGTCACCATCGAAGTCGGCATTAAACGCAGCACAAACTAATGGGTGAAGCTGAATAGCTTTTCCATCAATTAGTCTTGGGTGGAATGCTTGGATCGATAGTTTGTGAAGTGTCGGTGCACGGTTAAGCATAATTGGATAACCATCAACGATTTCAGCAAGACATTCCCAAACTTCGTTTGTTTTGTCTTCGATCATTTTCTTAGCAGCTTTTACTGTAGTTGCATACCCTTTATCTTCTAATTTAGCGATTAGATGCGGCTTGAACAGCTC
The DNA here is from genome assembly GCF_014905095.1 of Sulfurimonas marina. Classification (NCBI taxonomy): domain Bacteria; kingdom Pseudomonadati; phylum Campylobacterota; class Epsilonproteobacteria; order Campylobacterales; family Sulfurimonadaceae; genus Sulfurimonas; species Sulfurimonas marina. Next base: position 256,574 of record NZ_CP041165.1, on the reverse strand, counting down.
AAGAGCCATTTTCTTAGGTAAACCACATTGATCCATTCTAAGGTCCGGTCCAACAACGATTACAGAACGTCCAGAGAAGTCAACACGCTTACCAAGAAGGTTTTGACGGAAACGACCTTGTTTACCTTTAATGATTTCACTTAAAGATTTAAGTGGACGTTTGTTTGCACCTTTAACAGCATTTGCACGACGACCATTGTCAAAAAGTGCATCAACAGACTCTTGAAGCATACGCTTTTCATTTCTAACAATAATTTCCGGAGCTTCAAGTTCAACTAAACGTTTTAAACGTTGATTTCTGTTGATAACACGGCGATAAAGATCATTAACATCAGATACTGCAAATTTACCACCATCAAGTGATACAAGTGGACGTAAATCTGGTGGAAGAACCGGTAATACAGTTAACATCATCCATGCTGGATTATTTCCAGAGTTTAAGAAAGACTCAATAACTTTTAAACGTTTGTTGATTGTTTTTTTCTTAGCTTCTGAACGAGTCTCTTCGATCTCTTCTCTTAATTGGTTAAATACTTCAACAAGATCAATAGAGTCTAATAGATCGCGAACAACTTCACCACCCATACGAGCTTTGAAACCTAATTCACCGAATCTTTGAACTAATGTACGGTATTGTTCTTCATTTAATACATCATATTTAGCAACAGGAGTTTTTGCTTCAGCATCATAGTATGCTTCACCACCCTCTTCTACAATGTATGCTTCGTAGTAAAGTACACGCTCTAAATCTTTCATTTTGATACCAAGAAGTGTACCGATACGAGATGGTAATGAAGATACATACCAAATGTGTGCAACAGGAGTTACAAGCTCGATATGCCCCATACGAGTACGACGAACTTTTGTAGATGTTACTTCAACACCACATTTCTCACATACAACACCTTTGTAACGCATCTTTTTGTATTTACCACAAAGACACTCGTAGTCACGAACAGGTCCGAAAATTTTTGCACAGAAAAGCCCGTCACGTTCAGGCTTTAAAGTACGGTAGTTAATAGTTTCAGGTTTTTTAACTTCACCGTTTGACCAAGATAAAACTTTTTCAGGTGACGCTAGTCTAAACTGAAGCTGTTTAATATCCTGTGGTCTGCTATCTTCTGTTACTTCAACTGGTACTAATTTACTCATTATCTTCTACCTCGTCCATAATATCTACATCAAGAGCTAGTGCTTGAAGCTCTTTTGTTAATACGAATAGAGTCTCAGGGATACCAGAAGCTGGTACAGACTCACCTTTTGTAAGTGCTTTATATGCACGTACACGACCATCAACATCATCAGATTTGATTGTAAGCATCTCTTTAAGAACTGCAGAAGCACCATATGCTTCAAGAGCCCAAACTTCCATCTCCCCGAATCTTTGTCCACCAAATAGTGCTTTACCACCAACCGGTTGTTGAGTAACAAGAGAGTATGGTCCAGTTGAACGAGCGTGAATTTTTTCATCAACTAAGTGGTGAAGTTTAAGAATATACATATACCCAACATTTACACGCTCTTTTAGTTTTTCACCAGTTCTACCGTCATAAAGTGCTACTTTACCATCTTCCGCCATACGTGCTGCTTCATAAAGTTTTTCAAACTCTACTGCATTTACACCTTCAAAGATAGGTGTAGCGAACTTAACACCTTTTGCCCAGTCACGTGCATGTTTTAAAAACTCTTCATCATCCATAGCACCGATTGTCTCTTTTGCATTCATTAGACCTGCAATGTCAGCAACTTCAATCATCTTAGCACGTAAGTTGTCTAAGAAATCTTTTTGTTTTGTCTCAAACTGAGCTTGGATCTGGTTACCGAGTTCACGTCCAGCCATACCAAGGTGCATCTCTAAAATCTGACCGATATTCATACGAGAAGGTACCCCTAGTGGGTTAAGACATACATCAACTGAACGTCCATCTTCCATGTACGGCATATCAACTTCAGGAACGATATTAGAAACAATACCTTTATTTCCGTGACGTCCTGCCATTTTATCACCAACTTTTAGGTGACGTTTAGTAGCAACGTAAACTTTAACATATTTCACAACACCGTTTGGAAGGATGTCATCTTTTTCTAAAATAGAAAGTTTTTCTTCATGCTCATCTCTAAATAGACGTTTTTGCTTTTGGAAATGGTTTTTCGTTTTGTTGTACTGGTCTTGAATCTCTTCAGAGAAAGATTTTACAACATTGTTCATAGCAAAACGGTTGATACCAGCTAAGTCATCACCATTGATTAAATCTCCGGCTTTATACTCTTTATCACCGATTTTTACATCGCTTACTAATGGTTCACGAGTAAGAAGTTTAGTTACACGTAACATCTCTTCTTTATCGATCATAATTAGTCTGTCATAGTGCTCACGCTCTAAATGATCACGTTCTTCTTTCTCAAGCTCTAATGCACGAGGATCTTTGTCGTAACCTTTTTTCGTAAATACTTTAATATCTACAACAACACCTTCCATAGATGGTGGACAGTATAAAGATTTATTTACAACGTGACCAGCTTTTTCACCGAAAATTGCACGTAAAAGTCTCTCTTCAGGAGTTGGTTTAACTTCACCTTTTGGAGAAACCTTACCAACTAAGATCATTCCACCTTTTACTTGTGTACCGATCTTAACAATACCAGATTCATCTAAGTGTGCTAATTCATCATCACGAACATTAGGGATGTCACGAGTGATCTCTTCAACACCATGTTTAAGTTCACGAGCTTCAACCTCTTTTTCGTAGATATGTACTGAAGTAAATGCATCTTGACGAATTAACTTTTCAGAAATAACGATCGCATCCTCGAAGTTATAACCGTTCCAAGGCATGAAAGCAACCATTGCATTTACACCAAGAGCAAGTTCACCTTGATCCATATTTGGACCATCAGCAATAATTTGCCCTTTTTCAACTATATCACCTACGTTAACGATAGGTTTTTGCGTGAAAGAAGTGTTTTGGTTCGTTCTTAAGTTCTTTTGTAATGGATAGTAATCGATAAAAATCTCACCATCTTCTTCACCCATTACATAGATATGTTTAGCATCAGCTTTTTCAACTTTACCGCCACGCTTAGCTTTAACACATTCCCAAGAGTCACGTGCTACAAGTTTCTCAACACCTGTTCCAACCATTGGAGCTTGTGCTTTTAATAAAGGCACTGCTTGACGCTGCATGTTCGATCCCATAAGTGCACGGTTGGCATCATCGTGCTCAAGGAATGGAATAAGTGAAGCAGCTACACCAACAACCATACTAGATGAAAGGTCAGCATATTGACAATCTTTAGGGCTTCTTAATAAGATCTCACCATCTTGACGAACAGAGATAAGTTCTTCTACAAATTGACCGTTTTCATCTAATGCATTTGAAGCAGCTGCGATCATCACACCTTCTTCTTGAGTAGCTGTTAGATATACAATCTCTTTTGTAACTTCACCGTCTTTCATCACTTTGTACGGTGCTTCAATGAAACCATGCTCATTAACTTTTGCATATGATGCTAAAGTATTGATAAGACCAATATTTTGACCCTCTGGAGTCTCAATTGGACAGATACGACCGTAGTGAGTCGGGTGAACGTCACGCACTTCGAATCCGGCACGCTCTTTAACAAGACCACCTTCACCAAGAGCTGATAGACGACGTTTGTGAGTAACCTCAGATAATGGGTTAGTTTGGTCCATAAACTGAGATAATTGACCGCCTGAGAAGAACTCAATAATAGTCGATGTAATCATCTTAGAGTTGATAAGGTCATGAGGCATTAGCTCATTCATTGGTCCACTCATAGTAGATAATTTATCACGGATAGCTTTTTGCATTTTTACTAAACCGTTGTGTAACTCGTTACCTAAAAGCTCACCGATAGCACGAATACGTCTGTTACCTAAGTGATCTCTGTCATCGATGTGACCTTGACCATTTTTAACTTTGATAACGTATTTTACAGACTCGATGATATCTTCATGAGTAAGAACCGTTACATACTCAGGTACATTTAGACCTAGTTTATGGTTCATTTTCATACGACCAACTTGAGTTAAGTCATATCTTTCAGGATCAAAGAAAAGTTGATTTACGAATGCATGAGCTGCTTCTTTAGTTACAGGCTCACCAGGACGCATCACTTTGTAAATACGGATCGCTGCTAAATCGTTTTCATCTTCAATCTCTTCTGTTTGTTTTAGAAGTTTAAGTGAATCAGCATCAGCATTAAATGCATTGATAACTGAGCTATCAACACCTTCAGCTAAATCGTTAGCGATTCTGAATTCTGTTACACCGATTTCAGCCATTTTCTTTAACTTAGACTCATCAATGTGTGTCATAGTGTCAAATAATACTTCACCAGTTTCCGGATCAATAATTGGTTCAGCTAAATAACGCTCTAATAAAACTTCAATTGGATATTGAACTTCTGCTAAACCATCTTCAATAAATTTTTGTGCTTTTTTAGCAGATAATCTTTTACCAGCAGCTACTAATGTTTTTCCGTTAGTGTCAACTAGATCATATCCTAAACGTCCAGAATAATCAGTTGGATTAAACTCGATCGCAAAATTGTTATCTTCAATTTTAATTGTTTGAATCGGATAGAACAGTTTTAAGATATCTTGTTTTGAGTAACCTAATGCTCTAAACATAATTGTTACAGGAACCTTACGGCGCTTGTTGATTCTCATGTATAGGATATCTTTTGGATCGTACTCAAAGTATAACCATGAACCACGATCTGGAATAATTTGACCAGTATAGATAAGTTTAGAACTTGCAGTTGTTGATTCTTCCTCTTTGAAGATAACACCCGGTGAACGGTGTAACTGATTTACAACAACACGCTCAACACCATTAATAATGAATGATGTTCTGTCTGTCATTAAAGGAATATCACGAACAAAAATAGATTGTTCTTTAATATCTTTTACACCAAGTTTCTCTTTAGTATTTTCATCTCTGTCCCATAATACTAAACGTGTTTTCATTCTAAGACTTACTGCATATGTAAGTCCTCTTTCCATACATTCACGTACAGTATATTTAGGATTAGTAACTTCAGAACCGATGTATTCTACAGTTAATCTGTTTTGTGCATCATGAATAGGGAATACTGATTGGAATACTTTTTCGATTCCACTTGCATCTCTATCTTTTGATTCTAACATTAAGAATTTTTCATATGAACTTTGTTGAAGTTGTAATAGATTTGGTACTTCTATTTCTTGAGGAGTTTTAGAGAAGTCTACACGAAGACGGTTTCCGGAATATAAAGTGTTTAACATAGGCTACCTCGATAAGTTGTTAATTAATGATTTTTTGCAAATCAACTATCAAATTCTAGGCGTCCCTAGATTTGAAATTTACTCTTATTGCAAAGAGATTTTTTATAGTGCTTATAAACGACATAAGGGCACTTTAATAAGGAGAGTTCCCTCTTCTTACTAAAGCGCCCAGAAAGTGGAGGGATCTAAGCCCTCCATAAAAAAGTGAGTTAAAATTATTTAACTTCTACTGTTGCACCAGCTTCTTCTAATTTAGCTTTAGCTTCTTCAGCAGCTTCTTTATCTACACCTTCTTTGATTGTAGATGGTAAGTTTTCACATGCATCTTTAGCTTCTTTTAAACCAAGACCAGTAAGTTCACGAACAACTTTAATAACACCGATTTTTTTAGCACCAGCGTCAGTTAACATTACGTTGAATTCAGTTTGCTCAGCTCCACCAGCAGCTTCACCACCAGCAACACCAGCAACAGCTACAGGTTGTGCAGATACACCAAATTTTTCTTCGAACTCTTTAACAAGCTCAGATAATTCTAATACAGATAATCCAGAGATGAATTCTAATACATCTTCTTTAGTTACAGCCATAATTTTCTCCTATGGTATTTTTAATTTTAATTTTTTTTACTAGTTTTATCTAGACTAGTAACTAGTTACAAAAAATTAAGCCTCAGCTTCTTTTTTTTGTCTAAGTGCATCAAGACCAAACCCAAGGTTTGTAAGTGGTGCCATCCAAGTTGCAGCAAGCATACCAAGAAGTTCTTCACGTCCTGGAAGTTTAGCGTAAGCATCAATTTGCGCTGCATCAGCTGCTTCTTTGTCTAAGTAACCAGCTTTAACAACTAGTTTCTCATTATCTTTAGCGAAATTAGCAGCAACTTTTGGAGCATTAATAACTTCGTTTGACCAGATAAAGATATTTGTATCTTTAAGTTCAACACCTGTCATACCTGCTTTTTCTAGTGCAATGTTTGCTAAAGTATTTTTAACAACCTGAACACTTGCGTCTTTAGCACGAGCAGCTTTTCTTAACTCTTCTAATTCTGAAACTGTTAAACCTTTGTAGTCACAAATAACTACAGCAGTTGTTTCAGCAAAAGAGTTAGATAATTGCTCGATAACTTCAGCTTTTTTAGATTTAAGCATAAATTTCTCCTTCCCAGACATAAAACTTCAAGTGGGGTAGAAAGGACTTTTTAAGCAACTGTTTCCAGTTTATGCCCCCGACTCTCTTTAGTCCAAGTAATTCAGATTCCCATCAAAAAATGAAAATCTTTACTTTAAGATAAAAAATCTCAAAATAAAAACTTTCAAAACTATCCGAGAAAGTTCTCGGAAGTTTATATTATACTACTTTGTATCTAAAAGTTCAGCTATATCAAGTTTAACAGCTGGAGACATAGTTAAACTAAGTGCAGCATTTTTGATGTAACGACCTTTTGAAGAAGCTGGTTTTTGTTTATTAATAGCTTTTACAAAAGTAGAAAGGTTTTCAGCAATTTTATCAGCATCGAAACTTGCTTTACCGATACCAGCGTGAATGTTACCTTTTTTATCAACTCTGAAGTTTACTTGACCACCTTTAACATTGTTAACAGCAGTAGCAACATCTGGAGTTACAGTACCAGTTTTAGGGTTAGGCATTAAACCTTTTGGCCCTAGGATACGTCCTACTTGACCAACTAGACCCATACAGTCTGGTGCAGCAACAACGATATCAAAATCGATGTTACCTTCTTTAATTTGTGCAACTAACTCATCAGTACCAACAATGTCAGCACCAGCAGCTTTAGCTTCGTCAGCTTTTGCACCTTTAGCAAATACAGCTACACGTACAGTTTTACCAGTACCGTGTGGAAGAACGATCGCACCACGTACCATTTGGTCAGCGTGACGTGGATCAACATTTAAATTCATTGCAATTTCAACAGTCTCGTCAAATTTTGCACTTTTTAGCTCTTTTACAGCTGAAGAAGCTTCAGTGATTGTATAAGACTTAGAGCTGTCAACTTTTTCTAGTAATTGTTTATATCTTTTGCTCATTACAAATTTCTCCATCTAAAAATTCTGCCACACAATTTTAAATCATTGTGGTCGATGATTATTTAAGGGTGATTACTCAGTAATCTCAATACCCATTGAACGAGCTTGACCAGCAATAGTATTTGCCGCCATCTCTTTATCGTCTGTATTTAAATCTTCGATCTTTTGATCAACGATTTCCATAAGTTTTTCACGAGTAATTTTTGCCACTTTGTTTTTAAGTGGATTGTCACTACCTTTTTTGATTCCAGCAGCTTTCATTAATAATGCAGATGCAGGTGGTTGTTTAGTAACAAATGTAAAACTTCTATCTGTATATACAGTAATGATAGTTGGAACTTTGAATCCCATCTTATCTTTAGTTTTTTCATTGAAAGCTTTACAGAATTCCATGATGTTAACACCACGTTGTCCTAAAGCTGGTCCTACCGGAGGAGCTGGGTTAGCAGCACCGGCTTGAATTTGAAGCTTGATATAACCATCAACTTTTTTTGCCATGTTTCTTCCTTTTTATGAATTTAAATTATTTTTTCAACTTGAGTGTAAGAGATATCTACAGGAGTAGCTCTACCAAAAATTGAAACGTTGAGTTTTAAAGTACCATGTTCTAAATCGTACTCGTCCACAGTCGCTGTAAAGTTTGCAAACGGTCCATCAATAATACGTACAGTTTCACCGCTATCAAAAAATACTTTTGGTTTTGGTGCCTGACGATTATTTACACGATCTAAGATAACATTAATATCATGCTCACTTAGAGGTGTCGGATGGTTTCCTTCTCCAATAAACCCTGATACTTTAGGGATAGATTGGATCATGTGTTGAATTTCTGTATTTAGATCAATTTTAGCAAAAACATATCCACTATAAAGAGATCTCTCAGAAACTTTTTTCTTTCCATCTTTTACTTCGATAACATCTTCCGTTGGAACAATTACATCAGTAATATGTTCTTGCAGTCCATACTCTTCAATCATATTGAAGATAGCATCTCTAACTGCTCTGTCACTTCCATAGGTCTGGATTGAGTACCATTGATGTGCCATAACTTTCTCCTTAACCTAAGATTGCTGAAACTACAGATGACATAAGAAGGTCAACTAGAGCTAAAAATGCAGCGATAACAGACACTACAACTATAACAGCGATATATGCTTGCTTTACCTGACCTTTTGTAGGAAAGATAACTTTACTTAACTCTAATTTTGCATTTTGGATATGTTTACCTAAATTCATACGCTCTTTCCATCATCTTGAAATATCATTTATTATAAATTCTGCTCGCAAGCAAAACTAATAATAAATATAGAAGTGGCAGGCGTGGAGGGACTCGAACCCCCAACACCCGGATTTGGAATCCGGTGCTCTACCATTGGAGCTACACGCCTATAAAAGAGAAAAACTGGATTACAGTTTCATCTCTTTATGTACTGTATGCTCTTTACAGAATTTACAGTATTTTCTTACTGAAAATTTTTCAGTATGAGTTTTTTTATTTTTAGTTGTGTGATAGTTACGTCTAGTACATTTCTCACAACCTAAGTGAATTGCTTCTCTCATGTTTTAAACCTTTAAATTGGTTCAAGGTAATTCGCAAAAGCGAATTACGCAAGAATCTCAGCTACAACACCAGCACCAACTGTTCTACCACCTTCACGGATAGCGAACTTAGTACCTTTTTCCATAGCAATTGGGTGAATTAACTCAACAGTAATGCTTACGTTATCACCTGGCATAACCATTTCAGTACCTTCTGGTAAAGTAATTGCACCTGTTACGTCTGTTGTACGTACGTAGAACTGTGGACGGTAGTTAGTGAAGAATGGAGTATGACGACCACCCTCATCTTTACTTAGTACATAGATCTCAGCTGTAAACTTAGTATGTGGAGTGATTGAACCTGGCTTACAAAGAACTTGACCACGTTCAACTTCGTCTTTAGCAATACCACGGATAAGGATACCACAGTTATCACCAGCTTCACCCATTTCCATCTCTTTACGGAACATCTCAACACCTGTAACAGTTGTTTTTTGAGTGTCTTTGATACCAACGATTTCAACTTCGTCACCAACTTTAACAACACCACGCTCGATACGTCCAGTAACAACTGTACCACGACCAGAGATTGAGAACACGTCTTCAACTGGCATTAAGAAATCTTTATCAGTTTCACGCTCTGGCTCTGGGATGTAAGCATCAACTTCAGCCATAAGTTTAAGAATTTTGTCTGACCACTCACCAAGAGTACCAGATTTAGCTTCTTCAAGAGCTTTAAGTGCTGAACCAGCTACGATTGGAGTATCGTCACCTGGGAAGTCATATTGATCAAGAAGTTCACGAATTTCCATTTCAACTAACTCTAATAACTCTTCATCATCAACCATATCTTCTTTGTTCATGAAAACAACGATGTATGGTACACCAACTTGTTTAGAAAGAAGAATGTGCTCACGAGTTTGTGGCATCGGGCCGTCCGCAGCAGAAACAACTAGGATAGCACCGTCCATTTGAGCAGCACCAGTAATCATGTTTTTAACGTAGTCCGCGTGACCTGGACAGTCAACGTGAGCATAGTGACGAGTATCAGTTTCGTACTCAACGTGTGAAGTAGCGATCGTAATACCACGCTCTCTTTCTTCTGGAGCGTTATCGATTTGATCATAATCCATAAGCTCTGCATCACCTTTAACAGCTAATACTGCAGTAATAGCAGCTGTTAATGTAGTTTTACCGTGGTCAACGTGACCAATTGTACCAATGTTAACATGGGGTTTGTTACGTTCAAACTTTTCTTTTGCCATAGTGTCCTCCGACCTTAATTTGTGAATTGAAATGGAATTATATCCAAAAATCATTCAATTATTTCTTAAACTAATAAAATACAACTTTGCTGGAGCTTATGATGGGAATTGAACCCACGCCCTCTTCCTTACCAAGGAAGTGCTCTACCACTGAGCCACATAAGCAAAATTGTAAAATATAAGAAATCATTGCATAATTCTTAAACGAAAAATATTAGTTGTGATTAGATATAAAGCTATATAGATATCTATAAATTTCTTTGTATAAATATTATATATGAAGTAATTTTGGTTGAAATTATACTTCAGCTTCCAGACTTGTTCTTTCAGTGGAGCGGGTGAAGGGATTCGAACCCTCGACAGCCTGCTTGGAAGGCAGGAACTCTAGCCACTGAGTTACACCCGCATATGAACAAATGGTGGTGAGAAGAGGAGTCGAACCTCTGAACCCGTAGGGAGCGGATTTACAGTCCGCCGTCGTTGGCCACTTGACTATCTCACCATCTTAAGATCTGGTCTAACACTGTTTCTAATATTCAAAATTCAATGGTGCCGACACGAGGATTTGAACCCCGGGCCTGCTGATTACAAATCAGCTGCTCTAGCCAACTGAGCTATGTCGGCATCGAATTTGAGCCAGAATTATAGTGCAAAATAAAATTAATGTCAAGGGTTTTTGATCAAAATTGCAAAAAATCTCCATCTTTTACTAATTTAGGGGTGAAAAAGCCCTTATTTTCTTCGATCTCTTGTGCAATTTGCAAAATAAAAGTTGGTTTTATATGATTAATATAAAGCTGAAAATCTTTTCTTTTTACATTTTTTAGACTCTCAAACAACATTTTTGGTGTTAAATGTTTACTCTCAATTGCTAAATTTTCTAATTCATTTGGAAAAGAACATTCTAAGACAACAGTTTGAATTGAATTATCTTTTTCTATCTCCTCTATTGCACTATCTAAATCTCCAGTATCTGCTGTTATTAAAATTGAACTATCTTCACGCGTATATATGTAACCGCAACTTGAATCTGTATGTTCAGTATCAAATGCTCTAATAGATTCATTCTCAGAAATTTTATATTCATGACCAAGTTCTATCTCTGTGTATTTAACTACATGTTCACCGTTTGGCAGTTTTATTTTTGAAAAGTCCGGCCAAACCTCATCGTTGAGAAAATGTTTTTTAATAGCATCAATTGTCCCTTTTGTTCCAAGGATATTAATAGTATCTTTTCTAATACCGAAATAGTTATCTATTATGTATGCTATATCTACTATATGGTCAAGATGCTGATGCGTTAGCCAGATGTTTTTTACATGGATAGATTCTTCCCCTAATGCTTCTAAGAGATTTCCGGCATCTATTACGTCTGTTTTATTCAAAGAGAAAGAGGTCGTTCCAAATCCCTTTGCTTTTGTTCCATAAGCACCGAGCACTTTAATGTTTCTGGTTTTATTAATCTTCTCTTCTACATATTTGTATTCATCTTTAAATGTATCGCGTATAGCATAAAACTGTTCTATGTTCTCAAAGAAGATATCTAGAAGTGTAGGGTCAAAGTGTTTCCCCTTCTCCTCTTTAAAAAGCTCTATGATTCTTTCATCATCCCACGCTTTCTTATACACCCTGTCACTTCCAAGAGCATCAAATACATCGGCTATAGCTGTAATACGACCATAGATATGGATATCTTCCCCAATTAACCCTTGAGGATATCCTGAACCGTCATACTTTTCATGATGCTGGTGCGCTACTATTGCTGCAGCTTTTAATAGCTTTCTCTCAGAACCTTGGAGTATGTCAAATCCAAGCTGAGCATGAGTATCCATAATCTTACGCTCATCCTCATTAAAGCGGCCGTTCTTATTTAAGATACTGTCAGGAATTGCAACCTTTCCAATATCATGCATAGGACTTGCTTGCTTGAGCAGTTCTGCCTCTTTTTTACTGAGTCCGTATTTTAAAGCAAGCAGTTTAGAGTATTCGGCTACACGCTTTACATGGTTACCGGTCTCTTTAGAGCGACTCTCACCAACGGCACCCATTGTAAAGACAACCTCTCTTTGTGTCTCTTCTATCTCTTGTGTCAGTTTTGCAGATACAATAGTCTCTGCTGCATAAGTAGTTGCAAGGGTAAGTCTTTCCATATCTCTATTATCAAAGATACCACCATTACCTTGACGGTTTATAACTTGAAAAGCACCGATTACATTCTCATTATAGTCATACATAGGTATAACCATCATCGATCTTGTTGTATAACCTGTTTTTTCATCTATATATCTGTTGAAACGTTCATCTTTATAAACATCATCAATGATATATCTAGTACCGTTTACTATAGACTCCCCCACTATACCTGAGTCTATAGGTAACTCTATCGGCGCTATACCTTGAGCTACCTTTGTTTTGATGGTTCTCTTATCGTCACTTACAATCCAAACACTACAACGATCGGCACTACTCAATGCTTTACCCATACTTGCCAGCAGTTCAATAACCTCATCATAATTTCTACGTGAAGAAACTTCTGCTAAATAAACAAAAATAAGTTCTAAAAGTTCAGTAGCACCTAATGAACCAATCTCATTTTTCATACTTATTCCACCTTGGCAGTTATTATATCATCATTTTTATCAGAGATCAGTTGATATATCTTCACCTCATCCCTTTTCCCTTTGATAGGGGTATAACCTAAATCTTTGCAGATAAAAAGCTCTTTTACTAACTCATATGTATAGCTGGAGATAATTATATCCACCCCATACTCTTTTGTTTTTGACTCTAATCGTGAAGCAAGATTTACACTGTCTCCAATAATAGTATAGTTAAACCTTTTTGTCGCACCCATATTCCCGACAACAGCTTCACCGGTATTGATCCCTATCCCAATATGTATAGGTTCTATACCGTCATTTTCAAGCTCTTTATTTAGCTGTGCAAGTTTCTCTCTCATATCCAATGCACATCGGCAAGCTGCTTCAGCATGATTTTCAACATCTACAGGTGCATTAAAAAATGCCATTACAGCATCACCTATATATTTATCAAGCATCCCTTTATTATCCATAACCGCTTGAGTCATTGGAGTAAAGTACCTGTTTAAAAGGTGGATCAGTTTTTGAGGGTCATTCATCTCCTCAGATATTGTCGTAAAATTACGTATATCGCTAAAAAGGATACTCAGCTTTTTTTTCTCTCCGCCAAGCTCTAAAGCCTTTTCACTGTTTGCCAGTTTATTGAGTAATTCGCGTGAAAGATAACTTGAAAACGCTTTTTTTATAAATCTGGCATCTTTTTCATGTATATAAAATAGTAGGAACTCTTGAGTTAACGCACTGAGAATCAATGCTAGCAATGGATAAAACATATCTATATATATAGAGTAGTTAACAAAAAGAAGTTTTGCTGATATAAATAAAACAGCATATGAGAGTAAGTATGCTACTACTCTGGAAAAAACCTTCTTCATAAAAAGTATGTAAAGGAGAACAAGCAGTATCATCATTGCTGTAAAAACTAGATTGAGCCACTGTGCTTCGAAGATAAGTTCTTTATTTAAAAAATTAGACAAAAATGTATAGTGGATATATACCCCATAGAGATTCCCTATCGGTGTCGGTACCACATCACCAATCCCCATCTCCGTCACGCCAAAGAGTACGATCTTATCTTTTAACTCAGCACTTTTCACATCACCGTTATATAGATCTAAAAACGAGATCGTTTTATAATCGTTCTTCTTATAAAAATTAAGCCTTGTAAATCCATGTTCATTGACAGGTATCTCTTGCTGATTTAGTAAAAGGGTAGTTACCTTTTTACGATCAACATCGCTGTTAAATTTCAAACGTAAACTTTGTAAGCCCAATGATGGGTAGAGTGAATTATGAAGATAAAATGCGGTTGGATAGAATCTATAAAGCTTGTCGCTAGAAGAGAGTGTTGAAAAAGCACCTTGCAGATTGCAAGAGTCCAAAATCGGTTCTACATTTAACTCTGCATAATCTGCTTTTAAAAACTTATTCCCCTCTTCCATTTTTGTTTGCAGAAGGTCTAAACTGGAATTTTGTAAGATATCAAGCTGAGATTCATCCATCTCTTGTGTGGCATTTGTTCTGAGAAAAAAACCGCATATTGTATTGTCTAAACCACTTAGGGCTTCTGAAAACTTATCATCTGAAGATGTAGGTTCTGAAAAGACCATATCAAAAGCAAGCACATCGGCATCTTGCAGTTTTGCAATCCCCTCACCCAAGATTGCCCTGTCCCAAGGCCAGCGTCCAAAATGGTTTACACTTTTTTCATCAATTGCTACTACCACGACATCCGGGTTTATCTTTTTCTGTGTGAGTTGAAAATTGATATCGTTAAATCTTTGTGCAAAAGATTCTAACAGTTCAATTTTCTCAAATTGAAGGAAAAGAACAAAAAGTACCGTTAAAAATGCAACTACACTAAATCTCATCTATCAGTTTCTCAAAATACTCAAACTCTTTATAATCATCTTTTTCAAAGCTGTCCTCTTTGACAAGATTTTCATCAAAACTTAGTTTATTTTGTTTTTCTAGATCAAATGCTTTTGTACTCATAACTTTTTCATAACCGCTATAACCGTTTTTGTATTCTTCAAAGCCCTCTTGTTGCTCGGCTTTAAAAGCTTCAAAGTCGGCATTGACTTTTTTTCTATAAAGTTCAAACTCCTCTTTGATACTATTGATTCCAACAACTCCCTCTTGAAGCAATACTTCTTTTTGCTCCTCGGCTTTTACGATAAATGTAGTCCCTTTGATTCCTATGATTGCAAAATCTGTTTTGACTTTAAAAGAGTTTTTCACTTTTTTAGAAGTGACCTTATAATAGACACGCCCTTTTTCCTGTTCCATCTGTGAAGAAGTTGCAAAATGGACTATAGAATCTGCATCTAACACAAGTGTAGAGTTATCTATTAAAACGATCTTTGCGTAGGAATCTTTATAGGAAGTGATAATGTCGCCTTCTTGGATCTTATACCCCTCTTGAACCTTCTCTTTTTTAATGCTATCTGATGATTTTACTTTAACATTCCCTTGAACATATTCAACACCACCGATCACCCCAGCGTAAATATAAGTAAAACTCGCTATCATTAACATCAAAAATAGTTTCATATAAGACCTTTATAAAAAGCTTTTATCTGATTATATCATTTTATTAAAAAAAGGGAGAAGATGTTAAAAATACTTTTTTCACCTTCTGAAGGAAAAAATGTCGGCGGTGATGCTACTGCTAAAGATATTTTTGGAGCAGTATCAGCCAGGGATGAGATTTTACGAACTTATAACGAGATCGTGAACAGTGGTGACGAAGAGAAGATCAAAGCTCTTTTTGGAATCAAAAAGTTTGATGATTGCAAAGGGTATATAGAAGATATTTTTGATGCACCGCTTATGAGTGCCATTGAGAGATATGACGGGGTTGCGTATGACTATCTAGAGTATAGTTCATTAGATCAAAATGCTCAAAACTACCTCAAAGAAAATACTATTATCTTTTCAAACCTATACGGACCGCTGCTTGGTGGAGACCCTATAGCAAACTATAAAGTAAAACAAGGCAACTCTATAGGTGAGATAGCACCCGATAAATTTTACAAAGATCGTTTTTCGTATCAGCTCGATCTCTACCTTGCCAAGAGTGACATTTTAGATCTTCGTGCAGGCTACTACGATAAGTTTTATAAAACTACTCAGCCCTACACTACGCTAAAGTTTTTGAAAAACGGGAAAACAGTATCACACTGGGCAAAAGCGTATCGCGGTATAGTATTGCGTGAGATTGCAAAAGCGGGGATCACATCTTTAGAAGAGTTTAATAAACTCGAAATTGAAAATCTTCAAGTCAAAGAGATTAAAAAAACAAAAAACAAAACAGAAATTATTTATGAGATCGTAGAATGAAACAAGATTCACAAGAGTATAAACAAAGAAAAGCATTTTTTGAAAAACTGATTACCCTTTACGGACGTAATGTTGTTGTAGAAGTACTGCAGGATAGCTCAATCGAAGTGCATAAACTTCACTTGGCAAAATCAAACAAACCAGATGGTGCAATCAAAAAGATTATGCAATTGGCAAAAAAGAGGGGTATTGAGATCACATACCATGAGAAAAATGCCCTCAGCCGTATCAGTAAAAATGCTAAGCAGGATCAGGGTGTGGCAATTGATATCTTTTCAAAAACCTATCAAAATGCAGATGCGATCAAAGAGCTACAAGAGTATAGACTTATCGCCCTTGATGGGATACAAAATCCTCAGAACCTTGGGATGATCATAAGAAGCTGTGCAGCAGGTAGTGTAGACGGAATAATACTTCCAAAAAAGAATTCTGCAAAAATCTCTCCGCTTGTTATCAAAGCTAGTGCCGGGACACTTTTTAAAATACCTATCTATTTTTGCGATAGTTTGGAAAATGTTTTAGGGGAACTTCAAGATACAACTGTTTACGCTCTTTCACTTGAAGCGAAAAACTCTTTGTATGATCTCAAACCCTCAAAAAAATCTATTTTTGTTTTAGGGAATGAGAGCGAAGGGGTAAGCCCGAAAGTACAACAACTATGTAATGACTCTTTAATTATCCCTATGAATAGAGGGGTTGAGTCACTCAACGTTGCAGTAACCGCCTCATTGATCGCTTTTATGAGATCATAATCTCATAAGGGCGTTTGATCTCACGGATCACCTCATCAACCGACATATGACGAGATTTTCTTAAAAATTCTCTGCCGTCTAAAAAGATAAGTACCGTCGGGATCGTAAAAACACTAAAGTGTGCAGCTACCTCTTGATCGATCGAAGTATCTACACTCACGATCTCAAACTCTTTAAAATTTGCATCGATCGCTTCAAGCAGTTTTGGTTTAAGTGCATGACACACATTACAAGTAGGTGCTGAAAAGTACACCATCACAGCCAGATTTTCTTTAATTTTATTTTCTATCTCTTCTATTGTTTGCATAGATGAATTTTACTATAATTCCCCTATGAGTTCAATTATATTGAGTATTTTAAGTATCTACATATTTATTGTTATGGGGTATATCGCCAAACGCAGTTTCAAAGAGCAGATTGACGATAAAACGATCACCCTTTTAAATGTATATTTTCTGCAAGTCTTCTTAACATTTTGGGGTCTACTGCTACACCCCGTCGATATTACCCTCCTCTATACACCGAGTATCTATCTTGTCATCGTAATTATCGCACTCATAGTCTCAGCCTTATTCGCCCGCTATCTTTTCACTCAGAAAAAAGAGTACTCAATAGCTATGGTAGCAGCTCTAATCGGTAATACAGGGAATTTAGGGATACCCCTTAACATTGCGATCTTCGGTGAGGAGTCTATCCCCTACACGACTGTCGTAAATCTTGTGAATGTATTTGTAGTTTATACGATCGGAGTTTATTACTACTCACGAGGCAGTTTTGATATTAAAACTTCATTACTTAACATAGTGAAACTTCCTATTCTTTGGGCAGCAGTTATTGCGATCACGTTAAGTGTTTTTCATTATAAACCGAGTGATGAGATTATGAAGATGTTGATGATGGGTGCCTATGCTTCCATGACAATGCAGCTCTTTTTATTTGGTGTCTATCTTTACGGTACAAAGATTAATGAGATCAACAAAACTCTGATCGCATGGGTGCTTAGTTTTAAATTCTTACTCCTACCGCTCGTTACATTTGTCGTACTCTATTTTGTAGAACTCGATCCGATGATTAAGGGGATCATATTTATTGAACTGCTTATGCCGCTGGCTGTTGCCAATGTAAACCTCGCCTCACTCTATGAATGTGAACCAAAAGTAGTAACAGCTTTAGTCCTTATCTCTTCGGTACTCTTTTTAGGAATTATCTTTGTGGGTGTAAAAATTTTAACCTACCTATGAAAATACTTTGAACAAATCAAACACTTATCTTAGACTTGCTTGAAATATTCTATTAGGTTATAATCTATAAAAACTCTCTTAGGTATTGTAGTGAAATTTAAAAAAACAGCTCAAATAATTGACCTTTTAATAGATAATAAAGAAAATATACTAGATGTTTGGTTAAGCTCTAAAGAGACTCAAAATATCTTGAATGCTTACGATATTGAAATTGATACGTTTAGGACTCCTTTTGCAACTCAATTATTTGATTGTTATCTCGATCAAATATTGGGAAAAAACAATCTTCAAGATTGTAGTGTAATACCTGCTTATATAAAATTGATGCTAAAACATCATGCTACGCCTGATAAGATTTTTTTACTACCTATAGAGCTTGAAAACTCTATACTCAAATCTTTTTTTGCAAATAATCTTTCAGATTATGAAATTTATATAGAGACAAACCAACTCACAAAATATACGCTTCAGGCAACTCTTACAGAATTTCAAAAAATTTTTAATGATCAAAAGCAAGAAAACATTTACCATAATGCTATCCTTGAAACAACAAATGACGGTTATTGGATGGCAGATATGTCCGGTAACCTTTTAGAAGTGAACTCTTCTTATAGTAAAATGTCTGGCTATTCTATAGATGAATTACTAACTATGAGCATACAAAACGTTGAAGCGATCGAATCTGAAGAAGAGACAAAAAAACACATTGAGCATATCATTCAATACGGCAATGAAACCTTTGAAACAATTCACATTAAAAAGAATGGAGAAAGATACCCCGTCGAAGTTTCTGTTAGTTTTTCCGAGATTGAAGGGGGACGCTTTTTCGTTTTAGTGCGCGATATAAGTGAACGCAAAAGAGATGAAAAGGAACTGCTGCTCTCCTCTAAAGTATTCTCAAATATGACCGACGGTGTAGTTATTACAGACTCTGCACAGCATATCTTAAAAGTGAATAACAGTTTTTGTAAAACAACAGGATATACAGAGAAAGAGCTCCTTGGAAAAAGCCCAAATCTTTTAAGTTCAGGTTGGCACGATAAAGAGTTTTATAAGCAGATGTGGGAAGAGATCTCTGGAAAAGGGAGCTGGCAGGGGGAGATAGTTGATCGTAAAAAAAATGGAGAGACATATATTTCAGAGACCTCTATAGTCGCAATTAAAAAAGATGATGAGATAACAAACTATATCGCCATATCAAGCGATATCTCACATAAAAAAGAGCAAGAGCAAATAATTAACAATCTAGCATATTACGATGCTCTTACTAAACTACCAAATAAAATACTCTTTCAAGAAAGATTTGAAAACTACGTTAGTCTAGCCAAGAGACACCAAAAACAGATTGCACTCCTTTTTATCGATCTGGACAACTTCAAAAATATCAACGATACGTTAGGTCATTTAGTAGGTGATCAGTTTTTAAAAGATGCTGCCATGAGAATAAAAAGCATTCTTAGAGAAGAGGACACTGTAGGAAGATTTGGTGGTGACGAGTTTGCCATCTTGGTTCAAAACTGGCATTCTTTAAGCAGTTTAGGAACCTTGGCACAAAAGATTATAGATATTTTTAAACAGCCGTTTCTTCTAGAGAGTACAGAGTTTTTTTCAGGTGCCAGTATCGGAATCAGTATCTATCCCGATGATGCACAAACATATGATGAGATGGTTCGTTTAGCCGATACAGCTATGTACCATGTAAAAAATCAAGGTAAAAACAATTATGAGTTTTATTCCAGCTCTATGAATACATCAATTGCTGAAAAAATGCAAATATTAACTGCTCTACACACTGCTTTGGAAAACAATGAGTTTCATCTTACCTACCAGCCTAAGATAAATATAGATACAAATACCGTATATGGGATGGAAGCACTTATTCGATGGATACATCCAAAACTTGGTTTTATTTCACCTGAAATATTTATACCAAAAGCAGAGGACAACGGTCACATCTATAATATTGGACTATGGGTACTTGAAAAAGCTCTCGAAGATACAAAAAAATTACACGATTCAGGTTTTAACGATCTAACTGTTTCCATAAATATCTCGAGTAAGCAGTTAGAGCAAAACTGTTTTCTTGATGATTTTAGAAAAATTATAGATAAGGTAGGACTAAAAAGAGAGTTTATAGACTTGGAGATAACAGAAACACAAGTAATGAATAACATAGAATCTTCATTAGATATCCTTCGTCAACTTAGTGCTCTGGGTATCAAAATGTCCATCGATGATTTTGGAACAGGATACTCATCTCTCAACTACTTAAAACAACTCCCTGCAAGTACAATTAAAATCGATAAAAGTTTTGTACTTGATATAGACAAAGATGAGAATGACAAAGCAATAGTTTCATCAATTATAGCTTTATCTCAATCATTAAATAAAAACATAGTAGCCGAAGGTTCAGAAACAGAGGAACATATTAAAATTCTCAAAGAACTCGGAGTCAACCAAGTACAAGGGTATTTTTACTCTAAACCCTTAAAGTTTGAAGAGTTTGAAAGTTTTTTAAAAGAGTTCCGTTAAAAAGAGCTCTTTTATGATGAACATGAAAGTTTTAGGTTTTTACTACGCGGCGGTGTCGGAATATTTAAATACTCTAACTCCTCATGCTCGCTAAATGGATCAAGTGCCACTTTTAAAAGATCTTCAATCATTCTAAAATCACCCTCCTCCTCTTTTTCGATCGCTTCTTGTAAAAGATGATTTTTTAGTACAAACTTTGGATTTGTTTGCAACATCTTTTTTGAACGCTTTTGTTGTGAGAGTTGCTCTTTTTGAACTCTTTCATCATACCCTTCTAACCATTCTTTCAGAGGTGTTTCATATTCACATAGTGCCAATATCTCAGACTTATCTCCGTCATAAGTAGAAAGGGTTCTAAAAAAACGGCTGTAATCTACAACGCTGCTCTCTAAACTACCAAGCATCCAGCGTATAAGCGGGATATCGTTTTCATCCTCTTCAAAAAGTCCCATCTTATTTTTCATAAGTTCAAGATATTCACTCTCATAGATAGAGATAAAATCTTTCTCCACTAACTTACTCATCTTTATAATATTCACCATAGGTGAAAGGGCATTTGCTAAAACTGAAAGATTCCACTGCATAATACTGGGTTGGTTTTTAAATGAGTAGCGCCCCTCTACATCTGTATGGTTACAGATATAGTTTGCCTCATAATCATCGAGCATCGCATAGGGACCGTAATCTATTGTGCGACCGTCTATCGACATATTGTCAGTATTCATAACACCGTGATTAAAACCCACACTCTGCCAGCGTGCAACAGTTTTTGCACTGTTTTCTACAATCTTCGAAAACATTTTGAAGTATTTCTCCTCATGATCCTGCAATTCTGGGAAAGATTCCTCGATCACATAATCTGCCAAAAGTTGTAGCTTCTCATACTTTCTACGCGTTTTAAAATACTCAAAAGTTCCAAAACGGATCCATGTCGGTGATACACGTAAAACGATAGCACCTTTTTCCAAGCTCTCACGTGCTACGTCTGTATCACTTCCTATCAAAGCCAATGCACGTGAAGTAGCTATTCCCAAACCGTGCATAGCTTCACTCATTAAAAATTCACGAATGCTCGAGCGTTTTACCGCCCGCCCGTCTCCACGTCTGGAGTAGAGTGTAAGCCCGGAACCTTTAAGCTGCAGATTCTGTCCGTTTACCTTGCCGAGGTTCAAAGCTCTCCCGTCACCTAAACGGGGGACAAAATAACCAAACTGGTGCCCCGCATAACACATAGCAAAAGTTTTTGAACCCTCAAGTTTTTCACTCCCATTTACAATACTTAAAAGTTTCTCATCCCTATCTAAGTCTTCATCAACACCTAAAAGCTCTGCACATGCTGGTGAAGTAGCCATCACATACGGTTTTTGAAGCGGCATAGGTTCAACGAGATCATAGAATAATTCCGGTAGTTCTAAATAGGGTGTTGTTAATTTTAAATCAGAAAATTTCATAAACACCTTTTACCATGAGAAAAATTAAAAAAATCTATTCAAATAAATGCGATATTTTTTTAGAGCAAATTTTAAGATTAAATAATTAAACTCATAATATGAATAAAAATTTACAAACAGTATTGCACTATCACGAAACGACAAAACATCATCAAAATAGATATGCCCGATCACTCGGCTATATGGACTGGGCTACGCAACCAAATCCTTTTCGGGAATATAAAGGGACACAAAAACTGCAACTCCCTTTAGCCCTTAAACACAACACACCGCCTTACCATCTTTTATATACATCAGATGTTCCAAAGGCACCATTATGTAAAGAATCTATCTCTCAACTCCTACAGTTTTCTATGGCAATAGCAGCCTGGAAATCTGCAGGAGCTGATAAATGGGCTGTACGATGTAACGCTTCAAGCGGTAATTTACACCCGACAGAATCTTACTTGATCTTACCCCCTCTTCTAACAGATAAAGCTGCCCTTTTCCACTATGGGCCAAAAGATCATCAACTAGAGCTCCTTAGTGAGTTTGAAAGCTCTTTTTTCAATTCACTTCCTAAGGGAAGTTTTATAGTTGCACTCTCAAGCATCTCCTGGAGAGAGGTATGGAAATATGGTGAGCGTGCATTTCGTTATGTTCAACTTGATGTCGGCCACGCTTGGCAAAGCATAGTAACCTCTGCTGCCATGCTAGGATGGAGTGTCCAAAAGTTAGATGGGATTAGTGATGCAGATTTAGCAAAAATATTAGGTCTTAATCAAAGTGAACGTTTTTTTGAAACAGAACTGCCAGATATGTTTTTACTTATCACACCGGAAAAACATGCAACTGCTGTCAACCTCGATCAACTTTATGAAGAGGTTCCTTTAAAATACGACGGTATAGCAAATAAACTCAGCCCAACTATGCAAGAGTGGGATATCATCCCAGCTATTGAAGATGCGACACAAACAACTCCTATTCACAAAGAAGAGATAGAAACGAGCGCTTATCTTAAAGCTCCGACAAGAGAGTCAAAAGATGTAATATTGCAAAGAAGAAGTATCCATGTTATGGATAAAGAGCTCTCATGGATCACAAAAGAGCAGTTCTTTACAATCATTAAAAGCGTAAGCAGTTCACTCGATGGTAAAAGTTGCGCAGTTCACCCGGTACTGATGGTCCACCGTGTAAAAGAGATGCAGCAAGGTTTGTATATACTCATCAGAAACGATACTGATCTGCAGAGCTTAAAATCTTCAATGAAGCAAGAGTATCTTTGGGAAGAGACAGAGCTTGAAAATCTCTACTTTCTTCAAGAGGGAGATTTCACATTTGCGGCTAAAAACATAAGTTGTTCTCAAGATATTGCAAGTGATGGAGCTTTTTCTCTTGGGATGCTTACACGCTTTTCAAACGAACTGCAAAACTTCGGTGCACACAGATACAAAGAGTTATATTGGGAGTGTGGAGCTATTGGACAACAGCTTTACCTAGAAGCAACCTCCTTAGGACTAAGTGGGACAGGGATAGGATGTTTTCTGGATGATATGTTTCACTCTCTTTTAGGATTGCAAGATAATAAATTTCAGACACTCTACCATTTCACAGTTGGAAAAGGTTTTGTAGACAGCAGAATAATGTCACTTCCCCCGTATGGAGAACTCTAATGAAAACAGTTTTATTAACACTACTAATAGGTACATCTGTCTTTGCACAATATGAACAAGGAAAAATTGATATGCATGGAGGCAAAGATGATTACTCTTATGGAAACAGAGGTTTTAGTAATAACTCCAAAGGGATGATGGGGATGTTGAAAGGGAATACAAGGGAAGGTTTCGATCAAAACCGATCGAAATCAAACCCTTCTAAAAAATAATTATTTAATTTTTGAAACTACAGAATCAACTGAGAAACCGAATTTCTCGAAAAGTTGTCCTGCCGGAGCTGATGCACCAAAACTGTCCATTCCGATAACTTCATCAGCAAGACGGTACCACTCTAAACCGCGAGCCGCTTCAATCGCTACTTTTTTCGTCTCAGGTGCAATCACTTCATCGATGTAAGATTTTTCTTGTTCGATGAAAAGATCGTAACAAGGAACAGATACAACATTTACTTTCTCACCTTGCTCATTCAGTTTCGCTTTTACATCAAGAGCTAATTGAACTTCACTACCAGAAGCCATTAGAGTAACAGTAGCGTTCTCATCACTTGCAAGTAGATAACCACCACGTGATGCTTCACCTTTTACAGCAGTTGGTAAAACTGAAAGGTTTTGACGTGAACATACAAATGCAGAAGGAGATTTTGTCATCTCTAAAGCTTTTTTCCAAGCCTCAACATTCTCTGCACCATCTGCCGGACGCCATACATAGAAGTTCGGTAATGCACGGAATTGTGAAAGGTGTTCTATCGGCTGGTGAGTCGGACCGTCTTCACCAACACCGATAGAGTCGTGTGTCCAGATAAAGAACTGCTGGATTCCGCTAAGTGCTGCAATACGAGCTGACGGTTTTAGGTAATCTGAGAATACAAAGAACGTTGCACTAAACGGCATTAACGGTCCGTAAAGTGCGATTGCATTTGTAATTGATGCCATTGCATGCTCACGAATACCGAAGTAGATGTTTCTTCCTTTTGGAAATACACCCATATCTTTAAGGTCTGTTTTGTTTGACGGGCTTAAGTCTGCACTACCGCCTAAGAAGCTTGGAATAGCTTTAGCGATAGCATTCATAACTTTACCGTTTGTACTTCTTGTTGCATCAGCTTTGTCAAATACAGGGTACTCAATACGGGAAAAATCAGGATTCTCTAACGATGAAAGTACTTCGTTTTGCTCTAAAAGAGGCATAGTTTTTTGTCTGTGGATCCATTCACGCTCTAGTAGATCACCCTCTTCGATCGCACATCTAAAACGTGCCATTACATCTTCATCTACATGAAATTTTTTCTCAGGATCAAAACCAGCTGCTTTTTTCGCTTCAGCAATAATATCATCACCAAGCGGTGCACCGTGAGAATGGTGACTTCCCTCTAAGCTTCCCGCACCTTTAGCAATTACAGTATTTGCAATAATAAGTGCCGGTTTTGTTGAAGCTTTTGCAGCAGTGATAGCGATATCGATAGAATCATAGCTATGCCCGTCACACTCTAAAACTTCCCAACCTTGAGATTCAAAACGTCCACGGATATTTTCAGAGATACTAAGATCAGTACTTCCCTCGATCGTAATGCGGTTAGAATCGTAAATAACAACTAAATTATCAAGCTTATTGTGTCCTGCAATTGAACACGCTTCATAAGAGATTCCCTCTTCTAAGTCACCGTCTCCACATAAACAATACACATTGTGATCGATTAAATCAGCAGTATCACTATTTACTTGTGCAGCCATAAATTTACTAGCCATTGAGAAACCAACAGCGTTTGCAACACCTTGACCAAGTGGTCCTGTTGTGATCTCAACACCTGCAGTGTGACCAAACTCAGGGTGACCAGGAGTTTTAGAATCTAACTGACGGAAATTTTTAAGATCTTCGATCTCTAAACCGTATCCCCAAAGGTAATAAAGTGAGTAGATAAGACCAGTAGCGTGTCCACCAGAGAATACTAATCTGTCACGGTTTAACCAAGATGGGTTTTTCGGGTTGTGGTTTAAGTGTTCACTTAAAACTACAGCAATATCTGCAAGCCCCATAGGTGCACCCGGGTGACCCGAATTTGCAGCCTGTACCATATCTGCTGCTAAAAATCTTATAGAGTCCGCCATCTTTTTGCGCATTACGTTATCACTCATCTCTTTTTTCCTTTTGTTTATTATTGTGCTTAAGTAGACTTCTTAGTTAGATTATGTAATGCTCAGACCAAAGAAAGGATTTGTCATTGCATAATTTAACTAAGAAATCGATCTATCTCTTATTTATGTCTGTTTATATACTTAGTAAGTATTGGTGACAATTCACTGTGTAAACTCTCATCAAAACTTTGCATCTCTAGAGTTAATTCATCAGCTAAACTGTTAGCCTCTTTCATCGCCTCATCTAGTCCTAAAATAGTTACGAAACTATTTTTATTTTCATCGTTATTTGTAAGTTTTCCAGCCTCTTCAGAACTTTGTGTCACATCTAAAATATCATCTTGAATCTGAAACAGTAATCCAAGTTTGATACCAAACTCATAAAGTTTTTCAGATAGCTCTTCATCTCCACAAATAATTGCACCCATCTTCATTGAAGCTGCAATCAGTTTTGCCGTTTTATTTGTATGAAGTGTTTTTATATCCTCAATCTGTAACGGTTTGTTTTCAAAATAGCAATCGATCGCTTGTCCAAGTACCATTCCGTTTAAACCACCGTTGCTTGAAAGCTCACGAATTAGTTTTACTTTCATTGCATCGCTAAAAGGGGCATCACTAAGTACTTCAAATGAGTAAGTATTAAGTGCATCACCCACCAAAATAGCAGTTACTTCATCATAGACCATATGCAGTGTCGGCTTACCGCGACGAAGCGGAGAGTCATCCATAGCCGGAAGATCATCATGAATCAATGAGTAAGTATGCAATAGTTCAATCGCATAAGCAGCATGTCTTGCACTCTCCAGCATCAACGGATTTAAAGCTTTTACAACACCAAGAAGAAGCGCCGGACGAAAACGCTTTCCACCAGCTTTTAACATCTCTTGTAAAGCATCTTCATATACGGGATGGATCGATGCTGATATCGGTAAGTTGTCTAGTAAGAAAGCTTCAAATTTTTGCATATGAAATTATATAATTTACCTACTTAATATTTACAAAAAATTGGAAATTATTTCTCTCAAAAAGTAAAGAGGAGAAATCTTTAAAATTTTCTATATACTCTCTAAGTTCATCTTGGTTTTTTACTCTTACACCGTTTACCTGAACAAGACGATCACCAAGCTTCATGCCGTAATCTTTAAAGTACTGGTTAAGACCTACTATATGGAGTTTTTTATTAAAAAATATCCCTCGAAACTCCAGGAAGGTATCGCTAATCTCTCCCCCACCGGTTCTTTTGTTTGCTACAACATTAAAAGTATGAACTTTCCCATCTCTTTTAATCTTGATAGTATGCTTTGAACCCACTTTGCTAAAGAGTATCTTTCTCATCAAGCCTGCCGATGAATAAACTTTTTTTCCGTCAAACGCCAAGATACAGTCCCCACGTTTAAGTGGATTGTTTTTCAGATAAGGGTTACTCGCAATAACTTTTATGCACTTTCCTGCATCTTGAACACGTATCCCGATATCTCCATAGTCGGCTGATTTAGCATTAATAAATCTATTTAGATAATATTTGTCTATAAAACCATCAGGTGTGAGTATCCCCTCTAATGCACAACATGAACTTGTGATAAGTGCAGGGGTTTTTATCTTTGCACTGTAAGTTCCTAAGGTGTTGAGTCCAACCTGTTCTTTAAGAACTTTCCCCTCTTTAAAAGTTTTGTTTGTAACTGCTGCACTGCCAAGCTGCAAGCGCATATTGATATCAAAAGGGTACTTAAAGTGTTTTTTGTCTTTAATAATATAGAGGTTTAAAAAAGGATCGTGTTTTAAAATTTTAGCATTAGGAATTTTTTTGGAATATACAAGTCGTTTATCACCCTTGATCGGGATAGAAAGAGAATCATTTTGGATTGTTTTTGAATCTTTGGTTTTTGCTACACACGAGAAGTAACCATCTTTACAAGCGTAAAGGTTTAATAATAGAAGGCTTAGTAAAATAAATAGGCGAAAAAGCACCTATTTACTCCCACCAAACGGATTCATACCACCCAACATGCCCATAGCACTTTGTTGTTGGTTTTGTTGAACCATTTTATTGGCATCATTGATTGCACCAATAAGAAGAATCTGTAAAGAGTCTTTATCACTTAAAAGTTCATCATCGATGTTTAAGTCTATAACCTCTCCGTTACCGTTAAGAGTAAGTTCTACCATACCCCCGCCCGATTTTACAGAGAAAGTTTTTTTTGCCAGTTCATCTTTAAGACTTTGCGCTTGTTGCTCAAAACCTTTTAGCATTTCACTTAAATCACCCATATTGCCGAACATTATATACTCTCTACAACTTCGTCGATATTATTTTCATCATTGAGTAAAACTACTCTTGGCTTATAAGTTTCAAGCTCTTTTTCATCATAAGTAGCATAAGCAACGATGATCACTTTATCACCTTTATGCACTTTTCTTGCAGCTGCACCATTTAAACAGATGTCACGTTTTCCACGCTCACCTAAAATGATGTAAGTTGAAAATCTTTCACCGTTGTTGATGTTTAAGATCTCAACTTTTTGTCCAACTCTCATCTTTGAAGCTTCTAAAAGCTCTTCATCGATCGTAATTGAACCCACATAGTTTAAGTTCGCATCTGTAACAGTAGCACGATGAATTTTGCTGTAAAGCATTTCAATTTGCATCTATTTACATTCCCATTTGTTTTTTCATATCGGCAGGAGAGATTGGCTCATCCCACATCTCTTTATCGATTACATACTCTTCAACAACGTTTCCGCCTAAGATATGTTCTTCAATAATTCTATCGATTTTTTCTTTAGTTAATCCTGCATACATTGTATGACCCGGTTCTACTAACATAACAGGACCCATTTGACATCTGTTCATACAAGATGTTCTGATTGGTTGAACTGTACCCATTACACCTTGTTTCATTAAACTTTGTGCTAGATACTGGAAAAGGTCTTGAGTTTGAGGTGTTACACATGATGGCTTTGGCATACCTGGAGGAGCTGACTGCTCACATTTGAAGATATAAAAAGCTGGTTGAGGGATACCCATAAAGTCATTCCTTAATTTTTTTTTGAAATTATAGCAAAATTCTTGGAACTTTATTCTAAGAGGCATAAATAAATTTGGTTTTTTAAGCTTGTTTGTAAGTTTTTAGATATAATTCAACACAATTAACTACGCAGGAAAGATTAAAATTGAAAAAACTTTTACTATTTTTTACACTACTTTCTACACTCTACGGTGAGGCAAAAATTTATGTAGGTGCAAATGCCGCTTACCAATATGAAATTTTTACTACAACTAAGAAAAAAGCTTTTAACACGACTGAGAATATCAACTTAAAAATCGGATATGGTGATATCAATGCCTATGCAGTAGAGTTCTCAATCGATTATGCTAAAAACGATTCAAATATTCTCTCTCCTAATGACGGTGATAAATACGGCTTTAACGTTGAGCTGCTAAAAGCATTTGATTTTGATCTATTCTTTAACCCTTTTGTTAAAGTGGGTATAGGTGCAGGTTCAATGGATGTTGAGAGAACTTTGCAAACAAGCGTTACATATGGTTCTTTTAACTTCGGCGGAGGGGTGTTTATCCCAATGAGTGAACATGTTGATTTTGAGATAGGTTACCTCTATAAATCAATTACATATGAAAAATTCAATCTTTTAGATGAATTGCAAGAGATAAGTTCAGACCAACAAAACAGCTATATCGGCGTTAACTTTAGATTTTAGGAAATACAGTCATGAAAAAAACTTTATATAGCTCTTTACTTCTTTCTCTTCTTTTTTTAGGCTGTAAAGAGACAACAACAGCACCTGTAATTACAGATATTGATTCGATCAGTATCGATGCCGGTGTTTCACAAATATATTCTGCCAACAATGCTGTAACACTTTCAGCTACGGTACTTCACACGGATGGCTCAAACGGTGATGCAACAGATACGGTTACTTGGATCAGTTCTGATTCTTCAATCGTTGTTGCAAATGGAAGTTCTATCAGCGGTGGATACAAAAACGGCGGTGATGTAAATATTACTATCTCATACAGAGACTTTGAAGACACGCTCACTGTAAACTCTGTAAAACTTGTTGATTTTAATATTTCAGAAAAAAATGGTGCAGATGTTAATGCTACTGGTGATTATGAGTTTCAGGCAAATGCTACTTATGAAGACAACACTACTGGAATCATTTACAACAATATAGTTTGGGATATGAATAACAGTGCTACCTATACAACTGTTGATGGAGTTACTACAATAACTTTAATAGCAGGAACGACGGAAATTAACGCTACGGTATTTCCTGATGACAACGAAACAAATATTACAAGAAGCGTAAGTTATACTATAAACTAAGAGAGTCTTTAGATATTTAAAAGCTCTCTCACCACTTCTCTATCATCAAACGGAAGTTTTTGATCATAGATGATTTGGTAACTCTCATCCCCTTTTCCAAGGATTACGACCACTTCATCTTCCTCTTGCATATCTAAAGCCATCTCAATAGCTTTTTTACGATTTAACTCAACCGTTACATTTGATTTGTCTTCTATCCCGGAAAGGATATCTTCTACAATAGATTCAGGCTCTTCAAAACGTGGATTATCAGTTGTTACAATAATCTTTTTAGCCAAGTTAGATGCAACACGACCCATCATCGGTCTTTTACTTCTGTCACGATCTCCACCTGCACCAAACACTACAATAAGTTCTTTTTCTTTAAGAGCATTAAGCACTTGTGCCATACCGTCTGGAGTATGAGCAAAATCTACAATGACATTAGGGAGTTCACAAACTTGTTCCATTCTCCCGCTCACACCTGCAAAATTATCAACTACATCTGCTATCTCTTCAAGTTTTTTACCCGTTAGCAAGTGTGCTGCCGAGATAGCTGCCATAAGATTATAAAGGTTAAAAAAGCCGTGTAGTGAAGCTGTAAAAGGAACTATCTCTTGAAAGTGCTGAATAATTCCGCTGCTTCCTTCATTTAAAGAGTATGCCATAAGCTTATAAGTTGCAGGGTTCTCTATACCGTATGTATAGGTATTTTTAAAGTTGAACTTTGCTCTCTCTTCATCTTTGTTGATAAGTTTTTTCCCTTCATCTTGGAAAAAGCTATTCTTTACGTGTATATACTCTTCAAGCGTTTTATGATAGTCAAGATGATCTTGCGTAATGTTTGTAAGAATTTTTAACTCAAAATTCAAACCCTCTATACGTTTTTGCACAATTGCATGAGAGCTCACTTCCATAATAAAAAAATCACATCCCATGTCACGTGCTTGATAGATATGTTTGTAAGTATTTAACACGGAAGGTGTAGTAAGTGTTTTACCTTCTATAACTTCATCGTTAATAAAAAGCCCGCGTGTACCTTGCATACCAACTTTGTATCCGAGATCAAGTAAAAAAGAGTACAGGGCACTTGCCGTTGTAGTTTTTCCATTTGTCCCCGTAATACCAATGATTTTAATATCATTTACACCAAAAGCATCTGCTATATCTTCAACTTTTATGATTGAATGCGCACCGTTATCTTTTGCATTTTGAAGATATTTTTCATTTTGTGTCGTTAAAACGAAAGCTGTCTCAGAATCACACTCTTGAGAATTTTCAGTTACATATTTATAGTCGTGGTCTGGTAAAGCTATTTTCAAGAATTTTTTCCCTTACCTTTAGCTAGCTTTTTAAGTAGTTTTCTAAGAAGCTTGTCACTTGGATAAACACTCAAAGCATTTTCTAAATAGCTTAATGCCATATCTGCAAAATCGTGTTCAATCAGTTTTTCTAAAAAGTCTATAAAATCATCTCTGTCACTAATTATCACTCGTGTTGAAAACATAATGTTTTCGAAGATCTCTTTAAAATCACCACCTTCATCTAAAAGTTTTTGAAAGTCACTGTAAAGGATCCCGTCTTCATATTCTAAACGTTCACGTAAAGGCTGAGCAAACACTTGTCCAAGCTGTTCGATTGTACCATCCATGTTTTTCAGGATTTCACTCATAATCGCATCAGCTTCCTCTTTGTCTTCCTCTTTTAGTATCTCATAATAATCAAATAAAGCCTCAGCTCCACCCTCCCCGCTCATAGCCATTTCAGACAAAATAACGCCATTATAAGCCTCTTTAGAGTTTGGAAAGTTTTGTAGAACTTCAGCGAATTTTTCTAATGCTACTTTATAGTCCTCTTTAGAAAAACTCTCTTTAGCCTGATCTAATATTTTATGTTTACTAATATTGCCCATTCTTGTTTAAATCCTTATAGATTGTCGATATCATTCTCCATTCCAAAAGGTACGTTTACTACACATAACTCTGGATGGATATCCATTCTTAATTGACGTTCAACTCCATACTTTAAAGTTGTTCCGCTTGAAGAACAACCTACACAAGCACCTTTTAATTGAACATATACATTCCCATTTTTTACTGTAATAAAATCGATATCACCGCCATCTAACGCTAAAGAAGGTCTTACCTTGTCTATAACGGCTTTTACCGGCTCCATCAGTTCTTCATCTGTAAATGGAATCATTTTCATCCTTCTATTATTTTATAATCATAAAATATGATAAAATCACTTAACAAGTGCTAAAAATATCTGTTTAGCTACTCTTTTAAAGCAAGAACTTCCGCGACGTAACTCGGTTTTCTCATCCCTACAAGAATATAATCTATAGAGTCCTGATTCTGCAAAAATTCGAATGCACACTCTTGCAGTTTTTTATCACAATCTTCAAGTAGATTTTTCAACTGAATCCTTGTAGCTTTTGAGCATTCATAAGCTACCATATCTCTATATGATACTAAAAACCTGTCAATATAAGCAAGAAGTGTTTCTATTACCTCTTTATCAAGCTTTTCAATAGTTTTTTTAATATGGGGAATTATTTGAGAGTTTACGAACATATCGTAATCACCTATCCAACCATATTTATGTTTATTCTCATCCATCTGCTCAATCAAGTTAAAAAGTGGTTTTAATGCCTCTGTATCACATACTTCAAGCAGTTCATTCAGGTTATGATAATAATCTAACGGTTCATCATAATCAGCCAGTCTAAACATTAACGAGTCTTTAAAAGCATTTAGTGGACGGTTAACAAGCACTCTTAGACCGTTTTCTTTTGCCCAAGTTGCACATTTCAAGCCCTCTTGCTCTAACAGATTGATAGGAAGCTGTAGCGTTGTAAAACTATGTTGTTCACTACCCGCTTCAATGGCAGCATTTTTTGCCAATGTTAGTAAATCTGTATATGGTAAAAAATCATCTGCATTTTCAGGTTTTGAAAAAGAGTTTGAACTGATCCCGTATGAGCCAATAGTGCCGTTTTGAACTTCTTTCTCTAATGCTACAAACACTTTATAGATACGTTGATACATCTGATCAAGTATCTCTTCTTTCTGAAGACCTTTTTTCAAACCGTCATATAAAAAATACTCCGGATTATGAAGCAGATAGCAATCTATTTTATTTAGCTGCAGTCTCTCTAATGAACGTTTTAGTTGATCTTGCATAAATGACGGGGAGATCGAATGATAGCACTCAGGGCTATACTCTACAACCTCTTCAAAAGGATTCTCCTTATGAAGCATCATATTCGTCCCCTGAATATATCCAAACTTACTTACAATCTCTACATCTCTATACTCTTGTTCTATGCTATTTAATGCTTTTGCGATCGCACGTTCCGCACCGCCGTCTGTATAGTTTGAGGATGTATCGATAAGTTTGATTCCCGAATACAATGCTTCTTTTAAAGCTTCAATATGTAAAGGGTTTAGATCGGTAACTCTATAAGTTCCAAATGCGAAACTACTCATTTATAAGTCCTTAGTATAAGTATTTTAGAATGTGGAAGTTTTTGTGTAATGAAAGATAAAATAAAAGTGTAAAAGTCCACGCTGAGAAAACTCAGCGTTAAACTTAGCTAATTAAACAAGCTCGATGAAAGCCATTGGTGTAGCATCACCACGACGAATACGAGTTCTAGTGATTCTTGTATAACCACCAGCACGCTCAACGTATTTAGGAGCTACTTCGTTTACTAATTTTTTTGTAGCTTCTTTGTTTTGTAAAGTAGCGAATACAGCTCTATGTGCATTGCTATCACCTTTACCAGCTACAGTGATTAGTTTTTCAACGTAAGAACGAAGTTCTTTTGCTTTAACAGCAGTAGTTTCAATCTTACCATGTTCAATTAATGAAATACTTAGATTTTGTAAAAGTGCTTTACGGTGAGCACTTGTACGTCCAAGTTTACGATATCCATGACGATGTCTCATATCTTCTTCCTCTTTTCTTTAAGCAGACTACTTAGCAGTTGCTTCTATTTTCTTTTTTAATGCAGTAACTACATCATCAGCTAAATCAGCACCAACTGTGAAACCAAACTCTTGAACTTTTTCTACGATCTCATCGTAAGATTTTTTACCAAGATTTTTAACATTTTTAAGGTCATTTGTACTCATAAGTACAATCTCACCTATTAATCTAATACTTGAGCGATCAAGGCAGTTAAAACTACGAGCACTTAAACCTAAACTATCGATGTTAGTCATTAGTTTTTTAAGGTCCGGTGACTCTTCAACTCTCTCAATTGTTGTTGGAGCTTTAATACTAATTTCTGAGTTAAATACAGCAAGTTGAGCATACATAACCTCTAAAGAGTTTCTAAATGCATCAACAGGAGAGATTTGACCATCAGTTTTGATGTTCATTACAACTCTCTCAAAATTAGGATTGTCTTCTACAAGTACATGCTGGATATCATATGTTGCACTTCTAACAGGAGTGAAATATGCATCTAAAGCGATATAACCTTCAGCTAAATCATCAGAAGTGTCTTCACTAGCAACATACCCGATACCTTGAGCAATTTTGATGTTGAAGTTAAGTGTAGAGTCTTCATTTAAAGTTGCTAAATGTGCCTCTGGCGTTACAACTTCAACTTCATCATTACTAAGATCAGCACCAGTAATAGTACATGGACCTGTGAAGCTGTAGTTAATCTCAGCTTCTGTTGCTTCATTGTTAAGTTTGAAACGAATCTCTTTAAGATTTAAAATAAAATCAGAGATATCTTCAAGCATACCACGAACTGAATCAAATTCGTGTTTAGCACCTTCAATTTTAATAGCAACAGGAGCATAACCAACTGAGCTGCTTAATAGAAAACGGCGAAGTGGATGAGCTAAAGAGATAGCATATCCAGTTTCAAAAGGATATGCTATGATATTTGCTTCATTCTCACTAATTTGTTCTACCTCAAACTCTTGAGGAGCAAGTGGAGTAGTTTTAATCTTTTTCATGTCTTTTACGCCTTTTTTATTAATTATTATTTCGAGTAAAGCTCAACGATTAAACGCTCTTCTACAGGAATAACAACTTCTTCACGCTCTGGTAAACGAGTAAAAATACCGAATACTTTATCAGCATCGATGTCTACCCATGGAGCAAGACCTGTTTGGTTTGTTAGTTCGATAGCTCTTTGAATCTGAGCATTTTGTTTGCTTGATTCACGAACTTCAATCTTTTGACCTGGTTTAACACGGTATGAAGGGATATCAAGTTTTTTACCGTCAACTAAAATGTGACCGTGAGTAACTAACTGACGTGCAAATCTACGAGTAGATGCAAATCCCATTCTGTATACTAGGTTATCAAGTCTTTGCTCGATTAAAGTAATAAGGTTTGTACCTGTATTACCCTCTCTTCTTTTAGCTTCTGCGAATAATGCACGGAATTGTTTTTCAGATACACCATACATGAATTTAGCTTTTTGTTTCTCGTTTAGTTGTAAACCATACTCAGAAACTTTTTTACGACGTTGACCGTGTTGACCTGGACCGTAAGGACGTTTATCTAAAGCAGATTTTCCTGCTAAACGACGCTCACCTTTAAGGTTTAGGCTAACACCAAATCTTCTTTCGATTTTTTCTACTGGACCTCTATATCTTGCCATTTGTTAACCTCCTTAAACTCTACGACGCTTAGGCGCACGACAACCGTTGTGTGGTAATGGAGTTACATCTTTCATGAATGTAACACGGATACCTTCGATTGCACCTACAGACTTAACTGCAGTTTCACGACCAGAACCTGGACCTTGTACTCTAATACCTAGTTCTTTAATACCATGCACTTGCGCTTTTTCAACAGCAGCTTCAACAGCAGCTTGAGCAGCAAATGGAGTAGATTTTTTAGAACCTTTGAAACCAAGGCTACCAGCAGAACTCCACGCAATCATATTTCCCATCTCATCAGTAATAGTTACTAATGTATTATTGAAAGATGCAGAAATGTGGATAATACCACGTGATACGTTTTTCTTTACAACTTTTTTTCTAACAGCTTTTCTTTTTGCCATACTTTAAATCCTTACGCTGCGCCAACAGTTTTCTTTTTACCCTTACGAGTACGAGCATTAGTCTTAGTTTTTTGACCACGACATGGAAGACCACGACGGTGACGAAGACCTCTATATGAACCTAAATCCATAAGTGCTTTAATATCCATAGCAACTTTTTTACGTAAATCACCTTCAACCATATGGTTTTCACGGATCTCTTTAGTAATTGCAGCTACTTCATCCTCATTAAGTTCGAAAACTCTTTTGTTATAATCAATACCTGTCGCATCTAAGATAAGGCGAGAAGTATGTAAACCGATACCGTAGATGTATGTTAGACCATACTCTACACGTTTTTTCTTAGGTAAATCAACACCAGAAATACGAGCCATGGTTATCCTTGTCTCTGTTTATGTTTAGGGTTTTTGCAGATTACTCTAACAATCCCTTTTCTCTTGATAACTTTACAGTCATCACACATTTTCTTTACTGAAGCACGTACTTTCATTGAAAGTCTCCTCAAATTTATATCTTTGACTGTTTTTAGGCGAAGCCTTTTTTTGCTTGCCAATACTTTTATATATACCATATATAGTGTAGATAAAAATACTCTAGCTTTTGTAAAACAGTAAAGTGGATGGGAATTATACAGAAGATAAGGTTAAAATTTTATTAAGGTTAGATTATACCTTTAGATCAACCTCACTTATTACACCGGCTGAACCATTTTCTCTCAAGAAAATTGAACTTTTTGCAAGGTTACCCTCATCAAATTCAAAAGGTGTTGTAATATTTTGAAGATATAATGCCCCGATCCCTACATCTTGTAAAGAGTAAAAGTTTTCATTTCCGTTTTCATCTTTTGTCCATATACTCAGTTTATCAAAAACGGCATCATTTTCATCTATCCAGTTATTGTTATCACTATCATATTGACGCAGGTCTGTAAATCCATCCCCTGAATTTGGACCAAATAGTTCACTTCCATCATTCACAATGCCATCACTGTTTTTATCAAGTGTTAAAAATCCGCTGCCGCTTCCGACAAACGAAAATTCTTCATCTTTTCCGTCACGATCAAGATCTAAACTTGTTTTCGTGTTTGAAAACTCTACAGCACCGTCTTGAAACTGAATTACTAATGGATCAATCAAAGCATCGCCTGCTTTAAAAGACACAGATTCATGTTTCACACTACTCTGCTGCATAGAAAAAGAGAGCTTAAAATCAATTTTTCTTCCATCTTCCAAGACAACATTTCCCTGTGAAGCGAACTGTAATTTCTGTGAACTCACCTCAGTTTTTTCATAACTGTAATCAATTCCCCAACCTGCCTTTTGACTGGCTTGTGGCTGTGAACTGTTTTGCTCCTCTGGACGAAAAAGAGCTATTTTAATCTTTTTACCCGTTAATATCTCTAACGCTAAAATAATTTTTTTCAACTGTGGGTCTAATGATTCTAAATCATCTTCTCTTTTATCGACAGAGAGCTCTTTATATTTTTTAGAAAGTTGGACTTTGTCATCTCTTCTCTCTTGTGGATCTCTAGAACCAATCCATTGTTCTAAACGTTCAGATTCATATGTAAGAGAATTTTTACTATAATTAGCTCCCATCCCGATATCACTCGATGCAATTTTCATGACAACTCCTTTTGTCAAATTTATCTCAAACTATATCGGCAAATTTCACTTTTTTTCAAATGGATCTATTCCCATAGTACACTCACACCATACTCTTGATCAAGTATTATTGTTTTTGTATAGTTTATTTTTTTCCCGTACTTTTTACTTACAAATTCCACTTCAAGCTCTTGTTCAGCAAGGAGTTCCCGTACCTCTTTATAACTAAGCCATTTTCCATACTTTGCCAAAGAGTTTTGCCATATACGAAAATTACAACTAGCATCTTCTCGTAGTTCAAACATCTCACCGTCTTCAGTTTTCCAATGAGCATTTGAGCAGGCATAGAGTTTTACTTTTTTCCCTCGTACCTCTTTATCTCTTACTTCTATTTCACCGTTATCACAATAAGGACACTTTCCTAAAACCATTTTACGATCCAAATAATTTTTCTATAATTATAAGTTAGCTCTTTACATATCGAATAAAATATTGCAAATTGTCAGCCTTTTGTTAACAAAATGTTATTCCCGGGTAATAAAGCTCAAGTAAGATTTTAAAAAATTCAAAAAGGTTCCATTATGAAATTTGTCTTCTTTGTTTTTCTTTCTTTATTTTTTCAAGTCTCTTTATTTGGTGTAGAAGAGTCACAACAAGCGATCCAAAAATACAGAGCTATATCAAGTATAGGTAACAGTATTACTAAGAGGGGACAGTATTTAGAGTATGATACTTTTAAAAGTTCTCTTACAAATTTACATGCCGATATAAACAATCTCGATATAGATAAAGACTCAAAAAACAAAATCAAAGAAAATATTAATAGCTACAGTACGATCATAGCAGCCCTCTATAAAAAAATGAACTCTAATCATCCGCAAATCAATCAACATTACCAAGAATCACTTGATGGCTTGATAGGCTTTAACAAACTAATTCATTCTACCGGTTATGCACCTTTGCTAGATGCATGGGATAAACTGACAAAAACAAAACACAAATATCTCAAAAAGCCAAGTAAAAAACTTGCTAAAAAATTTCAAACACATTTTCAAGAGGTGAAACTTGTTTTAGAAGATCTATGTCTGGATGAGGAGCTTGAAGATCCGATGATGGCATACCTTTTTATCTATCAACAATACTTTAATGAACTTGATGCTTCATACAAAAGTGTAGAGTATACAAATGTAAGAAAACTAAAACATCTCTCTTACCAGGTTAAATCACAACTCACATTAATTATTAACTAATAAAAGTTTGATCATTTTGAATATCTTTTGTTAGAATATCAGAATGCAAAAAGAATCACATGAGATAGAGCTACTCGATAACTTAAATAAAAGCTTTGAAGATGAATTTTACAAGTATGCATCCTCTTTAGAATTTAAAAAAGGGGAAAATGTTTTTCATCCAGATGATCTTTTAAAAGATTTTTACATAGTTGTCGATGGCAGAATTAAAACATATCAGATAAATTTTGAAAACTCGAAAGAGCAGACTATATTTATATATAGACGTGGAGATATGTTTGATGTGATTTCCTTACTTGATAATCAAGTCCATGACGTAATGTATGAGATTTTAGAAGATTGTAAAGTGTTAAAACTTCCAATTGAGCGGGTAAGATACTGGCTTGAAAACGATCCCACATTCGGTAAAAACTTCTTTCCTTATCTTGCTGCTCAGATGCGTCATACTGAAGAGCTGACTACCGATATTGCTCTTTATAGTACACAAGATCGTCTCATAAACCTTTTAGTAGACAATATCAACCCTGAAAAACATTTCAAATACCAACTTCTTCAAAATCTTTCAAATTCCGAGATCGCAAAACTTTTAGGGACTGTCAGACACGTGATTGAGCGCTCTTTAAAACAACTCAAAGCTGACAATATTATAGAAACAAGCAGAAAAAACATTAAGATCAAGAGTCTCCAAAAACTGCTTGAGAAAACTTCACAGCTGCTATTGAAATAATCAACTATTTACTTCAGGTTAAAAAATAGCTTATAAAATTATTCCTCTAAGGGGATATTCCCAAACAAACTTAAGGAGTAAAGTATGAAACGTATAATTGAGACATTGGCTTTTAGCTCAATCTTAGCAAGTGTTGCATTTGCAGGTACCGTATTTATCAATGACCCTTATGAAGATGAATTTGAAAAAATGGGTAAATATATGAATTCATTAGTAGAATCCCATATGAATGCCTCCGCCATAGGAAACTACAACTATCCAAGAACAAATGTTCAGGATAAGAAAGATGAGATAGTGATAGAGTTCGATCTAGCCGGAGTTGATAAAAAAGATATACAACTCTCACTTGATGAACAAAATATCCTTAAACTCTCAGGAAAAAAAGAACACAAGGTCGAAGAGAAAAAAGAGAATGGTAAATATATAAGACGTGAGATCTATTACGGCTCTTTCCAAAAAGCTATTCAACTTCCTGAGAATATTATTCAGAGCAGTTTAGAAACAAATTATGAAAACGGGATTCTGACAATCACAATTAAGAAAAAAGAGTTGAAAAAACCAAAAGTAAAAATAATCCCTATAAACTAGCTAAGTTTTTTAGGATAAAATTCGCTTTATGAATAGCTATGAAGAGAAATTTAATAAAGCGATACAAAATACATTTTTTTCCAAACTCAGTGACGGGGATCAACAGTTTATACAAAACAAAGCGTATGAGCTGAAATTCTCTCATCAAGAGCTTAAGCAGATCATAGATATTGCAAGAGATCTTGAGTTATGGAATGAGGGAAATATACAAGATATTTTCCCCGATCATGAACAAAAGAAAGTTGTTTTCTCCAGACTGAAAAGAGCATATGAAACACTCCGAGACAAACCGAATTCATATGAGAACTTTACACTCAAAAATATTCCGCAAGAACAGAAGTTCACCTTCACTTCAAAACCAAAAGAGGGGTTTGGACTAGGACTTTGTCCCGTTGCAAGTGAAAAAACAAGATGTTGTAACCTCTTAACACTTGATGCAGTCGAATCTTGCGGTTTTGATTGTTCTTACTGCTCAATACAGAGTTTTTACAACCAAAATAATGTAACGTTTGATTCCAACTTTCACGAAAAGCTTAAAAATCTAAACCTCGATCCAAATAAAACGTACCATATCGGAACAGGTCAAAGTTCCGATTCTTTAATGTGGGGGAACCGTGAAGGACTTTTAGACTCTCTTTTTGAGTTTGCTAGAAACAATCCAAACGTGATCTTAGAGTTTAAAACAAAGTCCGACAACATCTCTTACTTTTTAGAAAATGATGTACCGAAAAATATCTTATGTACATGGAGTTTAAATACCCAAACTATTATAGATAATGAAGAACACCTTACGGCTTCTCTTGAAAAAAGGATCAACGCCGCGAGAAAAGTAGCTGACAAAGGTGTAAAAGTCGGTTTTCACTTCCATCCGATTGTGGAATATGTAGGATATCTTGGTGAATATGAGGAGGTGTATAAAAAGCTTTTAGAAACATTCACTCCTAAAGAGGTCGCACTTGTCAGTTTTGGGACATTAACGTTTATCAAACCTGTAATCAAACAACTCCGTTCACGTGACTTTAGAACAAAGATAACTCAAATTCCTCACGAAGATGCAAGTGGGAAAACATCTTATCCATATGAAACAAAAGTAGAAATGTTTAAACATGCATATGAAAGTTTCGCACCTTGGCAAAGCGGAGAAGATAAAGTATTTTTCTATCTTTGTATGGAACCGCATGAACTATGGAAAGATACGTTTGGTTATCAATACTCTACAAATAATGATTTTGAGCACGCTATGTTAGGGGCCTATTGCAAAAAAGTTGGGCAAGACTACCTTATCTAAGATACTTTGAGGTAACCCAACTGCTTTTTATCAACCATAATATCTAGCACTTTGCAAAGTGCCTCTTTTTTTGACTCAGCATAGCACTTGATCGTATTGGTCGGATTGTTATTATTTATCCCTCCATACTCTCTTTGAATCAGATAGTCTCCAAAGAGCGTCTGATACACATTAATTTTATAATAGTATATCTTTTCATTTGAGTTTTTTAATAATAACATCGCCTTCACTTTTCTTTATATAGAATTCTAAAAACTTATATTAGCAATAAATATTCCCAGTATACATCAATATATCTTGATGTATTAAAACAAACTTGATATACTTTCCAAAAAAATTATAAGGCTCACAATGTTGCTCGCTGCATCTATCTTTTTAATAACACTCATCTTTATCATTTGGCAGCCAAAAGGTTTACAGATAGGTACTACTGCTATAATCGGTGCTATCGTAGCTTTACTACTAGGCGTAGTCTCTTTTGACGATGTAAAAGTTGTTTTTGATATTATCTGGGATGCTACTTTAGCATTCATAGGTATTATCATTCTTTCAATGGTACTTGATGAGATTGGATTTTTTGAGTGGGCTGCACTGAAGATGGCAAAACTCTCAAACGGTAGCGGGACAAAGATATTCTTTTACTCGATCATACTTGGAGCAATAGTCTCAGCTCTTTTTGCCAACGATGGAGCTGCACTAATCCTGACTCCTATTCTTTTAGCAAAAATGAGAATCCTGCAACTAAATGCTAAAACGATTTTAGCCTTCTTACTTGCAGGAGGATTTATTAGTGATAGTGCATCACTCCCTTTTGTGTTTTCAAATCTTACAAATATCGTAACAGCCAACTATTTTGACATAGGATTTAAAGAGTATATGCTTCATATGGCCGTGCCGTATCTTGTAAGTGTTGTTGTCTCTATGGCAGTTTTATATATTATTCTCAGAAAAGATATTCCAAAAACTGTGGACATCGATCTTTTGAAAAACCCTGATGATGTATTAAAGAGTAAAACTCTCTTTCAATTTAGCTGGTTCTTTTTAGCACTGTTACTTGCAGGATATTTTATTGGAGATAGTTACAACATTCCAGTATCTGTTTTTGCCCTTGGAGGAGGAGTAATTTTCTTAATTATTGCAAGTGCCATGAAAACTGTAGAACCAAAGCATATCATCAAAGAAGCACCGTGGCAGGTTGTTTGGTTTTCACTTGGACTTTATGTAGTAGTCTACGGTTTAAAAAATCAGGGACTTACAGCTGAAATAGCAGAAGTTCTTACTTACTTAAATACACAATCGCAATTTCTTGCGGTTGTAGGAACAGGTTTTTTATCTGCATTTTTATCTGCTATTATGAACAATATGCCGACAATTATGGTGATGGATATTGCCTTAGAGGGTATTAAAAACGATGCGATGATCTATGCAAATATTATCGGTTGTAATTTGGGGCCGAAAATGACACCTTTTGGTTCTTTAGCGACATTACTGTGGTTACACTCTCTAGAGAAAAAAGGAGTTCAAATAAGCTTCTGGTCTTATTCAAAATTCGGACTTATTGTCACTCCTCCGGTACTCTTCTTAGTCCTTGTTTCTATGCTTCCTCTACCATAGCTTCTGTGAGTCTAAAGAGTTTTTCACTTGCTTCTTCCATCTGTTGGAAATCGCTTAAGATCTTCTCTTTTTTCTCTATACATTCATCTAAATTATTATTTTTTAAACACTCTAGAGATTCTTTTATTTTGTTATGTATAATTTCATGAGGTTCGAGTGCAAGTTTATAACTTTGCGTATGACCGTAAAGTTTTTTCCCTTCCGTTTCATACCATTTTGTAAAACGGCAACTATGTTGATCAGTAGAGCCGGACACAACTTTCCCTGCCGAAAAAGAAGCATAAGCATTTGTTTTAAAAAGTACATGATCAATCATAACCAGGTTCATAAATATGCGCCCGTCAATCTGTTGGATCAGTTTTTCAGATTCTGTATTTGAATCACGCAGTTCAGTCATACTCTGACTAAATTTTACGATCATCTCATGGAACTCTTCCATCACGACTCTCATGCTTTCTGAA
Organism: Sulfurimonas marina; assembly: GCF_014905095.1. Classification (NCBI taxonomy): domain Bacteria; kingdom Pseudomonadati; phylum Campylobacterota; class Epsilonproteobacteria; order Campylobacterales; family Sulfurimonadaceae; genus Sulfurimonas; species Sulfurimonas marina. The sequence continues at coordinate 212,840 of NZ_CP041165.1, read as the reverse complement.
CTTTCACTCATCTCACGGCTCTCTTGTTGCAGTACCTGAACCGTTGTTTTTATTTCAGCAGTTGCTTTTTGCGTTCGCTCAGCCAGTTTTCTTACTTCATCGGCTACAACTGCAAAACCACGGCCGTGTTCACCTGCACGGGCAGCTTCAATCGCAGCATTGAGTGCAAGCAGGTTAGTCTGATCCGAAATATCGCTAATAAGGTCAACCACTTCAGTAATCTCTTTTGCACGACTCTCCAACATCTCTGTTGATGTCACATTCACATCGATAAGCTGATTTAAACCATCTAATTTCGTTCCTACATTCTCTGCATCTTCGACGCGCTCAATACTCATCTGTGTTGAATTCATAATACTTTGAGAGATAACTTCTAAATATTTTGCATTTGCGCTGAAACTCTCTTGTAAAGACTCTAGCTGTACATTATTTTTGTTGATAAGGCTGAGTTGTGAGTTTAGTTCGGCTCGTTGCTGCATCTTATAGGTTTGTTCCATAACCTTTGCACTTTCATTAACGTGATTTCCACCAAATTCAAGAGCAGAACTAAGTCCTTGTGTATTGAACTTTCTAAAAAATTCATTTTCACTCGCATAATTTACAGAAGTTTTCATCTCTCTCATAAATGTTTCAAACTGATCAAGGATGTTATTAAGCTGTTTTGCGATTCTTCCTATTCTCCCTTTGGCAGTAATATTTGTAATACGTTGCTCAAAGTTTCCGTTAGCTGTTGAATCTAAAACTACAAAAATTTTATCCATCTCTTGTTGTAAGACTTTAATATTGAGGTGTATTAAAACAATTACAAAACATGCGAATAAAAACATAATAATGTTTAATATAGAAAAGTTATCCAGTATAAAGGTATCATATAAAAAGCTTAATCCATATGCACCCATTCCTAAATATATAAGTAAATTAATTCTAGAGAGATAAGATAAATCTGTCATACCTGCCTCCATTCTCCGCTATTACGGCATCTAAAATTTTCTGTGATGCACTTACACCTCCACTTTTCTCCGCTTGATATAAACGTTCATAAAGTGGGATAATTACATCCAGTGCTTTGTTAGTAGGCTTTCTTCTTACAGAATAAAATCCTACAATATTTTGATTTGCATCATAAGATGGGGTGACGTTGGCCAGTACCCAATAATGATCGCCGTTTTTAGCACGATTCATTACATATGCATTAATCTCTTTTCCTTGCTGAACTGTTTCCCATAATAATTTAAAAATTACTCTCGGCATTTTTGGATGTCTAATAATATTGTGAGGGGAGTTTAATAACTCTTGTTCAGTATAACCTGCCAGTTTCAGGAACAATTCATTTCCGTAAAGAATTTTTCCTTGTGTATCTGTTTTTGAAACTATCAATTCATCATCTTGAAACATTAACTCTGCCATGACGTTTCCTTTATACTTACTATATTTAAATATAGTAGTTGAATATTATCACATACTCTTATTTTTAAAGAGTTGGATATGATTAAATTTTAACCTATTAAATATATATGTAAATTCTGTTCCTTTTGAACTAAAACAGAATAAAAAAGATATAATTCTAAAAAAAGACGGAAAAACCATTATGAAACTAAACTCACACTTAGAACTCGGAAAACTCAACACACTTCGCGCAGACAGGCTTACACCGCATGGTATATTTTTAATGGCGGAAGATGGAAAAGATGTTTTGCTACCACAATCTTACGTTACAGATGAGATGAAAGAAGACTCTTTAATAGAAGTATTTCTCTATACAGACTCTGAAGACAGACTAATAGCTACAACTTTGCAACCAAAAGTGATGCTTGATCAATTTGCACTTTTAGAAGTTGTAGACAGAGCAAAATTCGGTGCATTTTTAGACTGGGGACTTCCAAAAGACCTATTATGTCCAAGCAAGCTGCAAAAAACACCTTTCATTGTAGGAGAAAAAAGATTTGTAAAAGTTGTTTATGACGAAAAAACACACAGACTTGTAGCTTCTGAAAAACTAGGTGACTTTTTTGATACAAGACCAAAAGGGCTCAAACCAAATCAGGAAGTGACTGTTATCCCTATACAAAAAACTCCTCTTGGTTATAAATGTATTGTAAATGATCGTTATGAGGGTTTAATCTATCACAATGAAATTTTTGAAAATATTGTAATAGGCGAGAATAAAACAGGGTATATAAAAACTGTTCGAAAAGATGGAAAGCTTGATCTTAAACTAAGAGCTAGCGGTTCTAAAGGTAACAATTCTACAGCTGATAAAGTATATGAACTTCTTAAAGAAAATGGTGGTATCATGCCTTATAACTATAAAAGCGATGCTGAACTAATCAAAGATGTATTTGCTATGAGTAAAAAAGAGTTTAAACGTACACTGACAAAACTTCAAGAAGATAACAAAATTGAAGTAAAAGATACAGGTATTTATCTAAAATCGTAAAGGTTTGTAAATGACACAAGAGATTGATCAAGCTACTCGTGGTGGTGACTTACTTATTTGGGGTGCTGTTTTTACTATACTCATTATAGTTGTAGGTTTTCTTGCATGGATTGATCGTAATAATGAAAGATAACAACTCCCAAAGGAGTTTTTGTAAAGAGTATATCTACCAAGTGAATCAATCTTAGAGGATATACATGGAGAATCGTAAGTAAGATTATATATCTAAATTGTTACAATTGTGTTAATGAATATCAAATATAGGATATGATGTATGAAAAAATGTAATTCACTACAAGAAGTTAGGGATGAGATCGATGTTCTCGATCAGCAATTAATAGAACTTATTTCACAGAGAAGTCATCTTATTCGTCAAGCCGCGGCATTTAAAGATACGATCGAAGATGTAAAAGCAGAAGATCGTATAGATGATGTAATGCAACGTGCACGAAACAAAGCAATCTCTTTAGGAATCAATCCTAATATGATTAGTGATCTGTTTAAAGTAATGATCGATGAAATGGTAGAAACTGAGATAGCTGAGTTTAGAAACTCTGGAAAGTTTTAAGATAAGTAGTAGCCTGAAGCTACTATCTTATTTGTATCTATAAGTGATACGGCCTTTATCAAGTGAGTAGGGAGTAAGTTCTAACTTCACTTTGTCACCTGGAAGTATTTTGATGTAGTGCATACGCATTTTACCGGCAATATGACATAAAATAATATGTCCATTTTCTAGTTCAACACGAAATGTTGCGTTTGGCAATGCTTCAACAATCTTGCCATCAACTTCAATAACATCTGCTTTAGCCATTTTTAGTCCTTTAAAGTTTTTAACTCTTACGCAAGAGATAATATTTCAGCTTTACCGCCAACAACTGCGACAGTATGCTCATAGTGTGAACCGCGTAAACCGTCGGCACTAACAACATCCCAACCATTATCTAAGATGATAGGCTTACCATCTTTTTGACAGATCATAGGCTCAATACAAAAAACCATTCCATTTTTTATCTTAGGACCCGCTTTTGGGTTACCACCTTCAAGATAATTTGGAATTTCAGGTTCTTCATGAGGTTTTTTCCCTATACCGTGACCACAAAAATTTCTAAGCGGTACAAAACCTCTTTCAATGATAAATTGCTCCATCATATAAGAAAGTTCTTTAAATCTCATACCCTCTTTGATATTTTCAATACCATAATATAGTGTATCTTTTGCACAAGCGATTAACTCTTCATCTTGTTTTGATATTTCACCAACACCAACACTGATAGCTGCATCACCAAACCAACCTTCAAGTTCTGTTCCTATATCGTAACCGATAACATCACCTTCTTGAAGTTTATAATCGTTTGGAATTCCGTGAATGATCACTTCATTTAAAGATGTACATACTGCATTTGGGAATCCGTATAGGCCTTTAAAAGATGGTTTAGCACCTTGACTTCTGATATAATCTTCAGCCATAGCATCTAACTCTTTTAGACTCATACCAACTTTTGTGTTTTCGCGAAGAAGGTCAAGAGTTGCGCCAACAATTTTGTTGGCAGCTCTTAATTTTTCAATCTCTTGTGGTTTTCTAAGTGCAATAGCCATTTTTATAGACCAGTTGCACTTAAAGTTTCATACTTGCTCATATAGATCTGAGCCTCAATTTTTCTCATTGTGTCAAGAGCAACTTGAACAACGATTAAAACAGCAGTACCACCAAAGAAGAATGGAACCCCCATACCTTTTATAATCATAAACGGAAGTGTAGCCACTAAACCAAGGTATAGAGAACCCGTTACAGTCAATCTACTTGCAGTTTCATTTAAAAACTCTTTTGTCGCTTCACCTGTACGAATACCTGGGATAAATCCACCTTGACGTTTTAGATTATCTGAAATGTCTTTTGCGTTAAATGTAATTGATGCATAAAAGAATGCAAAGAAAATTACAAATACAAAAGTTAAAAAGTTAAAGAAGTATCCATTTGGATTTAAAAAGTCCGCTATCGCTTGAACCGTAGGATTTGTACTGCTTGAAAGTACAGTCATAGGGAACATTAAAATTGCTGAAGCAAAGATAACAGGGATAACACCAGATAGGTTAACTTTAATAGGGATATAGTTCATAACACGTTTATTTTGGTTTTGCATCATAGTTTTTTTCGCATATGTGATTGGAACACGACGCTCACCAAGTTCAACGTAAATAATAATAGCAACAGTTGCAAAAATAAGAGCTAAGATAGCAATTACCGTTAAGAAACTCATAGCACCTGTATTTACCATAGTTACTGTTTGACCTATAGCACTTGGAATTGCTGAAACGATACCAGCAAAAATGATTAATGATATACCGTTACCGATACCACTTTGAGTTATTTGCTCACCAATCCACATAAGAAGCATAGTACCCGCTAACATAGAAACAGCAGATAAAATAACAAATGTAGTGTGATCAGCTAAGATAGCACTATTTCCATTTGGACCTGTTAAGCTTTGTAGTCCAACGCTTACACCAACAGCTTGAATAATTGTAATAACTATAGTTGCATAACGGATTATTTGCATATATTTAACCATTCCATCACGCTCTTTTTTCATTTGCCCGAGAGTTGGGAATGTAGCAGCAAGAAGCTCCATGATAATTGAAGCAGTGATATAAGGCATAATACCAAGTGAAATGATAGATAATCTTTCAACGGCATTACCGCTAAACATGTTAAATAAACCTAATGCGTCTGATTGATGTGAGTCGAAGAATGAAGCGATAACAGCAGTATCTACACCTGGAACTGGCACGTATGCCAGCAGGCGGTAGATAAACAAAAATCCAATAGTAATAAGTATCTTATTAACTAGATTTTTATTCACGACTAGTTACCTGTAGTTGTAACGTTTTCGTCTTTAATTTTCGATGCTAAATCTTTTGCAGATGCACCTACTAGTTTAACTTTGTTTACAGAGTTAGACATTTTGTGAACACCACGGATTGACTCCATTGTGATCTCAGCAAGCTCTGCAACAGCTTTGATTTTTTCAACGTTTATTACGTATGGTTTTTCTATTTTAGAAGTAAAACCGATTTTTGGTAAACGTTTTGCAAGTGGTTGTTGACCACCCTCAAAGTTTCTTTTTCTTTTGTAACCAGTACGAGATTTTTGACCTTTTTGACCACGAGTCGAAGTCTTACCCATACCTGAACCTTGACCACGTCCCACTCTCTTACGAGAATGAGTTGATCCCTCTGCAGGAGTTAAGTTTTCAATACCCATCTTCTTATCCTTTTAATCTACTAAGTGCTTCGATAGTAGCACGTACTAGTGTGTTTGGATTGTTTGAACCGATAGATTTTGTAAGGATATCTTGAATCCCTGCAAGCTCTAGAACTGGACGAGTTGCCCCACCAGCGATAACACCAGTACCTTCAGATGCTGGTTTTAGTAAAACGCGAGAAGCGTTGAACTTGTGTTCAATATCGTGAGCGATAGTAGTACCTTTGATACTAACAGTAGTTAAGTTTTTGAAAGCGTCATCAACAGCTTTTTTAATAGCGTCTGGAACCTCTTTAGCTTTTCCAACACCGAAACCTACAGTACCATTTTTATCACCAACAACGATTAAAGCAGTGAAACGGAAACGTCTACCACCTTTAACAACCTTAGTAACACGGCCAATATTTACAATTGATTCTTCAAAATCATCTCTATTGATTTCCATCATAGCCCCTAAAACTTAATTTCGTTAGCACGAAGTGCTTCACCAAACGCAGCAATTACGCCGTGATATTGGTAACCATTACGATCAAATACGATGCTAGTTAAACCAGCTTCTTTAAGCTTTCCAGCGAAAGCTTCAGCAGTAGCTGTTGCACCTTCTTTGTTAGCTTTTTGTGAAATCGCTTTTGAGTTTAATGCACATAGAGTAGTTCCAGTTGCATCATCAATTGCTTGTACACTTAGGTAACGATTTGATTTAAATACAGAAACACGAGGAAGTGTAGCACTACCAGATATTTTTGCACGGATACGACGTTTACGTTTTAAACGATTTGCCAATTTGCTTTTTAATACTTTAGCGTTCATCTATCTTCCTCCCTTATTTCTTAGCAGTTTTACCGGCTTTACGCACGATATGCTCATCCATGTATTTAACACCTTTACCTTTGTACGGTTCAGGTGGACGGAAACTTCTAATCTCAGCTGCAACTTGACCAAGTGTTTGCTTGTCGTGAGATTTTAAAATGATCACGTTTTTCTCAACAGCAGCTTCAATACCTTCCGGTAAGTCGTAGTTGATGTCGTGAGAGAAACCAAGTTGTAAGTTAAGAACTTTACCTTGAACAGCAGCTCTATAACCAACACCGTTGATCTCAAGTTTTTTCTCATAACCAGTAGTTAAACCAGTAACAATGTTTTGAGCTAATGCTCTAAAAGTTCCCCAGAAAGCTCTATGCTCACGAGATTCAGATAAGTTTTTGAAAGTTAAAGTGTTTCCTTCAATTTCAAAAGTAACGTAACCTTTAGTGTCTAAATCAACACTTTTGTTACCTTTAGCAAAAGTTATAACATTACCATTTGCGCTAACTTTAATATCAGCTGCAAACTCTACAGGATTTTTTCCAATTCTTGACATGCTATTCCTCCTACCAAACTGTACACATAACTTCGCCACCAATACCAAGCTCGTAAGCTTTATCGTTTGGTAGAACGCCACGTGAAGTACTAACTATAATAGTACCGTAACCATTTTTAAAACGTTTAATTTCATCTTTACCTTTGTAGATACGACGACCTGGTTTAGATACACGTTTTAATTCATTGATCACATTTTTTTCGTTATCATCATATTTTAATGCAACTTTGATAGTCTTTTTCACACCATCTTCGATTACATTAGCAGACTCTAGATAACCTTTTTCAACTAAGATATTTGCTACAGCTTCAACACTTTTAGAGTGAACTAAAGTAGTAGTAGCTAATCTTCTCATTCCAGCATTACGGATACGAGTTAACGCATCAGATACTAAATCATTAATTGCCATTTTTTTTCCTTGACTTTTGTGTAATTAGCAGTAAAAACTGCTAAAAACTAATAATTAGAAGTTTCCGGCTTACCAGCTAGACTTTCTAACACCTGGGATCATTCCCTCGTTTGCCATTTTTCTAAAACAGATACGGCAGATACCGAAATCACGAATTACAGAGTGTGGACGACCACAAATCTGACATCTTGTATATGCACGTACTGCATATTTTGGAGTACGTTTCGCTTTAGCGATCATAGACTTCTTTGCCATTAGTTGCTTCCTCCCTTAGTAAAAGGCATACCCATTTTTTCTAATAGAGTATATGCTGCCTTATCATCTTTCGCAGTTGTAACTACAGTGATGTTCATACCATGGATTTGCATGATAGAATCATAACTGATTTCTGGGAAGATAAGTTGCTCTTGAAGACCGAAGTTATAGTTACCACGACCGTCAAAACCATTTCTTGGAACACCACGGAAGTCTTTCACACGAGGAAGTGCGATAGATACAAGGCGATCGAAGAAGTTATACATATTTTCACCACGAAGTGTTACACGAACACCTACTGGCATACCTTCACGAACTTTGAAACCTGCAACAGATTTCTTAGCGATTACAGTAGAAGCTTTTTGACCAGCGATAGTTGTAATAGTATCTTCAATGTTTTGAATAAGTTTGTTATCTTTCATAGCAAAACCAGCACCAACAGAGATAACTACTTTCTCTAATGCAGGAATATCCATAACATTTTTAATATCTAACGCAGATTGTAACTCTGGTTTTAAAGCTAAATATTTTTCTTTTAAACGAGCCATCTAATTATGCCTCCACTTTACGTACATTTGAAACATCGATAGGCATCTCTTTATTGATATGACCACCTTTAGTGTTTTCTTCAGTTGGTTTAACAGCTTTTTTAGCTATTTTACAACCCTCTACGATTACTTTGTTTTTCTTTGGTAGAACAGCTAAAACTGTAGCTTTTTTACCTTTGTCATCACCAGCGATAATCTCTACAGTATCGCCTTTTTTGAAATTAAATTTTGCCATTAAACAACCTCCGGAGCAAGAGATACGATTTTCATAAATCCAGCATAACGTACTTCACGACCAATTGGTCCGAAGATACGAGTACCGATAGGCTCTCTCTTGTCATCAAGTATAACAGCTGCATTGTCATCAAAACGAATTAATGAACCGTTTTCTCTTTGAACTTCTTTATGAGTTCTAACGATAACAGCTTTTACAACTTTACCTTTTTTAACTTTAGCAGTTGGAATCGCTTTTTTAACAGAAGCAACGATAACGTCACCTACTGTTGCATAACGACGCTTAGAACCACCAAGAACCTTAATACACATAATCTCTTTTGCACCTGTGTTATCAGCTACGTTTAAACGAGTAAAACCTTGAATCATTACTACGCTCCTTTAACTACTGACTTAAGTCTAAAAGATTTTGTTTTAGAAAGTGGACGACATTCGATAGCTACTACCTCGTCTCCAACTTTTGCCTCATTACGCTCATCATGTACTAGGTACTTTTTGAAACGTTTTACAACTTTGTGGTAACGAGGATGCATTACACGGCGTTCAACTACGATTGTAATAGTTTTCTCACCAGCAATTTTTACAACATTACCTTGAATTTCACGTTTATGTGTCATCGCTCGTCCCCTACTTTGCTACTGCAGTTAATGCAGTGTTGATTCTTGCAATATCTTTTTTAGCAGTTTTTAATTCGCTGCTGTTTTGTAATTGCATCATTTTTTGTTTAATTTTTAGAGTAAACAGCTCAGTTTTCTTCTCTTTAAGCATTGCTTGAAGTTCAGCTGCACTTTTACCTGCTAAATCAGAATATTTCATTGCTCATCTCCGCAGTAACAATTTTTGTTTTGAATGGAAGTTTGTGCATTGCTAAAGTTAAAGCTTCACGAGCTAAATCGTGAGGTACACCACCCATTTCAAAGATTATACGACCTGGTTTAATGTTCATTACCCATTGGTCAACTGGACCTTTACCCTTACCCATACGAACTTCTAAAGGACGTTTTGTTAAAGGTTTAGCAGGGAATACACGAATCCAAATCTTACCATTTCTTTTAATGTGACGCGTAGCAGAGATACGAGCCGATTCAATTTGACGAGAATTGATACGACCAGCTTCTACAGCTTTAAAACCGATGTCACCAAAAGCTAATTTGTAACCTGAACGAGCGTAACCACGGTTACGACCTTTCATTACTTTACGATATTTTGTTCTTTTTGGCATTAACATGATCTATTCCGCCTTTTCACTATTTTCACGACGTGGTTTTCTTCCGCGACGCTCTTTTTTCTCTTCTTTAGCTTCTGCAGGGATACCTTTAGTTAGTACCTCACCTTTGAAGATCCATACTTTAATACCGATGATACCGTATGTAGTATGAGCTTCTGCGAAACCATAGTCGATTTTTGCACGAAGTGTATGAAGAGGAACACGACCCTCTAAGTACCACTCAGTTCTTGCCATCTCAGCACCACCAAGACGTCCAGAAACAGAAACTTTGATACCTTTAGCACCACTTCTTTGTGCACCTTGCATAACTTTTTTCATAGCTCTACGGAATGCAACACGACGCTCTAATTGAGTAGCTACGTTCTCTGCAACTAATTGTGCAGAAGCTTGAGCTTTTTTCTCTTCTTTGATGTTTACAGAAACAGCTTTACCGATAAGGTTTTGAAGAGAAGTTTTAAGTTTCTCAATATCAGCACCTTTTTTCCCGATAATAATACCAGGACGAGCAGCAATGATAGTTACACGTAATCTTTTTACAGTTCTTTCAATGATGATGTTAGAAACACCAGCATAGTAAAGTTCTTTCTTTAAATATGTTCTAATCTTGTGATCTTCACCTAAATTTGCTGCAGCAGATTCAAACTTAGGAAACCAACGGCTTTCCCAGTTACGGTTGATACCAAGACGTAAACCAATAGGATTAACTTTTTGACCCATACTATTTACCCTCTACTTCTACTAAGATATGTGCTGTTGGTTTTCTGATACCTGAAGCCATACCACGAGCACGTGGACGGAAACGTTTAAGTACTGGACCATTGTCAACACGACAAGATGTGATAACACAATCTTCTGCTTCGTTACCGCTGTTAGCTACTGCTGATGCAATAACTTTAGAGATAATTTTTGCAGCTTTGTTTGGAGTAAATTCTAAAGCAGCCATTGCTTCTTCAGCATTCATACCTTGAACCTCTCTAGCAATTAGACGAGATTTAATTGGTGATACACGGATAAATTTTAATAATGCTCTAGCCATGATTACCCCTTCTTCTGAACAGAGCCCTTGTGGCCCTTAAATGTACGAGTTGGTGCGAATTCACCAAGTTTATAACCAATGTGGTTCTCTGTTACATATACAGGAACAAATTGGCGACCATTATGAACATTTAATGTTAAACCGATCATATCAGGAAGAACTACTGATCTTCTTGACCAAGTTTTAATAGGTTTTTTGTCTCCGCTTGCTTTAGCAGCTTCAACTTTTTTCATTAAATGGTCATCTACGAATGGACCTTTTTTAACTGAACGAGCCATTAACCTACCCTTTTTGCATTTGGTTTACGACGAGTGATGATTAATTTATCACTTGCTTTTTTACGACGAGTTTTAGCACCCTTCGTTGGTTTACCCCAAGGAGTAACTGGATGACGACCTGAATTCGTTTTACCTTCACCACCACCATGCGGGTGATCAATTGGGTTCATTGCAGAACCACGAGTTTGAGGACGGATACCCATATGACGAGTACGACCAGCTTTAGCTAATACGATGTTTGAGTACTCTTCGTTACCAACTACACCAACAGTTGCCATACATTCACCAAGAACAAGTCTCATTTCAGATGAAGGCATACGTAAAGAAACATACTTACCGTCACGACCCATAATTTGAGCAGAAGTTCCAGCTGAACGTACCATTTGTCCACCTTTTCCAACTTTTAACTCAACGTTGTGTACAGTTGTACCAACAGGGATGTTTTTAAGTTTCATTGCATTACCAGGTTTAACGTCTAAACCAGATTCAGCTGCTGAAATTTTATCACCTACATTTAAACCTTTTGGTTGTAGGATGTATCTTTTTTCACCGTCTGCATAAGTTACAAGAGCGATACGACAGTTTCTGTACGGATCGTACTCGATAGCGCTTACTGTACCTTCGATGTTCATTTTATTTCTTTTGAAATCAATGATACGGTAAAGTTTTTTAGCACCCGCTTGTTTATGACGAGATGTAATACGTCCGTTATTGTTACGACCAGAGTGAGTAGGTAACTTAACTAATAATGAACGAACACTAGCTTTTGCTGTAATGTCTGAATTATCTACGTTCGTATAAAAACGACGAGATGGAGTTATCGGTCTATAAGTTTTAATTGCCATCTTATACCGCCAAACTTTCTATTTGTGCACCTTCTGGTAAAGTAACATAGAACTTTTTGAAGTCGTTTTGTTTACCTTGTACACCACGGAATCTTTTAACTTTTCCGCTTTGATTTAAAGAGTTAATTTTTGAAGGAATGATTCCGAAATACTCTCTAAACACCTCTTTAAGACCAGTTTTAGTCATACGTGGTGAAGTTTGAACAACAATTACACCATCTTCTTGTAGACCAAGAGTCTTCTCTGTATATAGTATAGATTTAATATCTGTAATATCTGCCATTACTTAGCCTCACTTACAAGATTTTCCCATACAGCTTTTTCTATCACGATTGAACGATAGTTTGCAGCTAAGTATGCGTTTAACTCATTAGACTCAATTACATAAGTAGATTGAATATTTTCAAATGCTAAGTATGTTTTTTCATCTAAAATTGATTTTACAAATAAAGTATCTCTTTGGTTAAGAGCTTTGAACATTGCGTTTGCATCTTTAGTTTTACCAGATGCTACTTCAATGTTATCTACTACAAAAAGAGTACCATTTTGAGCATGCTCATTTAAAGCAAAGTTTAAAGCAAGTTTCTTTTGCTTTTTGTTTACTTTTAAATCGTAGTTACGGTTGTTTTGAGGACCAAATGCCTTACCACCACCTACGAATACAGGAGAACGACGAGAACCAGCACGAGCACGTCCGCCACCCTTTTGAGCCCATGGCTTTTTACCACCACCACTTACATCACTTCTACCTTTTGCGATTGCAGTATTTGCACGCATAGCAGCTTGAGCTGATTTTACATAAAGGTATAGGTTATGAGGATTGATTCCAGAGAAAGACTCTGGTAATGCGATCTCAGATGCTTTTTCCATTTTTTCATTTAAAACGATTGCTGCACTCATTATTTAGCTACCTTTACACGACCTAAAGTACCGTTAGCTCCACTTACTGAACCTAAAACCGCAATGATTTTGTTTTCAGCATCGAAAGAAACGATCTCATTTTTTACACTATTTTGTGTATTTCCGTATTGTCCAGGCATTTTCTTACCTTTCATAACACGACCTGGCCATTCAGCATTACCGATAGAACCTGTTCTACGACCAAATCTATGACCGTGAGATGCAGGACCACCACCGAAATTCCAACGCTTCATACCACCTTGAAAACCGCGACCTTTAGTAGTAAAAGTTGATTTTACAGTTGTTGCTTCTGCTAATGGAGCTAGATCTAAATCACCAGCTTCAGTATTTGCAACTTCTAAAGTAACAAAACGGTTAAATTCAGATGAAAGGTTAAATTTCTTCTGTTGACCTTCAATTGCTTTATTCATTTTTTTGCCGCTAGCGTAAGCCACTAGTGCTTTACCATCGTTTACATCACATACTTTTGCATCTAGAACTCTTAAAAGAGTAACAGGTTTTGCAGGAACTGTGATAGTACGGCTCATACCGATTTTTTCAACAATATATTCCACTTGTTACTCCTTATTTGTCCATAGAGCGAACTTCAACGTCCACTTCCGGTGCTAAGTCTAGTTTCATTAATGAATCAACAGTCTCTGGCGTAGCAGATACGATATCGATCATTCTAGCATGCATACGAATTTCAAATTGCTCACGAGATTTTTTGTTAACGTGAACAGACTTTAAAACTGTATATTTACGAATTTTTGTTGGTAAAGGTATTGGACCACGGATTACCGCACCAGTACGCTTAACAGCCTCTACGATTGACGCTACAGATCTATCAAGTACACGATGATCGTAAGCTTTCAATTTCAAACGAATTTTTTCCATAATTTTCCTTCTAAAGAACTCGTTAGCTCGATGGCTAACCATTTAAGGGAGCAGAATTATACTCAAATTAGTTCTATAATTCAAGGATTTTGGGGCTAAAAAATGAAAAATAAAGAAATTTATTTCCTTTTAATAAGGAAGTGATAAAATTATGTTATCAAAATTTTGGATAAAAATATGGAAATTTTACTTGAAGAGTTTTATAAAATTGATTTGCACCTTGATAAATATCATGACAGGAAGGTACAGATCGATGAAAGATCGTATCAAATTAACGGGATTACAAAGAGTGGAAAAACACAACTTGTAAAGTCTTATCTACTCTCTCATAAAAAAAGCAGCTATCTTTATATAGACTGTGATGATATCAGAATAGATGTAGAGGTACTCAATAGTTCACTCAATAAATTTTGTCAGGATAACAGGATAGACATTCTTGTTTTTGATAACTATAAAGAGGAGTTCAATTTTCCAAATGTTTCCCAGCTTCTTATAACATCAGAAAAAAAACTTCCTATTCCCGAGTTAGATGCATTAAGTCTGTATCCTTTAGATTATGAAGAGTTTCTAGCATATGAACATAAATACGACTCATCAGCACTAAATCACTTCTTCCAACTCGGAGGACTTGCCGTGATGCATAAAATATACAGTGATGAGAGAAATATCTACCTGCAAAAAGTTTTTCAAAATGCTTTAGATGATATTGAGTTTGACATTCTCGTACTGTGTGCCAAGTTTAATTCACAAAAGCTCTCTGCTTTTACGATCTATGAAAGGTTAAAAGCAAAAAGAAAAATCTCAAAAGACAAACTTTATAAATCGTTTGAAAGTCTGGTAGAAAAACAATATATCCATCTTCTGGAGAAGTTTAACCATACGAGAGCGACAAAAAAAGTCTATCTCTGCGACACATCTTTAAAATCAGCCCTTAGCTTGGAGAAAAACTTCGGGCGTTTATTTGAGAACATGGTTTATCTTGAACTGCTCAAACAGGATAAAGAGCTCTTTTACGATGATGATCTGGAATTTTATCTTCCCCAAGACGATGAGATTATTTTGTGTAAACCCTTCGCGGACGAGAGAAAGGTATTTAAAAAGCTAGAGAGTTTAGAGGCGTTTATCTTTACCTATTCCATTAGAAAGATAACGGTAGTTACAATGAATAAAGAGGGCTCTCTCTCCCATCCCCTTTCTAAAGTAAACATTGTCCCTTTTGATGTATGGGCGATTGGCGACTAGGAGTTAAAAGCCTCACGAAACGCTTTTGCTCCATCTTTACTTGATTCTATCTCATCATTACAATGTTTGAACGAAAAACGTAATTTGCTTTGTTCTATCGTTGTGATGTTTTTAATCTCATCTACGTTTATCAGGTAAGAGCGGTGTATACGGAAAAAATTATACCCTGCAAGTTTTTTCTGAATATCTGAGATCTTTTCACCAAGATAAGAAAATCCGCTTGCCGATCGGATAGTCACCTCGGAAAGGTCCGCTTTAATATAGTAAATCTCTTCAGGCTTTAGCAAAAGATAGTTCTCCCCTGTTTTACTCATAAACACTGTACGCTCTGTTGTAGCTAAACTTTTTACGCGTTCTATATTTGACTTCAGCTGCTCAATACTAAAAGGTTTGACAAGGTAACCTACCGCTCCTATATCGTAAGCTTTTAACGCATGCTCATCATAGGCACTTTGATAAATGATAGCAATGTTTTGATTCATGTATTTGAGTTCATATCCAAGTTCCAAACCATTTGTTTTTGGCATATTTATATCTAAAAAAACTAAGTCAAAAGCCACTTCGCTACAAAGCTTGAGGGCATCTTCTGCATTATCTACATCACTTATATCTTCATACCCCAGAGTATTTAACATACGAAGTAAACGTTTACGTGCCAACTCTTCATCGTCAACTATTAATATTTTCATCACATTGTCCTATATATATTTCAAACTGGTTTTTTGCAGGGTCTGAGATAACAATATCCCCTTTGCATAACAGCTCCAATCTCTGTTTTAGATTATTAAGCCCCACTCCAAAACTACTTTGAGATATTTTAATCCCATCATTTGAGACCACTATCTTTTTTCTTTGAATATTAAAAGAGATAAAGATATGTAAATCTTGTCTATCGTATCCATGTTTGATCGCATTCTCTACAAGCAGTTGCAGAGAAAACTTTGGAACACTCCACGAAGGGATTTCGTTTTCTATATTTAAAAACAGCTGGTTTGAAAAACGTATATTTTCAAGTTCAAGATAACTCTTCACATTTTTGAGTTCATCTTCTAACGAGATAAGCGCTTTTTCATCCATACTGTTTCTCAAAAATGAGGAGATCTTTAAGATTGCTTCCTCTGCTTTATCTTTATCCTGATGGATAAGCTCTGCTATAGAGTTTAAAGCATTAAACATAAAATGGGGATTGAGTTGTCTCTCAAGCGATCTAAGGCGGCTTTGCATATACTCATAATCTCTTTGTTCTTTTTGATTTCTGATGTTAACAAAACTGTAGATTATCACTCCCATTATATATGTTAATATTCCAACGATCACTGATACTGAAAAAAACTTCTGCATAACTATTGCCAAAAGTTCTACTCCTAAAACCTTAGCAAGAAACACTCCGCTTAAAAAACCAAAAAAACCGCTCAAAAAAGAGAAGATTGCCGCTACTATATTCCAATAACTGCTTTTCAAAGAAGGTAATACTTTCGTGTTCATAAAAGTTATCAGCACCAATGAATATAAAGTTATACAAAACCCGAGTATCCCTCCAAATAAAATACCGCCGATGTAACTTTGATCAAGCAGGGTATATCCAAGCATTGAAAGCAGTGATGAAAACACTACACCCATCACAAGGATCAAAAGCCAGTCTTTAGGCTTTATTTTAAGTTTATACATCTAAAAGCCTTGCCAGATTTTTAACCCCCATCATAACACCGGGCCACCCTTGTGCTGCAAATGTAGTATCACCCACCTGATATAATCCCTCTATATGTGTGTCATTCGCCGGAAGTTTTACTAAAAAGTTTTTCATAGTTATAGGATTACCCCCAACCTGTTCTCTGTTTATATATCGTTTAAAAGTAAGCGGTGTAGCACTAAAGAGATCAACCACCTCATCTTTACTGAGTTTAAAAGTCTGTATAATCTCTTGTGCTATCTCCCCTTGCAACTTCTCTTTTTTACTTTGATACTGATCATACCATATACGATAATTTGTATGTGTAGATGCTGTTATGCTAACATATCCATCTTTAAAGTCATCACTAAATGAGATAAATACAGAGTTTGAAATAGCATGGGTAAAACATTTCTCTTTTATTATCTGATAATGGTAGTCAAACTTTTTATCTGTTTTGAGTGTGATATAAACAACAAATGTCCCTTGATGATTGTCTAGTTTTTTATAGCGTTCAAACTCCTCTTTATATCTTTTCTTGCTAAAGAGTTGATCGCTTTGATACACTGTTGAGTTTAGGATCACTTTTTTAGCATAAAATTTTTCTTGAGCAGTTTCAAGCTCAAAATAGTTTCCAATTTTATCTATATTGAGCACTTGAGTATTTTTAAAAACAGACTCTACATTTTTAGTTAAATCTTCAAAAAGCTTTTTAAACCCTCCTGCTACATGATGGTTCTTGTTAAACGTATATGCCAAAGCAACTGCAGCGGTAAAAAAACTGATCTCTTTCAACTTCGCCTGCGCAACAATAAGTACCTGTGCTTCTAAAAATTCTTTATACTCCTGCTCAACTTCTCCATAACACCGTTTTATAAAATCCTCCCCGCTGATAAAGAGATATTTTCTAAACTTTATAACAAATGGAAGAAACGAGAACAAAGAGAACAGTTTTGCAATAATGTTTTTGTTGGAGTAGTAGTACCCTTTGAGTTGATAGAACTCTTGATTGATCCTATACACTAGATTCCAAAACTGCTCATGCTTTTGGGACGGATAGTTTTTTTGAAGCTCTCTTACAAACTTTGAAAGCTCCCTGTAGCGCTTTGTAATTTTCCCTTTGTGGATCACCTCCATCGAAAGTTCAGACTCTTTGAGATTTGGATCTAAACCTATCTCGTCAAACACCTCTTTTACAACATGCCCATCCTCATACCCTGCCAAGGTTGTCGCTCCCGTGTTATACCAATACCCCTTGTGTTTAAAAGAGGAACTGCACCCTCCAAGGTTAGTATCTTTTTCAAAAAGAGCAACTCTGTACCCTTTCTTACTTAAAAGTGAAGCTATGGAACTTCCACCTGCACCCGATCCCACTACGGCAAAATCAAACATCACTTCTCTTTTAAATTCTCGTAAATATTGGTAATACACTTCACAAACTCAGGATGATTATTTGGTGCTTTAGCAACTCTATACTCATCAAATCCAAGTTCATCTGCAATCTCTTTATACTCAACATCAAGTTCAAACTCTGTTTCGGAGTTGTCAATTGTAAATGCAATAGGATAGATAATCACCTTTTTCTTTTGCAATGTTTTTAACTTCTCATCAAGATAAGGTTTAATCCATTCCATAGGTCCCAGCCTTGATTGATACGCCAAGTGTGTTTTATAAAAATGTATATCATTAGCCACTAAAGCTTTTCTTGCATGATACACATTGCGTTTTATATGCTCTTGGTAACTATCCCCTTTTTCAATAATTTTCTTAGGAAGTCCATGAGCCGAGAATACCAATTCATATTCTGTAGGGTCCTCCCCGTTTAGTGATTCTTGAATCCTCTCAACAATAGCATTGTTATAGTATGGATCGTTATAATAAGCATCTACTTTTTTAAGATTGACCTTTATCTTGTTTCTTTTAAGTTCTGCCTCTAAATCATCGTAACTCGATAAGGTCGTAGTGGATGAAAAGTGTGGGTACAATGGAATTGCATAGATATTCTCTACACCTTTTAACTCTTGTAAAACATCTTTTGCAAAGGGTGGAGTATAACGCATCACCATATGGATCGAAGCATCCTTTATACTGTTATGCAAGTCAGAGATAAGTTTATGTGTATATTTAACAATAGGTGACTTTCCACCTAAAGCTTTGTAGTTCTCTCTTGCTTCACCCTTTCTTTTAAAAGTGATAAGCTTTGCAATAAGATAACGGATAGGTTTAGGAGCGGAAATAATCCTTTTGTCATTAAACATATTATTTAAAAAAACTTCAACCTCATCAAGGTTATTTGGACCACCCATATTTAAAAGTAAGATTGCATTTTTCATAAAATCCCCGTTTTTGTTTTAATTTTATGATCTAATGCAATCTGTTTGTATGGCTTTTTTGTCGGTTTATCCTAAATGATGCTGCAGGCTCGACTCTATAGTCGGGTATTTAAACTCATATCCATTTTCCAATAAAGCTTTAGGGTATATCTCTTTAGAGCCGGTAAAGACAGTTGCAGCCTCGCCATAAAGTATTTTCAGTACAAACTCAGGCAGAGGAATGAGCGTAGGTCTGTGTAATACGGCACCAAGTGCTTTTGTATACTCATAATTTGAAACTGGATGGGGAGCGGTAAGATTGAAAGTACCTGTAAGTTTTTTCTCGCAAAGATACTCATATACACCTACCAGATCGTCTATGTCAATCCAGCTCATCACCGTCGTACCGTCACCTACCACTCCAGCAATGCCGAGTTTAAAAGGAGTCAGCATCTGCTTTAACGCTCCCCCGTCTTCTCCGATTACGATTCCAAAACGCACTATAGCTGTTGGTTTGTTACACGCCAAAGCGCTCTGCTCCCATAACTTTGTTAGAGCGCCTAAAAAGTCATCTGCATATTCTTTATAACTTTCATCATATACACCCCCGTCCGGATATGCACCGATCGCCGATGTAGATATAAAGTAACGCACATCACTCTCGTTGATCGCACTTACCAAAGTTTTAGTGGTCTCCACCCTGCTGTTTATAAGCACTTTTTTATACTCAGAATTCCACCTTTTAATGATGGGGGCACCTGCGAGATTTATAACAACATCTACCCCTTGAAGCTTCTCTAAGATCTGCTCTTTAGTGTCATCTCTATGAATATGTACATTCTCTTTAAAAGTTTTTTGCAAATGTGAACCTATAAATCCACTTGCTCCGGTGATTGCTACTTTCATAACGCACCTCCTATGTTTTCATATACTATTATACTATCAAGTTACTTTGTACCCTTTTTTTGTCAGTTAATTTTTAAATGACTCTACCGCCTTTTTAACAGCCTCTTTGTGAACTACCATCGGTTTAGGATAGTTTGGGATATCTTTACTTAAAAGATACGCTTCATCGTGAAGATATTTTGAGGGCAGCTCTTTTAACTCCGGCATATATTTTTTTATGTATAGCCCCTCTTTATCAAACTTTTTACTTTGAAGGTAAGGATTGAAAACTCTAAAATAGGGTTGCGGGTCAACACCCGTCCCTGCACTCCACTGCCACGACAACACATTACTTGCCTTATCATAATCAAGAAGGTGCTTTGCAAAAAAAGCCTCCCCAAACTGCCAAGGCAAAAGCAGATCTTTTGTAAAAAACGAAGCTACAATCATCCGTACTCGATTGTGCATATATCCGGTTTCCAAAAGTTCCCTAAGCCCTGCATCTACAATCGGTACACCCGTTTTTGCCTTGATAAACTTTTCATATTTTTCTTGATCATACACACCGTTAAAAGTATACTTGAAATTGTGTGTTTCGAGTGATGGAAAATGAAATAACAGATATCCGTAAAACTCTCTAAAAACAAGTTCCCTAATAAACTCTAAACTCTCTTTCATATTGCATAACTCTCTAAATATCTCCCGTACCCCGACAGTTCCGAAACGGAGATCGACGCTCAAGTGTGAAGTGGCATCACGCATCATAAAATCACGTTCTGTTTTATATAAAGGCAGCTTCTGTTTCAGTTTTTCCAGTTTTTCATAGGGGGAGAGGATTGCAACATCCTTTTTTACAAACCCCATCTCTTCTAGCGATACCTGCTTATCATATTCTGCATCAAGCAGTTTCATATCTCCAATCTTTGTACAGGAGAGTTCTTTCAAAGGGAGCTGTTTTAGCACCTCTTTAAAAAACGGTGTAAAAACCAAGTATGGAGTGCCGTCTTTTTTAAGCACCTCGTTTGGTTTGAACAGATAGGTCTCGTTTAGATAACGAAAATGGAGCTTATGGGATATCTCTCTATCTCTTTGTTTTGCATAGGTATCATAATCACCAGAAGCGATAACTTCGTCAAAATCGTACTCTTGCAACAACCTCTCAAAAACATTTTGAGGTGTATCGTAAAAAATTTTTAGATCCAGTCCTAGCTTTTGCAGATCGCGTTTTAACTTCATTACATAAAAATAGATAAATGAAACTCTCTTATCCTCTTTATCTAAATGCTGAAGAATGTTTTTATCAAAGATAAATATAGGAAGCACTTCCCCGTCAAATGACAATATTTTATTGTCCTTTACGCGGAGATCCCTTCTAAACCAAAGTATACGCTTCATCATTTCCCGCTTTTTATGTCACTTCTCAGTGCCAACTCTTTTGGATATGGTTCTAAAAACTTTTGCTCTAACAAATAGTTTACCCCATATTTTGTTGCATAGAGCTTGAGCGTTAAAATCGGAGTGATCACTGGAATAATCTTATTTGCATAATCACTGATCTGCTCATGCAAAAGGGTTTTCTCCTCTCGAGTGAGAAACTTTTTAACAAAACCCGCCATATGTTCAAGTACATTTCTTGTTTTTTTAATACTACTTTTTAAAGAGATCGTTTTTTTAAAGTTTATCTCATACTCCGACAACACCTCTTCAAAACTTTTTTTCTCTTCATTGGCAACAATACGTCCCAGTTTTCTATACAAAACATCATCTTTAGATGAAAGCAAAAATTTAAACTCTTGATGAAACTTTACAAGAGCCTTCATATCTGCATCTTGTTTAAAATCTTTAAAGGCACGATAAGCATAGACCTGCATTATAAAGTTTTCTCTTAACCAGGGATCGTTGAGTCTTCCCTCCTCTTCAATCGGAAAATATTGAAACTCCTCTTTACACATCTTTGCAAAAACACCATCATCTTTACCGTTTGCAAAACCGTTTTGAAGATACACTTTCGAGCTTCCAAGCCCGCACGTCGGAGATTTTGATTTTAGTATGATCGCATCTACCTTATGGTTTTTAATCTTATCAAGCTCTTTTTGAGAATGCTCTTTCAAGGTTTTTGTCAAATTAATACCTGTTTTATTTGATATAGTATGGAGTTGTTTGTCTATCTCCACCATACGAATCGATTCTCTTGGACTGCTAAAAGCAATATGTTCAGGACAAAAAGAAACAAAAGAGGCAAATCTGCTTAATTCATCTACTATAAAGTCAAACTTTTTGTGTCCACCGTCAAAACGGACTTTGTCACCGAGTAGACACCCAGAAACTGCTATCTTCATGATATTTTCCTT
This sequence comes from Sulfurimonas marina, assembly GCF_014905095.1. Lineage (NCBI taxonomy): Bacteria > Pseudomonadati > Campylobacterota > Epsilonproteobacteria > Campylobacterales > Sulfurimonadaceae > Sulfurimonas > Sulfurimonas marina. Next base: position 190,689 of record NZ_CP041165.1, on the reverse strand, counting down.
TATAACTTTAGAGATAATTAGTCTGGATCAGTACTTGCATACTTTTTCCTACTATTTTTATAACTCTATCAAGTAATAAAGTTATTTTGTAGTCTTTATTTGTCAGCTTATTTATAACGCATTTAAAAGTAATCTATGTTAGAATTACTAAAATTTACACTAGGGTATTGAAATAATGTTTTTTTCTAATAACAATCATGATACAAAAAGAGTTCAGAAGCTCGAAGAGAGAATAGCTGCACTTGAGAGTGAACTCAGTTTTTACAAAGAGATCGCAAACTTTTCACAGGATGAAATTGTTGTTGCACTCAATAACAATGAAGAGTATATATTTGAAAACAGTAATGCCTCTAGTAATATTCAAGAGCATGCTGAGTTAGCACAAGAACTCCGTAAAAACACTGATATTATAGAGCTTAACGATTGTACAGGAAAAGTAGTATCTAAAGAGATGCAAAGTACAAATGCTACTCTTTATGTGATCAAAAAAACAGATATGCGAGATACTCGTGACAGTAACATTCTCTCTTTACACCAAAATGCAATTACTACTGCCTTGCTAGATACCCAAAAGACATTTTCACTGATGCTTGAAGAGTTAAAAGTTATGAAAAGTGAATCTGTAGAGATTGCAGATGAATCAAAAGAGGGCTTGTCGTTAATCATACAGTCCTCTTCCGATATGGATCTTTTAACACAGCATATGGAGGACAACCTTAGCGGGATGAACTCACTCAATGAAAGGAGTAAAGAGATCTCTAGTGTTATTACACTTATTCAAGATATTGCCGATCAGACGAACCTTCTTGCTCTTAATGCTGCGATTGAAGCAGCTCGTGCCGGTGAGCACGGTCGTGGTTTTGCCGTAGTTGCAGATGAAGTAAGAAAACTAGCTGAAAAGACAGCTACTGCAACTAAAGATATCTCACTAGTTGTAAAAGCGATGCAACAAGAGACTCATCAGGCTGAAACAAGTACAAATGAAGTAAATACTATTGTAGTTAATACAAAAGATAACATTGCGAACTTAAATAAAAAGATAAAATCTTTCCAAGAGAATGCTTCTCGCAACCAGTTTGAAGTGGAACACTTAAGTGATAAAATCTTTACATCTCTGGCAAAAATCGATCACGTGATCTATAAACACAATGTATATGCCCTTATTTTTGGAGAGGAAAATACATTCAAATCGGTAACTCATAAAGAGTGTCGTCTTGGAAAATGGTATTCAGAGGGGATAGGAAAAGAGAACTTCTCAAAAATGCCTTCATATGTTAAACTTGACCAGCCTCATGCTATTGTCCATCAAGAGGCAAATTTACTTGCAGATGAGTGTGGCGGCGATAAGGTTGTATGTTCTAAAGAGATCATTGAACAGCGTATTAATGCCATTGAAGATGCTAGTAAAGATGTATTTAAATATTTAGATGAACTAGTTGAGCAGCGTGCAAAAGAGATGATGCACTTAGCAACAAAAGAATTATTTAATTAAGGAAAACATGATGGAAGAATCAAAAAAAAATGTTGTAATCATTGATGATGAAAATGAGATATTATCGATGTTGGAGAGATTCTTAACACGCAGCGGAAACTATAAAGTAAGAACTTTCAATAATCCTCTTACTGCTATTTCTTCTCTTCCTAAAGATACGGATATCATACTACTTGATATTATGATGCCACAGATGAGCGGTATAGATGCTCTTCCTAAACTTTTGGAAAAAACTCCGGATGCAAAAGTGCTGATGATGACTGCTTACTCTACACTGGATAAAGTACTCAATTCACACAGACATGGTGCAACTGACTATATCATGAAACCTTTTCCGTCATTAGAAGCTTTAGGGAAAAAGATTGAAGAGGTTTTAAAAAAATAACCTATGAACTTAGAAGAGGTATCGATACTCCTGGTTGAAGATGAAGACAGCTCAAGAGAGATGCTTAAACACTTTCTTGAACAACTTGATTTTGCCGAAGTATATACAGCTAAAGACGGTAAAGAAGGGTATGAATGTTTTTTAAACTATCAACCTGATCTGATTTTAACAGACTTAAGCATGCCTTTTATGGATGGTCTTGCTATGTCTGAGAAGATAAAATCTATCACTTCACATGTCCCTATTCTCCTAATCACTACCCGCTTTGAAAAAGAGATTACTGAAAGAGCTGTTGATATCGGAATAGAGGGTTATCTCTTTAAACCTATCAGCTTCGATCGTCTTGAAAAACTTCTGTACAAATATGCACATAGAGTTTTACTCGAACGTAGCCTTACAAATAAAATGAAGCTCTTAAATGAGTACAAACGTGCCATAGATGTAAGTTCTGCTGTTACAAAAACAGATACCAACGGTGTCATCACCTATGTCAATGATGCCTTTTGCAAGATGTTAGGTTATACAAGAGAAGAGCTTGTAGGGCATAAACACAATCTGGTAAAACACCCCGATACTCCAGCAGGTACATATAAAGAGTTATGGGAAACAATCACACAGAAAAAAGTTTGGAAAGGGAGAATAAAAAACCGTAAGAAAAACGGTAAAACCTCCTATGAATATTCAATCATCGTACCTATTCTCAATGAGGATAATGAGATCGTAGAGTTTATAGCACTCCGTCAAGATATTACAGATCTCTTCTATCAAGAGGAGTACCTAAAACGCCGTATCCAAGAAGAGGTAAATAAAAATCTTTTGGAAACAAAATTCTCCACTATCGGTAGAATGGCAGCGGGGATCACTCACGAGATCAACACACCCTTAACATATATTCGGGGAAACCTAGAGATGATGATCCAAGATATTCAAAGTATCGATAATGAAGTGAAACAAAAAGAGTATCTTCTTGAAGACAGTAAAACACTTCTTGAAGGGGTTCACCGTATTGCCAGTATAGTAGAATCTATGAGGGAGATGGCTTCACAAAAACAAGAAGTACCCCAGCCTACAAATGTATATTCCTCTTTAATTACTGCACTAACACTCGCTTACAATAAAGCAAAGCAGATCTCTGAGATACATATACAAAATGAGATCTTTAAAATCGGTATGGATAAAGAGAAATTCAAATATATCGCAAATGTTCAAAAACAGAGAATTGAACAGGTTTTAGTGATTATTATCAACAATGCCCTTGACTCACTTAAAAAGGTTGACGACTTTAGCAAAAGACTATTAGAGATAACGATAGAGAGAGAAAACGAGTTTATCGTTGTTCGAATTCAGGACAATGGAGGGGGTATCGATGAAAAAATATTACCTAAAATCTTCGATCCTTTTGAAAGTAATAAGGAGGAAGGCGGCATGGGAATCGGTCTTAATGTAGCAAAACGGATCATAGACGATCATAACGGAAAAATAATCCCTACAAATCATGAAAACGGGGCACTTTTTGAAGTTTATTTACCTAATGAAGGGACACCATTAGTATGCTCTGTGGAATAGATGAAGCAGGTCGCGGCTGTATTGCCGGAGATCTTGTTGTTGCAGCTTGTATTTTTAAAAATGATATAGTCATACCCGAGGGTTTGAACGATTCAAAAAAGATCAGTGAAAAAAGAAGATATGAACTTTTTGAAGTTGTTAAAGATGCAACTAAACACCATATCGTGATCAAGTCTTCTGAAGAGATCGATGAAAAAGGGATCTCTTCATGTATGCAAGAAGCACTACAAGAGATAAAAGCAACTCTAAAAGCAACAGAATATCTGTTTGACGGAAATACTACTTTTGGTATTAAAGATCTAAAAACAATGGTAAAAGCGGATGGGAAAATTCCTGAAGTAAGTGCCGCATCTATCCTTGCAAAAGTAACCCACGATCGCAATATCATCTCTGATGCAAAAAAGTACCCTCTTTACCAGTTTGAAAAACATAAAGGGTACGGAACTGCATCACATGTAGCACTTATTAAAGAGCATGGTTATTCCCCAATACATAGAAGAAGTTTTAAGATAAAAGCACTTGAGCCTACATTGTTTGATATTGTTTAAGATATAACTTTTTTTTATAAATTAACACCGAAAAGACACTTTTAAGCTTTTCTTTATATTTATAGATATAGAATCATTTCTAGTCAAAAAAAATACAAAATAACTGCAGGGAGTTATTATGGATGAATATATATTGAGAAGCGATGATTTTTTAGTCTCCCAAACAAATGAGAAAGGGATTATTCTTTTTGCTAACGATGACTTTTGTAAAGTTGCCGGATATTCATTAGATGAGCTTGTTGGACAGCCTCACAGTATAGTGAGACATGATGATATGCCAAGATCTGCATTTGAAGATCTCTGGAATACCGTTAAAGCAAATCAAGTATGGCATGGGTATGTAAAAAACCGTACCAAAAGCGGTGGGTTTTATTGGGTCTATGCAACTGTTTATCCACTTTATGACGAGATTCAAAAAATAAGAACATATCTCTCTTGCAGACGTAAACCCTCTCCTGAAGAGATTACACAAGCTGAGCAGCTTTATCGTACATTTGTGTAATGAGGTTTTATATGACAAACGTGCAGAAAAACATTCTTATCTCTTTTTTCTTTCTCCTTATATTTTTTTCGTTTTACTTAAGCGATTCAATCCTTATCTATAGTGTTATAACTTTAATTACTTATCTTCTAGTGCTCTTTTTGTTTAAAAACACCTCCTCTGCGGCAAATGCGGAGATACAAAAAAAACATTTAGAGCTTATTGAGATGATGAATTTTAAAAGAAATCAGCTTAACCACAATGAAAATGCAGCAAACGAAGTGGAAGAGAGTTTTAACCAGATCATTCACAGTTGTCAACAAGCTACACTAGAAGATACAAAAGTTGCAGGCGAGATGGTACTCATTGCCGATAAAGTTGCAAAAGGACATTTTTCTTGCCGTATCTCTGCCGATACAAAAACACCCCATGTACATGTACTAAGAAACAGTTTGAATAAAATGCTGGATAACTCAGAAGAGAACCTTGATAATGCGATCAACACGCTCAAAGAGTTTTCTAACGGTCAGTTTAATGCCAGAAGTAAAGTGCAAGTGGAAGCAAAAATGGCAGAACTGCTAAACAACATCAACTCTCTTGGTGAAGCACTAAGTAGTATGCAACAACAAAATGAAGATTCCAATAAACAGATTAGAGAATCTTCGCAGGCATTAAACTCTACGATCGAAGAGATAACAAATACAACAATCGTAGATTTCAAAAAGATGATCACAGATATTGTTGAGCAGATTCATAATATTTCAGACAAAGAAAACGATATGGTACATAAACTCCAAACACTTGTTGAAAATGCAAATGAAACAAAAATTATTTTAGAGACCATAGGGGATATTGCCGATCAAACAAATTTACTGGCGTTAAATGCTGCCATAGAAGCTGCTCGTGCGGGTGATCACGGTCGTGGCTTTGCCGTCGTAGCTGATGAAGTACGAAAACTTGCAGAGCGCACACAGGCAAGTCTGGCTGAGACATCAACCACTACAAACCTCCTTATTCAATCGATTGCCGAAAGTTCCGAATCATTAAATAAAAATGCTAAACATGTTAATAAAATTTCCGATGATGTTAAAGATGTTAGCAGTAAAATGGATGAGATCATTGAAACACTGAATAGTTTAACAAATTAAGCATATTTATTATAAATTTATAAATTGCTATATTATTGCTTCGTTTATATTCTACAATAATATAAAATACTTATTGTAAAAGGATACACAATGTTACTAATAGAGATATTTACAGATTATATCCGTAATAAAAAAGATTTACGAGAGTATGTAGAGCGTAGAAAAGATATCAATGAACGCGGTGAATTCAATGATACTAAACTTATCCAAATTCAGGAAAATCTTGAACGGTTAAAAAGTGAAAACCCTGAAATTTACAATAAAATGTATGAAGTGTTAGAAGAGATTATTCAACAGGACAAAGGACAATTTGTCGATTACTCTTTAGACTTTGCGAGAGAGATACTAAAAATGTTTAAAAACCAATCGTTAGAAAGTATCTATGAAGAGTACAAAGATACTTTAAAACATAAGTATCAAACACTTAATTAGTCAAAAAGCAGAGTAAACTCAGTACTTAATTATAGAATCATTTACATCTGCCACTGTAGGTGTTACTTTACTACCATATTCCCAGTACCAAAATCTTGGTGCAGTTGACTTATCTCCATCTCTACATATGATTTCATACTTGTTATCTGTAGTTCTTGCTGCATTCGATGGAAATTGAGTACTTGAAGTTGCATTTGCATCAACACATTTAGTCAAATCAACTATAAAAGTACTGAAACTTGAAGGAAAAATTATATCTGCACTTGTAATATTGTAAGTTCCATCTTTAACACTCCCCTCTTTTCCATCTTCAACAGATACATTCCATTTCACTGGACCAACTGTTCGATTAAGTGTTCCAACAAACCCATTAATTACAGTTTCCTTAGCTTGTTTACTGACACTTAAGAATGTTGGTAAAGCAACTGCTGAAAGAATACCAACAATAATAATCACAAAAATTAACTCTAATATATTAAAAGCAGCTCTTTTCATATAAACTCCTGTGATAAGCTTTTATCCTGTATATCTAAATTATTTCTAAAACTAACTTTACTTTTTATTAACACAAAATGTTATAGAACATATTTTTACTACATAAATATAAATTTATACTATAGATAATCTAAAAGACTGCAACAGATCTGCAACACTAAGTCGACATACTTCTACCTATAATTTTTTTTAATAGCAAGGAAAGTAACGTGGCAGGGAAAGAACTGACATTTAGTGAAGATGAGTTCATTGTTTCAAAAACAGATACCAAAGGACGCATAACCTATGGAAATGATCTCTTTGTAAAAATGAGCGGTTATTCAGAAGAAGAGCTTTTAGGTAAACCGCATAATATCCTAAGACATCCACAGATGCCCGCAGTAATATTTGAATATTTATGGAAAAACATTCAACAAAAAAAAGAGGTTTTTGCTTATGTCATTAACCAAACAAAAGAGAAAGATTTTTATTGGGTTTTTGCACATGTTACGGCTAGTATAGATGAACACGATACTATCATAGGCTACCACTCAGCGCGCAGAAGCCCAAAAAAAGCTTCTTTGGAATTTATAAAGCCTCTTTATAAAAAACTCCTAATAGCCGAAAAGTCCGGGGGTTTAGAGAGTTCAAGAAAAGTATTGCAAACATTGTTAAAAGAGAAAGGAGTTTCGTATGAAGAATTTATCTTCTCTTTCTAAAATTCAATATTTAAATATTGTCTCAATTGCTATTTTTTCACTGACACTTTTATATGCAATTATTTCTAACGGCTTTCATTGGATAGAGCTTTTTAATATTTTGAACTTTCTCATTGCATGGGTTATTTTTACCAATATTAGAAAAACAAAAAAAGTGGTTGAAAACGTATCTGCAATGATGCAAGAGGTGGAACTTGGAAAGCTAGAATCGCGTCTTACCTCTATTGATGCAAAAGGAGAACTTAAAGCCTTATGTACAAGTTCAAATAATATGCTTGATCAGCTTGAGGTATATATGCGTGATACTTTTGCGGTAATTGATGCCCTCTCAGAAGATAAATACTACCGTTTAGTCCAAACTTACGGACTCAAAGGATTATATAAAAAATCGGCTGAGAAGATTAATGCAAGTACAGCAAAAATGAAAGAGAATCATGATGCTCTGGAATATTCACAAATAGATGCGAATCTATCCGAAATCGGTCGTTCAACTGGCGGTTTGGATGTGATTCAAAAAAGTCTATCAAACTCATTAGAAGAACTCTCATACATCACCGATATATCTAAAGAAACGGCATATAAATCGAGTCAAACAGTTGAAGGTCTTAACAAAGTCACTCAAAACTTAAGTGAACTAACAGAACTTGTAAATACATCTAACGATGCCATCAATGCACTCGGTGTTCGTGCCAACGATATCAATTCTGTTGTTAATCTTATTAAAGATATTGCTGAACAAACGAACCTTTTAGCCCTAAATGCTGCTATAGAAGCAGCACGGGCAGGAGAACATGGGAGAGGTTTTGCAGTCGTAGCCGATAATGTAAGAAAACTTGCAGAAAAAACACAGGCAGCTACTACAGAGATCTCTGTCGCTATTGGTGTACTGCAACAAGAAACAGCATCTATTTGCGATTATTCAGAATCTATGAGCGAACTCTCAATAGGGTCAAATACAATGATCCAAGATTTTACAAAGTCTATCTATAGTTTTAACGATGATGCAAACCGAACAGCGGAACTTGTTTTAAGTATTGAAAAATCCTCTTTTGTAACTCTTGCAAAGATTGATCATATTCTGTTCAAAGATAAAGCATACAACTCTATTTATCAGAGAAAGATACTTGATGAGTTTACGGACCACCATAATTGTCGTCTAGGAGTTTGGTATGAACGTGGAAAAGGAAAAGAACAGCTGGGAATGACTCAGGCTTACAAGCATCTGCCTCAACCGCATCAAAAAGTACATGATTCAGCAACATATGCAATGAAACTTTTTGATAATAAAGAGGAAAATCTTCTTAAACATGAGGAAGTACTGCTCCAAACTTTTGAGGAGATGGAGGATGCTTCAAATCAGCTCTTTCACATGATGGATGATATGCTTCATGAAGCGATTTCAAAAACATATAAGAAATACTAACTAAGTAACAAAAATAATTGCAACAAACTTGCCACACTACTATGCGATAATTTTCTGCTGAGAAGGGAGGTTGATTTATGAAAGAGTTATCATTACATCTATGTAGAAGTGTCGTTGCATCTGCATATACAGGTCAAACTTTTGTTATAATCGATTCTACTCCTACATTCTATACTTATGATAAAAATGCACTTTTTGAATCTCATTCAAAACTGCAGGGGTTTGCAACCTATATCAATAGGTACAGCCACAATATCACTCTGTCACATGATGGTGCTTATGCACTTTTGTGTGATACAAAAAAGAATAGAATACTTCTCATTGATATGCAAAATAAAAAACTCAAAGCAAATATTCCCTATTCAAAAGCACCAAATTTTGCACTCTTTAATCAAACATCGGAGTATTTTATCATCTCTAACAGTGTTGGCAATATCACTATTTACAATACAGATACATTAGCTGTTATGGCACAACTAAATATTCCTGATGAATTACGCACTGTTACGTTTTCTGATGATGATTCAAAAATTGCCATAGCTGCACACAATAAAAAAGTGTATATTTTCTCTGTAGAGACCCAAAAACTTTTAGAAACAATTACATTTGATGAGATAGTAGAGGTCTTGAGTTTTTCGAAAGAAAATACAACCTTACTTACATTTTCACGTAAAGGGAATGTTACACTCTACTCTCTCGTACACAAAAAAATGTATAGTGCAGCTCCCCGCTCACAGTGGCCTAGTACTTTGGCCCACACACAGAACAAGGAGGTTGTACTTGTCGGGACAAGAGGTTCCCAGATAGATATATATACAACTTCACGAGGGAATAAACTCGGTACACTTCATTTTGACTACTGGGGCGTTACTTCTATATATGCAACTAACGAGTGTGTATTAGTAGGTTTTTCAGACGGCAACTGCATAATACTCAATATACAAGAGGAGATTCAAAAGGCTCAACAAGCTCTTGACGAAAATCGGATTGGGATACTGGCTGAACTTTGTTATATGTACCCTCTTCTTTTTATCAATCCAGAAGTTTGTGCCTTAATTAATGAGAAATATAAAGAGATATTCTCTTTTAAAGCTCAGAGTGATGAGCAGGCACTGGGGTATGATGCCCTTATCTCTTTTATTATTGAAAACGATACGAAAAAACAGGAACTTCTAACATTTATATATCAATCAAATGAGATTGTCTCCTTTATGCAAGAGGTTGAATGCGGTAATTTTGACGGAGCATGTGAAAATACCTATAAGTTTCCGGTACTCAGACAACTGCGAGAATTTAGCGAGTTTCGTACGATTTGCCATCGTAACGTTAGTGAAGAGATAGAACTTTTAGAAAAAGATCCAAATAAGTTTACTACTTACAGAGAAGAAAAAACACATAATTGTACAGCTTGTATTTATAAAATATTGACCAATGAAGAGACTTTAAAACGAGTATATGTTGATTTTAAAAAAGCAGTACAGGCAAAAAATTATACCACTATGTTAGATTTGGCAACTAAGTTTCCGTCCTTTAAACAAACACGTCTTTACCGACGTGTAATGAGTTACGGAGAGGCCCTTATTGACAAGATCTTACTGATGATGCAAAGTGATCATATTGAAGAGGCTACAAAATATGCGGTGATGCTTTCAAAAATTAAACCGTTTGAAAAGACAGGCTTAGATTTTAAAGAGCAGATTACCCATTTTATGACTCTTGAACAAGCATCAAAGAAAGATGATGTTTTAAAAGTATTTGATCTTGCCGAAAAAAATCCTGCATTTCGAACAACAAAAGCGTTCCAGCAACAACTGCAAAACTACCAGAATAAATATAGCTTGGCAAAAGTTCAAGCGCTTAAAGGTGATGTTGCTGCATGCAAAATAATTTTAGGGGACTATTTTAAAGTAGAACATTTTAAAGAAAAAAATCTGGATATTTTAAAGATTGCTCTTCTTCATGAAATCAAACATTTCTCACCGAAAGAATCTGAAAAAAAGTTTTTAGACAAATACCATGAATATTTTGGTTGGGATGAAATGTATGATCAAGTTTGCACTTTTTTACAACATACCGCAAACACAATAAAGAAACTGACTCCTGTAGAAACTGAGTATAAAGAACTACAAACACTCATTGAGGGAGAAAAAGTTAAAAACAAAGTAATTAAAAAAAAGGAAAACAAAAGTGAAATGTGACCAACAGGTACATATAAGAACAAAAAACTTAAAAGAGAAAGGCAAAGAGATAGATATTTTAGTTGTAGAGGATGACGAAGTTTTATTGTCACAACTTGTAAACCTGTTAAAAAAGTTTTTTAACAGAGTAGATATTGCCTCTAACGGGATAGAAGCACTTAACCGTATTTCGGAAAGAGATTATGATTTGATTATAACTGATTTGGTTATGCCGCTTTTAGATGGTTTTTCACTAATAGAAAACATAAGAAAAGAGGATTCTGAGCAGCTTATTTTAGTTCTTTCCGGATATTCAGACAATGAAAATCTTTTACAGCTTATTAATATGGGAATTGACGGCTTCTTACCCAAACCTGTTAACATAGATGTTGTGATGGAAAAACTCCATAAAACGACTGAAATAATCTACAATCGTAAAGCATTAAAACACTATATGAAGATGCTTGAAGAGAGTCATGCAGAACTACTTCAAAGAGATTCTGAGCTTGAGGAGACACTCAATGAGATGAATCAGCTTAAACTGGAAGTGAAAGAGCAAAACTGCACTGAAGATATAGCGAAGGAGCTTATGAGTGCAGAAGATTTTGCAAAGCTTTATATTCATGAGATCTCCTATTTGAATGAAGAATTTGAAATACTTGAAGAGCATTTTAATACATTTTTACTCCAAGAGCATAAAAGTATTAATAGTGAAAGTATAGGTACTATTGTTCATCTGCTGCAACAATACTGCAAACACCTTGAACCGTATGGAGAATTTGCTTATCTGCAGGCTGAACTTTGCTCTTTAGCAGGAGAACTGGCAGAGCTGAGTGCATCTTTAAACATTGAGTTTTCTATCTCCTCTTTTGTCCTGCTTTTTGATCATTTAGAGCAATTAAGAAAGGGTGTTTTTGTATCTCAAAGTTTCCATGATATTCATAAATTGGACAAAGCATTTATCAAAGTTCTTGAAGATATATCCAATGAGATTAGTTCTTCATTGGAACTTGTAGATAGTTTGGTTTCGTAAAGTAAGAGGACAAAATGAAGTACCCTAAATTTTATGAGAACTTTGATCTTTTTTATGAAGAGAATAAAGATAATGATGCTCAGATAGTTCTTTTTCTCGCCGAGGGAAGCTCCCATGAAATTAAGAAGCTTCAAGTTACAAAGCTTTCGATATACGGAGCAGTTTTTCCTGAAATCATTTTTGAGAATATACATTACAAAACAGGGATACTTGCTATTAGTTTAAAAGATAAAACACAAATAACAATAGTTGCTGCCATGCAAAGAGCATCGTATAATGTTTTAAAAAGCTCTAATAACTCTTATCCCTTGTTTATGGATGGTTTTTCAAAGTATATCAACTCTTTTTTAGAAAAGTTTTTTGTTGCAATGGATCATAATGTCACTATTTTTGGAGGGGGTAAAGGACGCCTTACCTTAAATCAAAAACAAACTATTTTTGACATAGTAAAAAAATACCCACTCGGTATTGAAACTTATCACAATGAAAATGATCTTCTATTAGTAGGATGTATTGAAGAAAATACTATTGTTTATCTTTTAAAAGATGAAGAAACACCTCTTATTGAAACACCACAAGATACTCTTGATAAGCCAAGAGAATTTTTTATTATTGATTATATTTCAAGAGTGTTATTTTTAGAAGATCATTTTACTAAGAGACTACATTCTATCAAGAAGATGAGTGATGCTCATACCCTTTGTCGTCTTTTGAGTTTAGGTGAACTTACAAACAATTCAAACCGCTATATTGAACTATGCAATCAAACTAATATGATGGAGAACAATATATAATGAAAGAACTCTCCATTGCATATGAATGTATTAACTCTATAGGGAACTCTCTTAATCTTGAGGAGATGCTTGAAGATATTATAGGAACTTTTGTTAACCAAACCAGTGCTATAGGCGGCAAATATATCAATCTAAATCCTGCATACTCTAAAAATATCATTCACATTGGCAGTGACTTTCCTGTACCTCTAAAACTTTTAAGCAAAAAAGATAGTTTTATGATTCATACACTTGATAACTCAAGTAAACTACTTGATCTATTTATTCACGACGGCCATTTTCTGTTCGCTTTTAATCAAAACAATGACATTGAGGCTCTTGGAGAGATGTTTGTGAACTTTAGTACAAAGATTACCAATGCAATTGAAGCGTGTTACAATGTAGAAAAGGTCCAAAAGCTCAATCAAAATCTTAAAGCACAAATCTCTGAAGAAAAAAACAAAAATGCTTTTAACGAAAAATTAATCATCTCTCAGTCCCGTATGGCAATTATGGGTGAGATGATCGGAATGATCGCACACCAATGGAGACAACCTATCACTATCATAGGGATGGTGACCAATAATATGGTTATAGATTTGCATCTTGATAATTTTGATAAAGAAAGAGCTATTAAAGAGCTTGAAGCTGTCGATAAACAAGTACACTACCTCTCACGCACTATTGATGACTTCAGAAACTTTTTTAAACCAAATAAACTTGCCCAGACAATTAGTTTTGAAACAATTTGCAATGAACTAAAAACGATGTTAGGGAAAAGTTTCGAAACACACAATATTGAGCTTATTTTCGAAGGGGAAAAAAATATTCAAGTCACCACTTTTAAAAATGAGCTTATTCAAGTTCTTTTAAATGTTCTTACTAATGCTAAAGATGCATTTTCCGGAAACATAACAGATAATGCCTTTATAAAGGTAACTGTAAAACAGTTAGCAAGAGGTGATGTGAGTATTTTCGTTCACGATAATGCCGGTGGGATTTCTCCCGATATTATCAATAAAATTTTCGATCCGTATTTTAGTACAAAACATGAAAAAAACGGGACAGGATTAGGTTTATATATGTCAGCGATGATATTAGAGAAACATCTTGGAGGGAGCATACTTGTATCTAGTGATATGCAAGAAAGCATATTTCATATCCGTTTTAGATCTATAGAGGAGAAAAAAAGTGTCTATTAATACAGTACCTTTAGCAGAAGCAGTTATACGTCTTCAAAAAGAAGCGAAGGGTTTAAGTGTCTTATATGTGGAAGATGATCTTAATATCCAAAAAGCATATATAAACTTTTTAGAACGCTTTTTTGAAAATATAGAATATTGTAATAATGGACTAGAAGGTGTAGAGGCTGCAACGAAAAAAAAGTTTGATCTTATTATTAGCGATATAGAGATGCCCTACCTCAACGGTATTGAAATGGTACAGAAAATTAAACAAGTTTTTCCTACACAAAAGGTGATACTCGTTTCGGCACATAAAGATTCTGAAGTTTTACATCAGTCAATATCACTACAGGTAGACGGTTATCTTTTTAAACCCCTCGATCGTGCTGTTGCTATAGATCTGCTTTATAAAATTGTTTCAATAATAAATACAGAGAATGAAAACAGAAAATATAAAGAGTGCTTAGAGAAGATTGTAGAGGAGAAAACACAAGAGCTCATCTCCTCTTTTACCATTGATAAAGTAACACAGTTTTACTCTTTAGCGAAACTGCAACAGGAAGATTTTGATACTATGAACAGAGCACTTGCTATTGTAAAGGTAAGAAAATTTAAAAGTATTAATGATTTTTACGGCTATGCTTCAGGCGATTTTATACTGCAGCAGATAGCTCAGTTTTTACGTACAGAACTTCAAGAAAAATATAGAGAGTATGAGATAGAGTTCTACCGTGTTTCAGGCTCCCATTTTGTTATTTCAAGCAGCTCAAATGTACAAAAACTCTATGAACTTATAGATGAAATACAACATCTTTTTGAGAGTACAAAAATGGATATCACAGAGGAGCATGTTCTGCTTGAAATGGATGCAGCCGTATTAAGTAAAAATACAAAACCCTCATTATCAAACCTTGATAAAGCACTACGTAGAGCAGAAGAACTCAATAGAATTATTTTATATGAAAATGATGAGAAAGAGGAACTCAACTACAAAAAAAGGATCCAGTGTAAAAACAAACTTATCAAGGCGTATGAAGAGAACCGAATTATCAACTACTATCAACCTATCATAGATAATAATAACGGTACTATTTATAAATATGAGGCTCTTGTAAGAATGGTTTCAGAAGATGGAGAGGTGATCTCTCCCGGTATTTTCCTCCCTGTTGCAAAAGAAACGAAAATGTATGCACTCATTACAAAAAGTGTTTTCCTATCTGCTTTAAGGGACTTTCGTGACTCTGAGTGTATGGTAAGTATCAATCTTTCACTCGAAGATATTAAAAATAAAGAGCTACGTTATTTAATTCGTGAAAGTTTAATTCAGTTTCCCCAACCTTCTCGTATTGTGTTTGAAATTTTAGAGAGTGATGAGATAGATTCCTATGCTGTATTGGTCGAGTTTATTCAAGAGATGCACACTCTGGGTGCAAAAGTTGCTATTGATGATTTTGGAAGCGGTTATTCCAACTTTGAACATCTAGCACATTTATATGTTGATTATATTAAAATAGATGGTTCTTTAATCAAGGATATTCACACAAACCATTATTCACAGGCAGTTGTACAGATGCTTTACGATTTTGCTTCAAAAATGAATATAAAAACGATTGCTGAGTTTGTTTCCAAGGCTGAAATAAGTAGTTATATTAATGCTATCGGTATCGATGAATCACAAGGGTATTTTTTTAGTGAACCGCTCCCTTTTCAAGACTCGATGAAACGAATTTACAAGATCACTGAAGATAAGATATAATAAAAAAAAGAATCTAAAGCAGCAGCATATGAAACATACCGTAGAGCTTTTACGAAGACTTGCTTATAACAAAAGTATTTTGATTGTAGAAGACGACTCTCTCATTATAGAAAGCCTCGAACGTTTGTTAAGTCACTTTTTTGAGAGTGTACTGAGTGCACAAAAAGTTGAAGAAGCACTTGCTATTTTCAATGAAAACAAAGAAAACAATCTTCTAATTATTACAGATATCAACCTCGGCGGAGAGAGCGGTGTAGAGTTTGCATGTAAAGTCAAGAAACAAAACCCTCAACAAAAAATTCTTGCAATCTCCGGAACTGAAAAACGAGAAGTATTTGTGGACTCTATTCGTTGTGGAATAGATAGGTTTGTACTAAAACCATTGGAAGATAATGAACTTTTTGAAGCTCTTATAGCGTTGTTGCAAAAAATTGATTACGATAATGAGCTTAAGCATCAGAGCCAACTCTTAGAAAAGTCTCGAAAGTATGCATTACAACTTTTAGAAGAGCAGGACCAGTTTGTAAAAAATGCTATACACGAAATACATACCCCTTTAGCAGTTATTATTACAAATATCGATCTTTTACGTATGCAAAATATTGAAAATGAATCTATTGATGCAATAGAAGCAGGAAGCCGCATTATTCAAAACAGTTATGAAGATATGACCTACTTGATGAAAAAAGATCGTATGAAAGAGATGAAATCAGATATTGATCTTATCTCTTTCATTACAGAGCGCAAGAACTATTTTCAGTGTATTGCAGCAGTGAACAATTTGCAAATATCTATGTTTTTAGGACAGAGAACTCTACCTACTCTTTTCTTTTCAGAGCCTAAACTTGCACGTCTGATTGACAATACTCTTTCAAATGCAATTAAGTACTCCTACAGACCCGGTGAAGTGACTATAACTGTTGGCTTAACCAATTCAAAAATATTTTTTGAAGTACATAATGAAGGCCCTGTCATTCAAGATAAAGAGAAGATTTTTGAACGTTTTCATCGAGAGAGCAAATATAATGGAGGCTATGGGCTTGGACTTCATATTGTTGCACAAATTTGCCAAGAGGAAAATGTGGAAGTTCAAATAAGTTCAACAAAACAAAGAGGGACCTCTTTTCGATATATATTTCACGATGCGACACAATTGCAACAGAACTCTCCTAAAATACAAAAGATAAAGATGGAGAAATAATGAAAATATTATTACTTGAAGATGAGTATATGCTCTCTCGATCAATTCGTACCTATCTTTTGAATAAAGGGTACTTTGTAGACCATTTTGATAACGGTATAGATGTGATGGAGGCTGTAAAATCGCAAGAATACGATTTTTACGTATTAGATATTAATACACCTCTGATGAGTGGATTGGAGTGTCTTAAAGAGATTTCACAGCTTCATCCAAACACACCAAAGATTATTATAAGTGCGTATCACGATATAGACTCTATTACAGAAGCATTTGACTTGGGATGTAGTGATTATTTGAAAAAACCTTTTAATCTCAAAGAGCTAGAGTTACGTATAGACCGCCTTACATCTCAGGTATTGGCAAAAAAAGAGGTGGAACAATCGGCTGTTGTAAAGCTCTCCAAAGATTACACTTTCGACACACAGACAAATCTTTTATACTATAAAAGTGAAGTACAAAAATTTACAAAAAGGGAATATGCACTTTTAGTACTTTTTATTAGCAATAGAGGGCAGATTATCCCTGATGAGAGTATTCGCTCTTTTATATGGGACGGAGAGAATGTAGAAAATTCTACTATTCGTTCTCTGGTGAATCGTTTACGTTCAAAACTACATGTAGATATCATTGAAAATGTAAGAGGGTTTGGATATATAATGAAAAAGGGTGATGATGTCTAACTTGATTCAAAAACTCAAAGAGGGAAGTGAACAAAGATCTGTACTTATAGTGGATGATGATCATGAACTTGCCAACTCTTTAGGTCGTATACTGAAGATGTTTTTTGAACATTGTGTCATTACACATGACGGCGAAGAAGCGTTAAAGCTCTATAAAGAGTCACTTGAAAAATCAGAACCTTTTACTCTCGTTGTAACTGACCTTGAACTTCCAAAAAAAGGTGGTTTGACACTTATTAAAGAGATTAGAGAGCTTGCAAAAGAACAGGCTATTTTAATCATCTCTGCACACGATGCATCTGAATTTATAACTGAAGCGATCTCTCTAGATGTAAAAGGCTATATTTTAAAACCTGTGGCTATGCCCAAACTGTTTGAACATCTTGAAAAAATTTTATTTGAACAAAACACCTCTTTAGAAAAAAGAGAGACGGTTGATAGCGTAACACATTGGGGCACTAAAGAAAAGCTTGAAGAGTTGTTAACACATAAGTTAAATACACATACCCTTTTGTTACGTATTAAAGTTAATTACCTTTCAAACATCTATCATTTAATTGGTAATGAGTATGCAGATCAATATCTTAAAGAGCTTGCTCTTTTATTAGAGAATATACAACTTGACAGCGATGCACTGTTTTATCGTTTAAGTCTAGATGAACTCGTGATTGTTTTGAAAAACAACAGTTTAAATTATGCAAAAAAACTTGCACAAGAGATGGTCTCTATTGCACGCTATTTCCATATATCTGAAAACGGAATAATTATTAACTCCACTTTAAGTATAGGAATAGCGCAAGGGGAGAAAAACCTTTTGCAGAATGCCAAGCAAGCTCTTGAAAAATCAAGTGAAAGCGGTAACGGTTTTGTAGCTTCATATACACAAGAGGAGTACGATAAAGATCTAAGCATTACTCATGGTCGTGATATTATGAAAATGATCTATAAAGCGATTGAAGATGATGCAGTTATACCTTATATTCAACCTGTTGTAGATATAAAAACACAGGAAGTAGAACTATTTAGTAGCTATGTACGTATTATGCAGGAGGAGAAGGTTTACTCACCTGAAACCTTTTTAAACATTGCTCAAAATGCACATCAGATGTCAATGATTACACGTTCTATGATCAAAAGTACTTTCGCTTTGAGCACAAAGAGTGAACATAATGAAGCACTATTTACTATCTACCTAGCCAATGAAGATTTTTATGATGAGTCTCTTTTACCCTACATCCTTTTTTGGTCTTCAAAATATGGTGTAGAACCATCGCGTATTGCCTTTGAAATTTCTCAAACAGACTTTACAGACAATGAAACAAGTAAAGGTTTTTCACTATTACATGAGCTTAAAAGGAACGGTTTCCAATTTGTTTTAAATAACTTTGGTTTAAATAGCTACAATCTTATGGCAATTTTAGAATTTCAGCCACAATACATTAAACTAGATCCTAAGTTACTAAAAAAAGGTATGCTACGTAATCGTCATCAAAATATAGAGAAGATTATTGAGGTTATACATCTCATAGGTGCTAAAGCAATTGCAACACACATATCAGATAAAGAACTTTTAGATTTTATGGAAACAACATCTATTGATTATATTCAAGGGTATCAAGTTTGTGCTCCATACAAGGTAGAAACATATGAATGATAAAAGATCACAAACAATAGAAACTTTAAAAGTTATTGCTCATCAGTGGAGACAACCTTTAAATCTTATTAGTATGGAAGCGATCAACCTAAATGTGCAGGCAAGTTTAGAGGAACAGGTTGACTCTAAAAAGGTTCTTGAGAGCACAAAACGTATAGAGGAACAAGTACAAAGAATGTCCATTATACTCAAAAGTATTTTGCACTTAGGAAGCTCAGAATCTCACAAACGTCTTTTCTCTTTAAATAAACTTTTTGATTCTATATATGATGATTTTACAAAGGCTAGCAAAAATAAAACCATAGAGCTGCAGATAAGTTGTATGGAAGAAGATATACAGGTTTATGGATTTTCGAGTGATCTGCATGAAGTATTACTAAATCTTTTAAACAATGCTGCAGATGCTTATAAAGAGCAAAGCAAAGATAATAAAACTATTTTTTTAGAGAGTAGTTGTAATGATAAAAACTGTACTATAAAAGTAAGGGATAATGCAGGCGGTATACCGGAAGCTATTGCAGATATGGTGTTTGAGCAAAACTTCTCTACAAAAATTACGGGAGAGGGATTTGGTATAGGTCTGTACATAGCTAAACTTCTTATAGAAACAGAGTTTGAAGGCTCCATAAACTTCAATACTACCCCAGAAGGTACAGAATTTATTATTACTTTACCACGCAAAGATATCTGTACACTCAAGTTTGTCCACTAAGTGCTTAATCAAACTACTTAATTACAATCTGATTTTTACCAGAAGTTTTTGCATCATACAATGCGATATCAGCTAACTTGAAAGTTTGTTCCCATGTATTACAAGAATCATGAAAAGTTGCTCCGAAACTACATGTAACTTTATTTACAACAGAGAATTTATGAAGTTCTATTGATCTGCGTAGATGCTCCAGTACCTTTTGAAGTATTACTTTGTCTTCAATTTTTAATAAGAGTAAAAACTCTTCCCCACCCCATCGTACTAAAACATCCTCTTTTCGAGAAAAATCGTTGATGACACCTACCAATTCTTTTAAGACTTTGTCTCCAACATCATGCCCGTAAGTATCATTGATCTTTTTAAAGTCATCAATATCTATGATCGTAAATGCCAGTTGAATACTTGGAGAGATAAGATTTTGTATATTCTGTTCAAGATACTCTCTGTTGTATGCTTGCGTTAATGTATCATGTATCGCTTTATCTTCTAAAAAATGTTGTTGTAACATTCTTTCACTAATATCTGTAAAGTTAATAATATATTTATCGTTAAATTCCCCTATTGAGATCTGAAAAGATCGACACTTATGATCTTGAAGTGATTCTATCATAACGATTTGCTCGCGTTTAGGAAGCTCAAGTAACGTATCTATCCAGTTTTTACTCTCTTTAATTTTTCCGGTATGAAAATAGTGCTCGTTTGGTACAAAAGTATTACAAACACAGCTATATCGTTGTCTAAACAGCTCCAGCGTGTCACATTGAAAGTATGCTAGCATCACCTTATTCATAAAGAGTGCTTTTGATGTATCTAAAAGAAGAACCATATTGGGTTGTTGGTCTAAAAGCTCTTCTATTAAATTTTTTTGTGTTTCAATATATACCTGCGTCTTTTTTAATTCGTCAATATTTTTAATAATACCAATGTAGTATTTTATATCTTTGTCATCTCCACGTATCGCAGTCACTATCAAATCGATCCAAATTAATCTGCCGGTTCTATTGATATATCTATTTTCAATTGTAAATGAATCTCTGATACCATTTTGTATCTCTTGTATATGTTTTAGATTATTCTCTAAGTCATCGGGAAATGTAATCTCTTGAAATGTTTTGTTTTGTAACTCTTCTTTAGTGTATTCTAAAAGATCGCACAGTTTCTTATTTACTTTTATAAACTGACCTGATGTATCAGCAATCGCCATCCCTACATCTACATTTTCAAAAATACTCTTATAGATTACACTATTAAACATGTTTCTTCTTTATATATATTTTTATGATCTAAAACTCACTCTCATATTGTTTTCTTATTTCTAAAAACTGCTCAAGATGCTCAAAGAAAAGATCAACTAACTTTGGATCAAAATGTTTCCCTCTCTCATTTTTAAAAAGTTCAAGTATCCTCTCTAACTCCCAAGCTTTTTTATATACACGATCATGCCCTAGTGCATCAAATACATCTGCGACTGCAGTAATTCGTCCATATATATGGATATCTTCCCCTTTTAAAGCATTTGGATACCCTGTACCGTCATATTTTTCATGATGTGTATAAGCTACAATAGATGAAGTATTTAAAATTCTTTTGTTCGAATGCTTTAACATCTCATAACCAAGAGAAGTATGCGTTTTCATCACTTCAAACTCCTCTTCGGTAAATCTTCCCGGTTTATTGAGTATACTGTCTGGAATACCTACTTTTCCAATATCATGCATAGGAGATGCCTGTTTTAAAAGCATCGCTTCATCCTCGTCCAATCCAGCAAGTTTTGCTAAAAGGTATGAATATTCTGCCACTCTTTTTACATGCAATCCGGTCTCTTTTGAACGAGTCTCACCTATGGCACCCATAGTCATAACTACTTCTTTTTGTGTATTGGTAATCTCTTCATTGAGTTTTATGATCTCGGTAATGTCATGCATCACTTGAAGATGCTCAACTACATTTCCTTTAGCATCTAAAATAGGATACATCGTAGTTTCCACCGTAAACTCTGTCCCGTCTTTTGCAATATTGGTCAAAGTCTCTTTAAGTACCTCTTTATTTTCAAGGCGTTGTTTAATTTTCGCACACAGCTGTTCTTCCAAATGTCTTTTATGGCGTATTTCTGAGCAGTCTCTACCTAAAAGCTCAGACAAATTACACTTCATAAATCTACAAAATGTATGGTTCGCATAAGTAATCTTATTGTTGGCATCTGTTTTCAGTATAGATATGGTTGAGTTTACTGCTTCTTCATACTGTTTTATATAATAAACTTGGTCATCAAGAGATTTTTTAGTCGTACTAAGCTCTGTTTTTAATATCTCTTTATACTCTTCAAGCTCCGTAATATCGTTTCTCACTCCAATATACTCTTTAAAACTGCCGTCTTTATGGTAAATTGGGCTAATCTCTGTTAAAACATAGTAAGGTCTTCCATCTTTACGTCTGTTTTTAACCATACCTTTCCAGATTTTCCCGGATTGTATAGTTTTCCACATATCTTCAAATGCTTCATGCGGCATATCCGGATGACGTACAATGTTATGCGGTTTACCAATAAGCTCTTCTCTTTTGTAACCTGAAATGGTTTCAAAGTTTTTATTAACATCTTGAATTATCCCCTGCTTATTTGTCACAGAGAAGATTGAAACCTCATCGACAGCTTCTTTAAATTGTTCTAGATAGAAAAGGTTTTCATCTAGTTCATTACTTGTTTTAGATATAAATGTTGTAAGAGCTTTTAACGTTATCTCTTGCTCATCTTTTACACTAGATGTACTCTCTTGTACTATCAGTTCATTTGGTTTTTTTTCACTGAGCATAACAAATGTAGTCGTGATGTTAAGTAGAAAATTGCTTTTTGACTCTATATCATGAAAAAACTCTCCGTATGTTATAAAACCGCTAGAAGGTGCTATTTTTTCAATAGCTGAA
This sequence comes from Sulfurimonas marina, assembly GCF_014905095.1. Classification (NCBI taxonomy): domain Bacteria; kingdom Pseudomonadati; phylum Campylobacterota; class Epsilonproteobacteria; order Campylobacterales; family Sulfurimonadaceae; genus Sulfurimonas; species Sulfurimonas marina. The sequence continues at coordinate 167,929 of NZ_CP041165.1, read as the reverse complement.
ATTTCATTGTTTAGATATCCGTTAAGCATACTTCTACGTGCAGAACAACTGTAAATATAGACAGCTTCCATTTTATATGGATATTTTTCTAAGAGTTCATGGTTGTTATAGTCCTCTATATCATGAACATTTGCAAAGCCAAACTTTACCTTCATCCCCTCTTTGAGTCTACCTGCCAGCGTTAAAGAACCGTCTTTATGTACACTAATAGGAGCACGCGCTACATCAATGCCGTTCTTGTTACAAATTAAAGGAAATTTTGTACCTAACTTTAATATATGTTCTACCACTTCTTTTCCGAAATAATGTTCATATACTTCTAAAATAGGTTTGTTGTCAATTTCATAAAGACGTGTGTTCTCAACTTTTGTAACTGTAAACTCTTTTCCAATACTTTGCCAATTTAGTAAAGATGCTGTTTGCACTTCCAAAACATCAGAATCAATCGCCGCAAAAGCAGCATCACAATACTCACAAGTATCAGAGAAAAGTCTGGCTCCTTCAAACTTAAAATCATCAGCTCCATTGCCGCCTGCAATGATTAAAGAGGGATATTCTTGTGTAACAAATTTTAAAAACATTTCAGAATCTAGTGTAAAAGTGTTTGCAAAAAAGATCAAAAGTTTTGTTTTAGGAGTTATAAGTTCCTCTGAAACAACCTCTAATAATTTTTCAGCTGTTAAATGTGAAGAACTCTTTGTTTTGACAGTAGAGTTTTCAAATATGGAAAAAGAGATACTAATAACATCATCTACAATTTTTCCATTTTCTACAATTCCTGCAGTAGATGACCCAACTATTGCACATTGCGGTAAAAACTCTTTTAACTCTCTTCTTACTCTAAAGAACTCTTCATCTGTAGCATTAGAACTAAAAACTTGAATAAGTACAGAATCGTTATTAAGTATATGTTCATTCTCGATAAAACTACGCAAAGATAGTTTATCTTGGTATAAATGGTTTAATACTCTCATTCATGCACCCCTGCAAGTTTATTATTTTGTTAACGTTTCAAGAGTTTGAATAATCTCATCCATCTGATTACTAACTGCACTTACTTCTTCAGAAATTTCATTTACTTGAGTTGCATTTTTATTGAGCGAATCTGAACTCTCAGAGATAGACTGAATCAAGACGTTTGTAGTAGCAGTAGTCTCTGCTAAACTTTTTTGTGTTCGCTCAGCCAGTTTTCGAACCTCATCTGCAACAACTGCAAAACCACGGCCGTGTTCACCTGCACGTGCAGCTTCTATAGCGGCATTTAATGCCAGTAAATTTGTTTGATCGGCTATATCACCTATTGTCTCTAAGATTATTTTAGTTTCATTGGCATTTTCAACCAAAGACTGAAGACCGCCAACCATTTCATTTTCTTTTTCAGATACATTATGAATGCGATCGACGATATCATGTATCATATTTTTAAAATCTACAATTGTGGTGTTTGTAATATTTTCAATTGTGTGGTTTAAGTTATTTGCAGACTCTACAATCTGCTGGTTAGACTCTTCATTTTGCTGACGCATAGTTCCAAGAGCTTCTCCCAATAGATTTACATTTTCTAAAAGCTCTGCCATTTTTGCCTCTACATTAACAGGACTTCTAGCATCAAAATTTCCGTTTGCAAACTGCTTTAAAGTGTTGATTGCATTATCAAGATTATCTTCTGAAGCATCAAGCATATTATTCATACTGTTTCTTAAAACATGTACATACGGTGTATGTGTATCAGCATCAATTCGGCATGAATAATGCCCTTTTGCAACCTTGTCTGCAAGTAAAACCATCTCCCCCGCAACTCGAGTATCTTCCAAAACTGCAGCTTGATAACTTGTTACAATCTTATTGAAATTTTGTTCTGCCTCATTTGTAGTGTTTTCGTTAATATCTAATTTGTTTCTTTTAAATTCCATCATCTCTATCAGAGCTAATCTTTTCTCGTCTAACACATGAGAATTTTTACCATTAAACAGTGTATAAACTGCTATTGTAATTGCTAATACTATAAGAGCTAAAACTGTTTGGATCAATGCAGAAGAGGTTATATAAAGAGATGCTATAAAAAAAGCAAAAATAATAGTAACGATCAAATTTTTTTGTAAGTTGTTCATATATAATCCTTATTGTAATGTCTTGTAAAGCTCTTCAGCTTGTAGTATCTCTTCTTTAGAAGGTTTTCTTCTGCAAGAGAGATAACGTGTCTCTTTCGTTACAGGATCTTTCATTGGATAGACAGTTGCAAATACCCAGTAGAACCCTCCGTCTTTTGTTGCATTTTTAACGTAACCTGTCCATATCTTATTTTGCTTTACAGTAGACCAGAGATCTTTAAAAGCTGCTTTTGGCATATCCGGATGACGAACAATATTATGCTGTTTCCCCACGAGTTCCTCAATGGTATACCCTGCTATCTTACAAAAATCATCATTGGCGAATAAGATTTTCCCTTTCTCATCTGTTTGTGAAACTAAAAAATCGTCGCTCTTTAAAATATATTCCCGCATACATATTCCTTTTTTAAAATTAAACATTAATAGCTTTTTATGTAAAAGTCTTTGACTTATGTCAAGAATAAATTCTTTTTAACAAACTATATAGATGAATGGGAATAATACAGACAAAATATGTTAGAATTATTTCTTTAAACTTATAAACATCTTAATACATAAGAGGCTATCTTCTAATGAAACATAGGTCTAGAATACTTGTCATAGATGATGAGGCAACTTGTAATTTTAAATTGTGTACCTATTTGAAGGGAAAGTTTAAGGAAGTATATAGTGCTTCAAGTGGTGAAGAAGGGTGGCAAATGTATCTAAATTACCTGCCTGATGTGATTATTTCAGATATTAATATGCCAAATATTAACGGAACAGAACTGGTCTCAAAAATACGGAAAATAGACAAAGAGTGTTTTATTATTCTTATGACCGCTTATTCTGACGAGCAAAGTATAGAAACTATTGCGAACTTGCAGATCAACAGCTATTTTATAAAACCTATGACCTCGGAAAAACTCTCTAAATTAGTCAATAATATATATACAAATGAGAGAAAACTTTCTATGAGTTGTGTCGCTATAAATGATACCTACTGGTATGATGCATTATCAAAAACAGTGAAGTCTGAAAATATGGAGATCAAGTTAAACAACAGAGAGATTACCGTGTTAGAAATACTTCTTGAAAATCAAAATAGAGTAGTGACCTATGAAATGTTTAACTTTCTCATATCAGATAATGTTACTACAGATAACGCAATTAGAATTTTAATAGGACGCCTCAGAAAAAAAATCCCTTCTATAAACATCGAATCTGTTTATAAAGTTGGTTATATTTTAAAAAATGAGTCTCCTAAAACTTAAAAACCAGCATTGCCAATACTAATTGGCAATGTAATTTTCAATCTCTTCCATTAAGTGTTTAAATTCTAAACATAAAATTTTTAACATTTTGGTAATTTGAGTAGTATCATTTAAAGATTCTATTTCAATGATTAAAGAATACACTTTATTCGCACCAATACTTCCTGCTGCACCTTTTAAAGAGTGTAATGTAGTTTTAAAAGGTGCGCTTCCTATCTCCATTTTTCGTATCTTTTTACAGAAGTCATGATGTGATTTCATAAAAATATTTAGAAACTCTTTCACTTTATTGTCGTTTTTAAACAGTTTTTCTAATTCTAAAAAATCTATATTTCCTGAAGATGGAATATCTACAGGAGAGACAGTTAAAAGATAACGGTGTAGTATTTTTTCAAGTACATTCCTGTTGATAGGTTTTGCAATGTGTTCGTTCATTCCCACTGCCTCTGCCATCTGTTTATCACCATTCATAACTGCAGCACTTAATGCAATAATAGGAATCGTTTGGTTAAAAGTTCTAATCTCTTTACTCGCTTCATACCCATCCATGGTTGGCATATGCAGATCCATAAAAATTATGTCGAAATCATTTTTCTTTACTTTATCTATCGCCTTTTTTCCATGTTTGGCTGTTTTTACACTTAAACCATACTCTTGAAGTATCTTTTTTGCCAATATTCGGTTTGTTGCATTGTCATCAACAAGTAATGCGCGAGCATTAAAATAAACTCTTTCACCATTTTCTACTACTTCTGATTCCTCAATATCTTTGCTCTGATCATCTGTTGAGAGTTGTAACTCTAAAGTAAAGTAAAACGTAGAACCTTCTCCAAGCACACTCTCCGCCCAAATTTCACCTTTCATCAACTCTATAAGTTGTTTCGTAATTGCAAGTCCTAATCCAGTCCCTCCATATTTTCTTGTAGTAGAGGAATCGGACTGTGTAAAAGAATCGAAAAGTTTTGAAAGCGTCTTTGGAGGTATCCCTAAACCGGTATCACTTACTGAACACAATATTTTTATTTTTTTTGATGTTTGTTTGAGGAGTGTAATATCAATTGATACTCTACCCTTCTCCGTAAACTTTATTGCATTGCTAATTAAATTGTTAAAAACCTGTGTCAAACGAAGTGAGTCTCCAACAACAATTTCTGGAATTTCAGAAGAGATATTTACATTTAGTTTCAAAGATTTAGATGCAATTGAATATGCAAACATTGCTCGGATATCATCAATTAATTTACTCAATACAAATCTATGCTCTTCTATCTCAAGTTTTCCTGCTTCCATTTTGGACAAATCAAGTATATCGTTGATAACGTTTAAAAGAGCATTAGATGACTTACGAGCTTTTTGTAGATAATCTATCACCTTTTTACTCTTCGCTTTTTTCATTGCAAGTTCGATAAAGCCTATCACTCCATTTAACGGTGTCCTTATCTCATGACTCATATTAGCTAAAAATTCCGATTTTATTTTAGTAGAGTATTCGGCGTCCTCTTTTGCTTTTACAAGCTCTTTTTTCAGCTTTATCTCTTCGGTAATATCTCTGACAGATGCATAAATAAGTGCTTTTTGACCGACAAATACTTTAGAAGCTGTAATAGAAGCATCATAAGAAGTACCATTTTTTCGTTTATGTTTACGCTCTAAAACAATCGGTCCAGAAGTTAAATTTGCTATTGTCTCTCTATAATCTTCAAGTGATGAAAAACCTTTATCCCAGTCAAGTACATTTAAATGCTGCATCTCCTCATCTGAATACCCTAATAACTCTTTTGCTTTTTGACTATATTCAAGTAGATCACCTGAAGCATAATCCATAATGAAAATCCCATCAGATGCATTCTGTAAAAGATTTTGGTATCGAATTTTTTTCGTTGCGGTTTTGATATTTAACTCTTGAATCTCCTGTTCACTTTTTCTGATTTTCGTAATATCTTGTCCCGAAGCCATAATACCTACAGCTTCTCCGTTTTGATCTTTTATAATTTCATTATGCCATGCTATGAGACGTTCTTCTCCGCTCTTAGTAAGTACTGGATTTTCAAAATATTTTACTAATTCTAAATTCCCGTTAAATATCTCATCTATTAAATTTTCAACACCCTCTTGGGTATGTACAGGCAAAACTGTTTTGATCCAGTTTTTACCGAGTAACTCCTCTTTTGAATACCCAAGAATCTCACAACCTTTAGGGTTTATCAACTGAATAGTCCCCTTTTTATCTACTGCAACCAACATAACTGCTGCAACATCTAGATAAAGTTGTGCTTTTTGTTCCTGCATTTGCAGGGCTAACTGGGTTTGTTTTAGTTCATCAATATTTCTAAGAACAGCAATATAATAATCAAGAACATTATTCTCTTTTCTGATTGCAGTTACTGTGATATCTGCCCAGATCAACTGTCCCTGCTTAGTTACATAGCGCTTTTCCATATGGAATGTATCGCTAATACCTTCATTGATCTTTTGTAAATTTTTAACACTCTCTTCTAAGTCTGCTTCATAAGTAATCTCACGAAAAGTTTTGTTTTGAAGTTCTTCTTTTGTATAGCCTAAGAAGTCACATAGACTTTTATTTACATTTATAAGTTTTCCAGACTGATCTACAATAGCCATTCCAATATTTGTTTTATTAAAGACTGTTTGGTAAATACCTAAATCACTCATATAGAATGTCCTTCGAAAGTGTATATATGTAATTATGAATTATAAAGTATACCTTTATTTCATATATCTTCTTATGTGAATAAATAATTGATTATAAATTTTTATAGATTTTATTTTTATTTGATTTAATTTGAAAAGTTTTTGGAAGTATTGTTTTATGTAAGTGGTGCGGACGAAAGGACTTGAACCTTCACACCTTGCGGCACCAGATCCTAAGTCTGGCGTGTCTACCAATTTCACCACGTCCGCGTGGAATAAGTTTTTAACGTCTCTTCAGACAACAAATAATAAGTGGTACGCCCTACACGATTCGAACGTGTGACCGATGCCTTAGAAGGGCATTGCTCTATCCAGCTGAGCTAAGGACGCATAATATCAGACAAAATGGTACGCCCGATAGGATTCGAACCTATAACCCTCGGAGCCGAAATCCGAAACTCTATCCAGTTGAGCCACGGACGCTACTTTTTGTTATATCGTCTTAGTTCTAATAATTAATAATATGGGGTGGAATATGGGATTCGAACCCACGGCCCCCAGTGCCACAAACTAGTGCTCTAACCAACTGAGCTAATCCCACCATGTTTAATCATTATTAATTTAATTATTATAAAAAAAATGGTCGGGGTGAAAGGACTCGAACCTTCGGCCCCTTGGTCCCAAACCAAGTACTCTAACCATACTGAGCTACACCCCGACCTAAACATTAAAAAGCTTGGTTGCTGATTAATGAGGCTGAAATTATAGTGGATTTTTTTTCTTATGTCAATAGTTTTAGGAAGAAATTTTATAATTTTTCTATTTTTTAACAAAAAGTGAGTTAAGTTTCATTTGTTACAATTATACAAACAGAGTAAGAGGATGTGTTGTGGGGGAACTTTTTAGTAGCATAAACGGAATATTGGAGACGATACTTTTTTTTGATATTTTTTTCGGAAAGGTTGAAGGTATATCTATACCTTTTTTAGTTGCATGGCTTATTGCAGGTGGTGTTTATCTGACATTCAAGATGAACTTTGTAGGATTTAAGTATTTTACTCATGCATTTAAGATCATACGTGGAAAATATGAGACAAAAGATGACAAAGGGTTAATCCCTCCATTTGGTTCATTAACAACTGCTCTTTCTGCTACGGTTGGTCTTGGAAATATTGCAGGTGTAGCTTTGGCTGTTTCTATCGGTGGTCCCGGAGCTACATTTTGGATGATCCTTGCAGGGTTTTTAGGGATGAGTTTAAAGTTTACGGAAGTAACACTCTCACTACAACATAGAGAATTTTTAAAAGACGGCAGTGTTATGGGTGGTGCAATGGAGTACCTTTCTAAAGGTTTGGCACAAAAAGGGTATGCAAAAATTGGAAAAGTTTTAGCAGTTCTATTTGCTGTATTTATGATTGGCGGTGCTATTGGCGGTGGAAACACTTTCCAAGTTTCACAAGCTGTCAGTGCTCTGGGTCAAGAGATAGACTTTTTCAATACTTATCCGGTAGTATTTGGTATTATCATTGCAGCTCTTGTCGGTTTTGTTATTATAGGCGGTGTACAAAGGATAGCTAATTTTACAGAGCGTCTTGTTCCGGTAATGGCAATTATCTATATAAGTGCTTCAATCTGGATCTTAGGTTTCTATTTTGAACAAATCCCTCACGCTTTTTCTCTCATATTTACAGAAGCCTTTTCTAACAATGCCCTTTACGGCGGTATGATTGGAGCAATGGTTCAAGGGTTCCAACGTGCAGTTTTTTCTAGTGAGGCAGGGATTGGTTCCTCTCCGGTAGCCCATGCACCGGCACTGACAAAATATCCGGTTCGCCAAGGTATGGTTGCACTTTATGAGCCTTTTATCGATACTATAGTTATATGTACAATGACGGCACTAGTAATTATCATCACAGGTGTATATGCACCAGATGGTGCACATGCGGCACTTATTGAAGCAAGAGAAGGTGCAGCACTAACATCGGCTGCTTACGGTACTGTCATTTCATGGTTTCCTGCTGTCCTTTCTATATCTATCGCTCTTTTTGCTTTTTCAACAATGATCTCTTGGTCATACTACGGTGAACGTGCATGGGTATATCTTTTTGGTTCGAAGTACTCAATTCTTTATAAAATCCTTTTCTTATCGTTAACAGTTATAGGTACGATTGTCAGTACAAGTATACTGGTAGACTTTAGTTTTATGCTTCTCCTTGCTATGGCTCTTCCAAACATTTTCGGTCTTTTCGTCTTAAGCGGTGATGTAAAAAGAGACTTAGTCGAATACAGTCAAAAACTTAAAAGCGGTGAGCTAGATGCGGAGGTGATAAGATGAGTCCGGCACAAGAGTGTAAAGAGATTTTAAAACAAGAGGGGATCAATCTTCTCTCATCAGTAGACTTTGATGTAAACGGAGAAGAGACCTCTTTAACTTTAGAGTATATTATAGATACATATATGTTAGCATCAGAAGAGTCACAACTTGTATTTTTAACTGCTATGAAAAAATCTCTAGAGGCAAATACTATAGGTATAGAGAAATTCTTTGAAGGGATGGGACAACTACTTCTAATGTCCCATTTATCGGATAAATTTGAAGGATAAATTATGGGTTGGACATGTCAACACGATCATAAAGGCTTTTGTAAACTTTTAAATGTAACTTGTACACCTGGGATTAAAGGGTGTATTCTAAATAAAGGGCAACACGAATATTTTTTCTCCAGTGGAGATTTTGAAAAAGACAAAGAGAGAGAAGAGTCCAAAAAAGAGGACTCTATTGATTTTGCAGCTCTAGCAAGGTCGCATTAAATCTGCCTCGATACGAGGCAAGCTTTAGTGCCTCAGCGGCTAGCGCAGTAAAATTAGCTTTGCTGATTTTACGAAACTAATTAAAACTGAATAAGTCCGTCAACCGGGCTTGATGCAGTCGCATAAGGTTTTTTCGGAATACGTCCCGCTAAATAACTCATACGTCCACCGATAACCGCATGTTTCATAGCCTGAGCCATAGCAATTGGGTCGTTAGCTTGTGCAATCGCAGTATTTGTAAGAACACCTTCAGCACCTAACTCCATTGCATATGCAGCATCACTTGCACACCCTATTCCCGCATCAACGATTACAGGTACACTTACCGCTTCACGAACGAAAACAACATTGTAAGGGTTTTGTACACCAAGTCCACTTCCAATAGGAGCAGCTAATGGCATAACAGCATCAGCACCCGCATCTTCGAGACGTTTAGCCATGATTGGATCATCTGAAGTATATGCCATAATAGTAAAGCCCTCTTTATGTAACACTTCACACGCTTTAATTGTCTCAATTACATCCGGGTATAAAGTTTTTTGTGTATCACCGATAACTTCCAGCTTGATTAGATCGATTCCTGTCGCTTCACGAGTTAATCTAAAAGTAGTAATCGCCTCTTCAGCAGTAACACATCCCGCAGAGTTTGGTAAAAACTTTACATTTGTTCCTGCAAAAGTATCGCGAAGATTCTCTTTATCAGGGTCTGTGATGTTTAAACGACGAACTGCAACAGTGATAAGCTCACTACCAGATGCTAAAGTCGCCTCTTTTGTCATATCAAAAGAGTCATATTTCCCACTTCCAACTATAAGACGAGATCCTAGTTCATATTTTCCGATTTTTAGTTTATTATCCATTCTTCTTCCTAATCTAATTTATTTTCGTTTTCGTTATTTGTTCAAGATTGTTTGGTTTGTTTTTAGAGGCTCAGACCAAAGGGAGGATTTGTCCTCTAAAAATAAATCAAATAATCGTTTATACTTTTTTATTGTTGAGTTTATAACAAAACAATTCTTACAGTTTACATATACCATCGATCAAATCGATCGGCGTAAGTGAAAAATCAGCACCCTTGTAACTTTTTGCCAACAGCGTATGGGCAAGTGAGCCGCTGATTGCAGCATCAAGCGGAGCATACCCTTGCGCTAAAAGCCCCGCTATTAGCCCTGCTAAGACATCACCACTGCCCCCTTTTGCCAAAACATTGCTGCCATAAGGATTAATGAACATCTGCTCACCTTGAGAGATGATCACATTTGCACCTTTAAGTACAAGTGTAACATCTGGGAAATGTTTACTAAAAAGCTGTGCATACTCAAATCTGCTTTGTTGTAACTCCTCTACAGATATTTCTGCGATCTTACACTCTCTTAAAACCTCACAAAACTCTTTTGGATGAGGCGTTATCACAACCTTCTTTTTCCCTAGTAATGTAGAAAGTAAAGGGTGATAAAAAATATCTGCATCTAAAAGCAGAGGATGACCGTTACTTACGAAGCGCTCCAGTTCACTTTGAGAAAACTCAACACCAAGCCCCATTCCCAGTGCTATTGCTGATGCACTTTGAGGTAGCTGGTGTGACTGCATAATCTCATACGGGGCATGAATATTTTCATTGCTCAGCAGTGTAACCAAAGCGGTTCCAAAACGAAAAGCAGCCTGTGCACTCATAACACTCGCCCCTGTTTTCTCTCCGCTTACCACTGCAAGATGCCCGTAAGAACCCTTATGAGTGTTTTGCTTCTTTCTGTTTGGAAGTTGCAGATCACTCTCATCAAGCAGTTTTATTTTCGAGTCCGTCTCATAAATTTCACGTGCAACACCGAGGTCCAGAACTGTTATCTCCCCGACGATATCTTTTACTTTATCTTCAAAGAGAGATTTTTTCAAACCACCCATTGTCAGAGTATAATCGGCATTAAATTTATAGCCGCTTGGAATATCACACGCTATTTTCACAGCTTTGTAGTTATTTAGGGTCTCTAACATTTGCAGTAACTCTGAAGAAAGCTCACCGTTAAAGCCCGTCCCTAAAACAGCATCAACGATTATCTCGGCATTAAAAAGTTGATCGACAAAAGATACATCCACTTTTTGCGCTCGTAAAAGCTGTAGCTTTGCCATCTCGCTTTTTGCCTCTTTTGCCATAAAGAGTTTCACATCATAATCTTTATGAAGTATACGAGCAAGTGCTAAACCGTCTGCACCGTTGTTTCCACCTCCGCAGACAACTAAAACAGTTGCCCCAAGAGCGTAGTTACTTTTGATAAAGTCAGCCATACCGTCAGCTGCATGTTCCATTAAAAGGTCTTCGCTTAGAGCGAACTCCTCATAACATTTGCGATCGAGTGAACCAACTTCATCAAAAATATTTTGCATCTAGACTTCTCTTATTCTTCCGGGATATACTCGTCAATTTGAACAACAGAGTTTTTAATCTCATTGAATAAAAGTGTCGGATATGCCGTTCTGAATTGATAGAAAAATTTATTCTTTTTCAAATTTTTCAGATTTGAAGTATTGAAATAATCTACATTTGCACATCTACCAACATACAAGAAAGTAAAAAGTAGTTTTAAATGCGGGTTTTCAAACGTTGAGTGTGGTTGTGCCAAGAAAGTAAAACCAAACTTTTGTAAATTTGTAAAACTTAACATATAAAGTAAAAAGTCCTCAAATTTTGTATAGAAACCGTTTAGATTTTCAATATCATGGAAAAAATAGTAGTAATGCTCTAACAGATCTTTATTTGAGATTGTTTGTGTTAGTTTTGACTTCACATCTCTTTTATTTGAAAAAAAGTTAGGATTTACTGCCATATAGATATGTTTTCTTTGAGATACAAGCTCTTCAAACGCTTTATCGAACTCTTCTGTTTCATCAAATCTAATGTAGTTAAAGTGTTCATCTTTGTAACGAAGCTCAATCTGATCTTCATGAGAATCGTCAAAATCTAAATATATTGTCGGTACATCTTTATCGATAATAAAATTTCTAATTTTACAAGCTAAATTTGTTTTTCCAGAACCTTGTTCACCTAAAATCAAAGTGTTGTAAGAAAGGATTCTGTCTTCTAATTTTAAAGTGTCTATACTATCTAAGTATTTCCCAATTACAGCTCTCATAAAAGCCCCTTTTTTATCTTCATAATATGTATTATATCTTATGAAGATAAAAAGAGATATAATAAGGGTATGAATTATAAAACTATTGCACAAGAAACATTAAATATTGAAGCACAAACATTACTGGATGCTGCACAAAACATAAATGATGAATTTGATAAAGCTGTTGAGATGATCCTTGGATGTAAAGGGAAGCTGATCGTAAGCGGAGTTGGAAAAAGCGGGCTTATCGGTGCAAAGATGGCTGCAACTTTTGCCTCTACAGGTACTCCGAGTTTTTTTCTCCATCCGACAGAAGCACTGCACGGAGATCTTGGGATGATTGGAGCTGGAGACGTAGTTTTAGCTATTAGTTACAGCGGAGAGAGTGAAGAGCTAAGCTCTATTCTTCCACACATTAAAAGGTTTGATGTCCCTCTAATCGGTATGACGAGAAACGAAAAATCAACACTTGGCTCATACAGCGATCTTGTAATTAAAATAGAAGTTGAAAAAGAGGCATGTCCGCTTAACACGGCTCCTACGAGTTCAACTACACTTACACTGGCACTCGGAGATGCTTTGGCTGTGTGTTTGATGAAAGCAAGAAATTTTCAAACAACTGACTTTGCCTCGTTTCATCCGGGTGGTGCACTTGGGAAAAAACTGTTTGTAAAAGTAAAAAATCTTATGCAGACACAAAATATTCCTGTTTTAGGTGAAGATGCACAAGTAAAAGATGCAATACTGAGCATTAGCCAAGGGCGCTTGGGAACGGTACTTATAGCAGATAAAGAGGATCGTCTTGTAGCCCTTGTAAGTGACGGGGATGTTCGTCGAGCACTGCTTAGTGAGAACTTTTCACTCGAAGACAATATTATGCAGTATGCGACACTAAACCCTATGAGTATAGATGATGAAGAGCTCTTAGCAAGTGATGCTTTAGTGCTTATAGAAGAGAAAAAAATTCAACTGTTGGTTGTCACAGATAAAGACAAAAAAATCAAAGGTGTATTACACATACACTCACTCATAGAAAAAGGGATCTCTTAATGGCAATGAGACTAAATAAATATATAGCACACTATTCAACTTACTCACGCAGAGAAGCTGATCGTGCAATTCAAGACGGTTATGTCCGTATCAACGGCGAAATCGAAATGAATCCTGCAACGCAGGTTGAAGAGGGGCGTGATATCGTTTATGTAAGCGGTAAACAGGTAAGCCCTAAAAACAAATACACAGTGATTGTGTATAACAAACCAAAAGGGGAACTTGTAACAAAGTCTGACCCAAAAGGGCGTCGTACAATATATGACAGCTTAAGCAAAGAGTTCAAACATTTTATCCCTGTGGGACGTCTAGACTTTGCTAGTGAAGGGCTACTACTTCTTACCGATGCTTCACACGTCGCAACAGCTTTAATGGAATCAGACTTAGAGCGTATCTATAAGATCAAGATCAAGGGTGAAGTAACGCCAGAGATGGAAGATGCGATGATGAACGGTCTTTATCTTGAAGATGCAAGTGCGGGTGCACACTCTCACTCTAAAATAAAAGAGATGGAATTTAAACCGTTTTTAGGGTACAAAATCCAAAAAAACCAGCCAAACTACTCAATCTTAAAAGTTGCAATCGCTGAGGGAAAAAACCGTGAACTTCGTAGATTTTTTGCACACTTCGGTGCAGATGTAGTTGATCTAAAACGTCTTAGTTTTGCAGAGATCGAACTCAACAATCTCCCAACGGGAAAAACAAGATATTTAACAAGAAGTGAATACTCTGCACTTTACAAGTTTTTAAAAGAGGAATCTAAAAAACAAAAAGAGAGAGCCTAGAGTTGGACTTTGCATCACTTTTACGCCCTAAAACCTTTGATGAGATTGTAGGTCAAGAGCATTTAAGCTCTCTTGGCACCCCTTTAAGAACGCTTTGTGAAAAAGGGGCTTTAGGGCATAGTTTTTTTTACGGACCTGCAGGATGTGGGAAAACCTCTATTTCAAGAGTAATCGCAAATGTGATGGATCTCCCTTTTTATGAACTCAATGCAACTTCACTAAAACTTGAAGAGTTGCGAAAAATATTTGCTCAATATAAAAATGCTTTACAAAAGCCCCTAATTTTCATAGATGAAGTGCATCGTCTTTCCAAAAATCAACAAGAGGTACTTTTACCTATTATGGAAAGAAACGAAGCGCTGATCATAGGAGCTTCAACTGAAAACCCGTTTTACTCTTTAACTTCTGCTATCCGTTCACGTTCAATGCTCTTTGAAATTAAAGCAATTAACAATGAAGCACTCACTAAACTTCTTCAAAGAGCCATAGAAAAGTATGACTTGGAACTTGTAGATGATGCAAAAGAGTATCTAATTGCAAGTTCAGGCGGTGATGCAAGAGCGATGTTAAAGCTTTTAGAGTTTGCAACAAATATCTCTAACGTTATTACACTCGATACACTCCGCTCACTTCGTCCAAATGCGCTTCAAGCTGGGAGCTCTGAGGCAGGTGTACACTATGATCTTGCCTCAGCCCTCATTAAATCGATCCGTGGAAGTGATGCCGATGCTGCTATCTATTATCTTGCACGTCTTATTGACGGAGGTGAGAGTGCAGACTTTATAGCTCGACGACTAGTGATACTTGCCAGTGAGGATGTGGGCAATGCAAATCCTCAGGCACTAACACTCACAACATCGTGTTTGACCTCTGTTAGTAAAATAGGTTATCCCGAAGCACGTATAATTTTAGCTCAAGCGGTTATCTACCTCTGTGCTTCACCAAAATCAAACTCTGCATATAAAGCGATCAATGAAGCACTTAACAGTGTACAAAACGGCAATATTATGAATATTCCCAAAAACATTCAGCAAAACAATGCCAACTATCTCTATCCACACGATTTTGGAGGCTATGTCCCTCAACAATACTTAGAGTATCCGCAACAATTTGTAGAGTTCAAAGAGATAGGATATGAGAAAAAAATGAAAGAGTGGCTCGAAGCGATTACAAAAAGTGTATAATTAAAAAAACACACTTTTCAAGGATCTCGCATGAGTAAAAAAAAGATAGACAAAGAAGCTCTTGATTATCACCAGTTTCCACAACCTGGTAAAATCTCCGTAGAGGTAACCAAAGCAGTTGAGACACAAAAAGATCTCTCCCTTGCCTACACTCCCGGTGTAGCAGTTCCCTGTTTAGAGATAGAAAAAGATCCTGCAAATGCATACAAATACACAGCTAAAAGTAATTTAGTCGCAGTTATCTCAAACGGTACTGCAGTTCTAGGTCTTGGAGATATCGGAGCACTTGCTTCTAAGCCTGTTATGGAAGGAAAAGGTGTACTTTTTAAAAAGTTCTCCGGACTTGATGCATATGATATTGAAGTAGATACTAAAAGCATCGATAGATTTTGTTCTGTAGTCTCTGCTATTGCACCTACATTTGGCGGCATCAATTTAGAGGATATCAAAGCACCCGAGTGTTTCGAAATAGAGCGTCGTTTAGTTGATGAGCTTGACATTCCCGTAATGCATGACGACCAACACGGAACGGCCGTAATCTCAACAGCAGCTATTTTAAATGCTTGTGAGATTGCAAATAAAGATATTGAAAAACTAAAGATCGTAGTTGTCGGTGCCGGAGCAGCAGCAATCTCTTGTGCAAGACTTTACCGTGAAGTGGGTGTACAAAACATACTTATGCTTGATTCAAAAGGGTTAATCCATCAAGGAAGAAGCGATCTTAATGACTTTAAACGTGAATTTGCCACACACGATTACATGACACATGATGAGATCTTTACAAACGCTGATGTAATTGTCGGACTTTCACGTCCAGGTACATTTCACATAGAAGATGTAAAAAAGATGTGCAACAATCCTATTATCTTCACTTTGGCAAACCCTACTCCAGAGATCTTCCCTGAAGAGACACGTGCTGCGCGTCCAGATGCGATCGTAGCTACGGGAAGAAGTGATTACCCTAACCAGGTAAACAATGTTCTAGGGTTCCCGTTTATCTTTAGAGGGGCTATGGATGTACGTGCAAAAGAGATCAATACGCAAATGAAACTTGCAGCTTCTAAAGCGTTAGCAGAATTGGCTAAAAAAGAGGTTCCCGAGTATCTCCACAATATTCACGGCAGAGAACTTCAATACGGAAAAGAGTATATTATCCCCTCCCCTTTTGATAAGAGACTTGTAGTGGAAATTTCAGCCGCCGTAGCCCTAGCAGCCATAGAAAGCGGTGCTTCAGATATGAAAAATTTCGATCTCGATGAATATAAAAAAGAGTTAGCATCAAGAGTTAAATAACTTTTGCTGCCTCTTTATAAAACTTTTGCAGTCCTCTTTGTGCTCTTCGATCAAGATTGTAAGAGATAAGTTTTAAGTACTCTAACACTTCTGATTTTTCTATACCAACATCTTTTGCCGCTTTTTCTAAGAGATATTGTGGAATTCTTACTCTGTATTTCCCGAAATTTTTTTCAATCTTTTTATAAATCTTTTCATCTTTGTGAAATGCAAGCACGGCAAACACGAAAGGGAGTTTATAACGTTGGTTCCAAAGTTGTGCAAGGTCGATATAGTCATCGTTTTTAAGAGCATAACGAAGTGCTTTATCACCAATAAGTACCTCACCTTCTAGTCCCAAAACATTTACCAATACATTTGAAGTTGCAGATTCTGCATCTTTTTTTGCACCTCTGCTTGGAATAACCAATACACTTTTCACATCTTTTCTTGCGATAATTCCGAGTTTTACGTTTTTATACTTTTTTGCCTCTATACTTGAGATAAAAGCTGCATCAACGCGTCTTTTTTTAAAGGCATAATTGATCTTGGCAGGGACATTCTTTTTATGCTCCATACCCATCTTGATTTGTGAAGAAGATATAAAGCGTTTTATAAAGATATGAAACGGTAAAAGGTTGAGATATTCTATCTTTCCAAAAAGCACAAAGACTCCAAAACTAATTTTTGAAATTATACATCACTTAACTTATCTTAGATATAATTTTGCCAATAAAATATTTTGCAAGTTCCTCTTAGAGGACGAATCCTCCCTAACGGTCTGAGCCTCACGAGTAACTTTCAAAATATGTACCAATGAAATAAAAGGTATAGAATGGTTAAAGTAGAATTTTTAGGACCAATACAAAAAGATGCTATGGAATTAGAGATCGCAAATCTTAGTGAACTCGCACCGATTTTACAAAAAGATGAAGAGTTAAAAGAGTGGTTAACTAACTCGGCAGTTGCCGTGAACGATGCTCTTGTATCATCTTTAGAACATCCTCTCAAAGATGGAGATAAAGTATCTCTTTTACCTCCTGTGTGTGGAGGCTGATTTGTTAGAACTACATAACGGTGCGCTAAATGTTCCAGAGATACTAAAAAGATGGTATGAAGATGAATCTACAAGTAATTACGGAGCATATATCCCTTTTGTGGGAACTGTACGTGATGAAAGCGGGATTGAAGGTCTGAGTTTTGATGTGTATGAGCCAATACTCGAATCTTGGTACAAAGCTTGGGAAGAAAAAGCGGCAGCTAAAGGTGCGATCATAAAAATGGCACACTCTCGTGGTGACGTGATGCTTCATGAATCTTCTTACATAGCAGCAGTATTTTCTCCAAAACGTCGTGTAGCTTTAGAGTTTATAGACGAGTTTGTAGAGGATTTTAAAGCTTCTGCTCCTATCTGGAAATATGACCTAATAAATGGGAAAAGAGTATATGCCGAAGATAGATCGACTGCAATCAGCGGTAGCGGTCTTTTAGCGTAAAAGGAAATAATATTGAACTTATTATCGTATGAAACAAGTCAAAACATGCTTGAGTTACTTCAAGTAAATACTTCAAAGTTCGAACGAGTCCCTTTAAGTGATGCACTGGATCGTGTATTAGCTGAAGATATCGTGGCTAAATATAACGATCCCCAATTCCCTACCGCTTCTATGGATGGATACGCAGTAAAGCATGCTGATTTAGAAAAAGGTGAGCTACTTGTTTTAGGTGACAACCCTGCAGGAAATGATGAGCAGCGTGAGATCAAAGAGGGTGAATCTATTAAAACTTTTACAGGTTCAAAAATGCCTGCAGGTGCAGATACGCTTATCCAGATTGAAAATGTAACTTACGAAGATGGAAAAATTGTCATTAATGAGCCGGTAAACATTGGTTCATCTGTTCGTCCTATCGGTGAAAGTTATCAAGCCGGAGATATTCTAATCAAAAAAGGAACAAAAATCGGATATGCTGAGATCGGCGTATTAGCTGGATTGAACCAAGTGATGGTAAAAGTTGCCCTTCGTCCTAAAGTAGCAGTAGTTGCAACTGGAAGCGAAATAGTAGATCTTGGTGAACACAGCGACAACCCTGCACAGATCAGAAGTTCAAATAACTATACACTCGAAGCACTTTTTAAACAAGCTGGAGCAGAGGTAATCCAAATAGGAACTGCCCCTGATGATAAAGAGCAGTTGATGCAAACATTTGAATCTGCAATCAATTCGGCAGATATTGTCGTAAGTACGGGCGGTGTAAGTGTCGGAGATTATGACTTTGTAAAAGATATAGTTCCTCGCCTTGGTGCTTCTGTTGTATTTAAAGGGGTAGCTATCAAACCGGGTCGCCACGTAATGGTAGCACAGCGTGAAGAGAAGTTTGTACTTGCTCTTCCAGGCTTTCCTTTTTCATCAACCGTAACGGCTATTCTTTATGCACTTCCTTTAATAGCAAAAATGCTGGGACAAGCAAAACCCTATGAAGTTGTCGCTGCAAAACTGCAAGAAGATTTTAATAAGCGCAGCTCGTTTACTGAATTCACTACCTGTAATGTTGTAATTGAAGAGGGAGAGTTTTTTGTGAATTTCCAAGATAAAAAAATAGGAAGTTCTGCAATTCTTACAAATATGCTTAACAATAGTGGACTTATGATCACTGGTGAAGAGGACAAAAAACTCGAAGCCGGAACTTCGGTGAATGTAATTCTACTCTAACTTCTTCCAACAACCCTGCCCATCTTTTATATTGTTTTGGGCAGGGAGCTTTTTACTCCAACAAATAAATAAACAACACTTTTTCAACACTTTCTTTTTTTATAATTTCAGTTCTTCAATTTTTTTTGTAATATTATATTTTATTACAATATATTTTTGGTATAATGACTAATTGCTCAATCACCTTTTGGAGGTTTTAAATGAAATTTTTCCTTCTTTTATCGTTATTAACAAGTTTATTATTTGCAGTAGTAGACATCAATACTGCAACTGTCGAAGAATTAGCCTCACTCAAAGATATAGGAGTAAAAAAAGCCAAAAGAATTATTAAATACAGAGAAGAACACGGTTGTTTCAAAGATCTAAAAGAGTTTAAAAAAGTAAAAGGGATCAAGAAAAAAACAATAAAGAAAAATAAAGGGAACATAGTTGTTAGTGAATGTAAAAAACCGTAAGTTTTTCTTAGGAAAACTTCTTTTCATTACTATTGTTTCAATTTTTCTTTCTGCTTGTAAAAGTAATAATAATGTACATAAAACACCATCTTTTACAGGGGATATTTCAGATAATGAAAGCTGGTATGCTCTCCCATTAGATTCACGTATGTCTGTCACACAAAGCAGTGCTCCCGTTTCAGGTATCAACTCTTCATTAGTTGATATGGATATATATATTCCTATTCCAAATAGTAGCCTGTGTGTACCTTGGGATGATTTAACCGCTCCGGCAAGACCATGTACTCTTGACGATGTTGATCATGATATTGAAGGAGATGATGACTACGAACCTGTATTAAACGCAACTTTATCAACAGGTAGTTTTAGTGGTGTAGGTGAATTTAAAATTCGCGGGAATTACTCAAGAACACTTGCTCAAAAATCTTATTCAATGCGATTAGATTCTGATATCAACCTGCTCGATTATCAAAGAAAATTTCAATTAAACAAACACCTTTCTGACTCTTCAAGAATTCGTAACAAACTTGCATACGATCTTATTCGCGCTATTCCCAATTTAACAAGTTTAAAAACACAGTTTGTCCATCTGTCTGTTACAGATGATGTTAACGGTACTATAGATTATGGTCTTTATACACATGTAGAAGCTTTAAGAGAGGAATTTTTAATTAACCGCGGATGGAATAAAGATGATAATCTTTACAATGCAAACAATTTTTTATTTGATGAATGGGCTTTAGAAAATCTCCAGACAGATGAAGATGGCGACCCTCTAAATGAAGCAAACTTCAATACATTTTTAGAGATAAAAGCGGGTAAAGACCACCGTATGATTTCAGAGATGCTAAGAGCTGTTAACAGTGACCAAGATATTGATAGTGTTGTCGCTACCTATTTTAGTCGTGATAACTATATAACTTGGATAGCACTCAACCTTGTTCTTGGGAATCAGGATGTGAGTTATCATAACTATTTTCTTTACAACCCTATTTACGGTAAAAAGTTCTATTTTGTCCCTTGGGATTATGACGGTGCCTGGTCATCAACACAGTATTTAGGAAAAGCGGAATATGGTATAGCTGTTTTAATGGAAGTACCTCTGCATAGAAAGTTTTTACGTATTCAAAAGAACAGAGATGATGTTTATGCTATGGCTGAAAAACTAAGAACAGACTATATAACAAACATTAGAATGCAAGAGCTGATTGATTCTTATGAAAGTTCTGTTTTACAAGCTGAACCAACTATCTCTTCATGGAGAACAAAAGCTGAAGAGTTGATCCCGCAAGTTGATACAAACATCGCACTCTATAAAAGTGTTATAGGGCATCCTATGCCATTTTATGAGAGAGCTTCATATAGTAATGGAACTTTTAGTGCAGACTGGGACGTATCAGAAGACTTTGAAGGGGATGCAATAGTATATGATCTCAATGTATCGAGTGATTACGACTTCAACACAACTGTTCTTTCAGAACAGAATCTTACCGGGTTAAATTACACAAATAATACACTTAACCTTGCTCCAGGGACATACTATATGAAAGTTACTTCTAGAGAGCTAGACGATCCTACACACTATCAAGAAGCGTTTAACAGATTACGCGATCCTGCTGATACCAAAACAATATACGGAACGGTGGCTTTCGATGTACAATAACGAACCGACACAAGAAGCCGTTAGTACTAATGTAAAAGCTAAAAAGAAAAAAGCACCTAATCTAGTATCTACTTTTTTTAGAAATGCGTTGCGTTCAAATTTAGATCTTACATCTTTAGCAGACACAAAAGCGGGTATCTTAATCTCGCTTAACGGTTTTATCTTAACGGTTAGTGTGACGGCTTCAAGTTTTACGGTACATTCAAAGCTTATGACTTATGCGTTTATTTCGATCATCTTAACCTCTCTTGGCTCGATCATCTTAGCTGTATTGTCTGTTAAGCCTAGAACAAAAAACAAACTAGTAAATAAAGAGTTTCTAGAGGATTATCACAGCCTTCTTTATTATCAGGATATGGCAGATATGTCTCCTATAGAGTACCACAGCTCAATGAATAAAGCTTTAAAAAGTTCTAAGAGATCTAAAACAGAGATGATCAGTCATCTCCATATCTTGGGTGCAGAGATCAAGAAGAAATATTTTTGGCTAAAGTACGCTTATACATTTTTTTCTACAGGACTTATACTCACAGCTTCCCTTATCGTATATGCACTTATGAATGAGAGTCAAAAAGTTTCCACTTCACAAAAAGAAAAAGAGTATTTTGTAGGAAAGTTTTACAATATTTTCGAGCCTTCGGGTGCAACTACGGTTGAGAAGAACAAAGTACTCATAGTAGAAGATGAAAGCAGCAGCAGACCACTAAAACTGATCACATTTGATGAAGAAAATCAAGTAGTAGAGATAGGGGATCTTCATATCCCTAAAAAAATCAAAAAAAGCTTCAAAAAAGAGATAGAAGATCTTGAAGCGATCACATCAAATGGCAATATTGTTTATGCAATTACATCCCATTCACTCAACCGTTCAAATGAACAAAAAAAAGCACGTGAAAAACTTCTTATGTTTCATTATGAGGATGAATCTATTATCGATATGGAAGTTTACAATCATCTAAAAGATGAGCTTATTGCTCTTGAAGCAAATCTTTTTGGAGATAAACTACTTGGATACAATGCAATCAACATCGAGGGGTTAACAGTTGATACAACTGACAACTCCCTCGTACTTGGTTTTAGAGCCCCTTTACATAATGCCAAAGCAATTATTTTAGCTATCAAAAATCCTAAAGAGCTTTTTACAAAGAATCCTCCAAAACCTCTTTTTAAAGAGCCTCTTTATATTGATCTAAACGGCCTTGGGATACGTGGCATCAAATATGATGAACAAAAAAACGGCTATTGGATCATAGCAGGTGATGCAGGACAAAGAACATCTAAGTTTCAACTCTACTTTTTAGATAAAAATACGCAAAAGGCCTCTTTAGTAAAAAAAGATTTAGATGTAGGGCATTCTGAAGGGATAACGATTGTAGAAAACGGAGCAGAGAGATTTTTATTTTGTGTTGAAGATAACGGAGAAGAACCGAACAAAGCTGCAAATTATATTAAAATAGGGATGGATTCACTATGAGATACCTAATACTCTTACTTATCAGTTTCTCCCTTTTTGCAAACAATGATACAAATACAACTCTCGATCTTGATACAACAACTAAAAAAGAGAAAAAGAAGAAAAAAGTAAAATATGTAAAGAAACGCTCACAAGAGTATAAATATCAACAGTATATTGCAAATCTTTCTAACAACAAAAAACCTATAGGGCCTTATGACTATAGATATAGTTTCGGAGCACAGATAAGTTATGACATCGGTTACATCGACCAGGCTGAAGCGATCTCATATGATGAACCGAAACCGTTTTTTGATCACGACTTCAGAAGAGCAAGAATAAGTCACTCAGGAAGTTTTTTCGATAAAAAACTTTTCTATGAGTTGGAGTATAGCCTTATCGAAGATGAAGATCATTACAAAGATTTTTATATTGGATATAAAAATAAACTTCGAGCAATAAACGGTGCTTACAGAATCAAAGCCGGAAACCTGAAAGTTCCTTTCTCTCTATACAGATATTCAACTTCTAAAAACCTCTCTTTTATGGAGAGACCACTGGGAGATGATGCTTTTTCAATCCCTAGAAAGCTAGGTGTAGAGTTACTTATAAACAGTAAACTTGATCGACATCTGTTTAGTTTATTTGTTTGTGGGTTTACAAACTCTATAGATGAAAGAAAAGAGAATGAGATAAACAAACCGGGAGCTTCACTAAGGGCTACATATACTTATAAAGCCTCCAAAAGAGAGCTACTCCATCTTGGTTTTGGAGCCCTGCAGCAAGATTATAAAAATGAAGACTTGCGCTATAGACAAAACTCAGAATCAAGTATATTAGATGATAAATATGTCTCTGTACGAATTAGAGATGTCAACGATCTCTTAAACAAAAACTTCGATCTATTATTTATTAATCATAAATACTCTTTACAAGCAGGATATACAACATCTGATATCTCTGCAGATAAAGATGATTATAGTTTTTACAGTTACTTTATGGAGGGGAGTTATTTTTTACTAGGCAAAGGGAAACGGTTTGATTTTAAAGAATCAAAATTCTCAAAAATCAAACCAAGACAGGATGGTGCTGTAGAGTTAGCACTCAGATATTCTTATATTAATCTCAATGACAAGGATGAACATGGTGGGGAACAAACAAACTACGGTTTTGGAGTTAACTGGTACATCAATGATGAAACTAAGGTGATGACTGAATATATTATGGCATTACCAAAAGATACTGATGATTATGACGGGTTGATAAATATCTACCAAATGAGAATACAATTTGCTTTTTAAAATTTAAAGAGCTTTATCTAACTAAGAAAGGAATTTAGGATGTTAAGAAATGTATTATTAGCAGCATTTGCAATGTTGTTTATAGGTTGTACAAGTAATGTGATCGTCACGACACCAAAAAAACTGCCGGCGGTATATGAAGATGTAAATGAAACTCATCAACAAAAAAACAGTGTAACTGTGGCTATATTCCGTTTAGAAAACTATACGGATACTCCAAGAGCAGGTATGAGAGCTTCTAATATTTTAGAAGGGATCTTAAAAGCAAAGGGATACAAAATTGTTTCATATGTAAATGATAAAACATACTCATTAAAAAAAGCTGCTAAAAAAGCGAAAGATGATGATGCTAAATACTTTATTTACGGTGGTGTTAGTGAGTGGAGATATAAAACAGGTATTGATGGGGAACCGGCTGTAAGTATTCAAGTAAGTTTATATAAAACAAAAAATAAAAAACTTGTTTGGAGTGCTACTGGTTCAGACAGTGACTGGGGTAATGGTTCTATAGGAACAACTGCTCAAGACTTACTAATGGAGATGGTTGAAAGATAATGGCAAAACATACACAAAGAGTACAGGAAAAATCAACACAAGATCTTTTAAGAGAGTATATACACAAATACGCTTATATTGAGACACTTATACTTGTTACTCTTTATGTAGCTATTGGTTATTTAATCAACTCTGGAGATCCATGTTTACTAAGTTATAAGGTACCATACCTTGTAATATTATTAGCTATTATTACCCTTTTTCATGGTTTTGAAAATGGTGTTTTTGCTGTGAGTATTATCTCACTTGCTATCTGGGTATTTTACCCCTCTTTTCAATATGTGGACTTCTTGATAGCATTACTGATGACTTTAATCTTTAGTCAATTTCACTATTTTTGGAACTCACGGATTAAAGAAGCAGAAGTTGAATCAAGCTATAAGTCAGATAAACTTTCTGAACTTTCCCGTGCTTTTTACACGCTAAAAATTTCGCACGATCAGTTAGAGAAAAACTATGTAATTAAGCCTATGAGTATCCGTAATTCAATTAATCACATTGTCCATACAAACGAGATGATATTACTTGATGATACTATTGAAAACAAAGCTTATGAATATAACAACAACTTTTTAAAACTGATTGAAAAGTCGTTTAGTATGCAAAGCGGTTTGATTCTCTATCTAAAAAACAATGCAACTGATATGAGCTTCAATAAAGATACGGTAGAGCTTATTACTATCAATATCAAAGAGACTTTAGAAGTTGAAAAACTGTTACAAAACTATCTTGTTGATAAAGCAATTGCGAGAAAATCACCTGTCTATGTAAGTGATGAATCGGGTGAACCAAGTATATTTAATGAAGAGCTTGAAAATAAATATATAGGTGCTATTCCGGCGGTTATAAACGGAAAAGTAGTTTCTGTCCTTGTAATAGAAAAAATGCCTTTTATGTTTTTTAATAGAGAGAACCTTACATCAATCACGATTTTACATGAATATTTTTCTATTGAAAACAGAAAAGCTGCTCTTTCAAAATCTCTTGAGGGATTTGAACTTTTAGAGGATAAAGATTTTAAATTTGAGATAGCAAGACTCAAAGATCTCAACAATAACTTTAAAGTGAACTCTGTCATCTTGGTTTTACGAATAGATAATGAGCTGCAAACTGCAAGAGTGTACCAAAAAGTTGAACGTATGCTCCGTGCTCTTGATATGATTACACTAGTGCATAATGAAGATTATTATTACATCACTCTCCTTCTACCTCTACATGATAAAGCAGCGGCACAAGGTTTGTTAAAAAGACTGCAATCTACTTTAGAGGATGAAAAAGATAAAGATTTTGAGTATATGAGTTTTGATATGACTCAACTACCACTTCTTTCAAAATATTATCGAGAAGACTATGGAAAATAAATTATTCACCCAATTTGATTTATACTTTTTTTTAATATTAGCTGTACACACACTTATTAGTTTAGTATTGGCTTTTATTCTTGCAAAATATGTACAAAAAAGGTTTATTTCAAGTTCTTATAAAGTGAATAAACAAGATCTCCATAGACTGCAAGCTATTGTGGATGAGAGTAACTTTTATAAAAGATTATTTCGATTCTCGTTGCATAAAAACAACTTCAGATCAAGTTTGCTCTATTTCTTTATATTTATCTTTTCTATGCCTCTTCTTGGCTATGTTACTTCAATAATTTTAGCGAGATTGATGGTACAGATGGAATATGCTGAAAAGATTTCAAATACAAATATATTGAACCTTGATGAGTTTGGTATATCGTTTTTAGAGGTTGAAAGAGTTTTTGGAGAAGGTTCTCTCAACGATCTAATTCATAGTAAATATGCACCAAAATCAAAAAAATTAAGAGCACTGAACGTTCTTTCTACAAATATCTCTCCGGCAAACTTAAGGATTATCAAGCAAACACTCTCAAGTACTGATGATGAGATCAGAATGTTTGGATATGCCATTATCGATAAAGCTGAAAAACGTCTGGCAAAAAATATAAATAAAGAGCTTGAAAAACTCAAAGCTGCCGATAGTTCCCATAATCTTCAAGATGCAGCAGAAGCAGCAAAAGAGCTGGCTTTTTTATATTGGGAACTTCTTTATACGGAGCTTTCACATGAAAGCCTTAATGAAGAGTTTTTAGATCAAGTAGAGATTTATGCCTTGATATCTAGACGTCACTACCTTATCTTACTGGATGAGTCAGTAGAGGAGAACTCGCAAGAACAACTAGAAATTATCAATACATTATCAAAACTACACCTCCTACTTGGTCGTGTATATATGAAAAACGGAGCATATGAACAAGCCCTTACCGAATTTACGGTTGCACAAGAGCTTCTAGAGAATGATGCAAGTTTTGTATTGCCATATATGGCAGAGATCTATTTCTTAATGGGTAAATACAATATAGTTGCTTCAATTTTATCAAAATTAGAAAGTTTGAGTATTAACTCTACAATTCACCCAATTTTAGAACAATGGAAGAGAGCGTAAAATGCCACATAATATTCAATTTCCAAAAAGTGACAATGTTGATATCATGCTTTTTTCCGAGGGAACTTACCCTTACATAAAAGGTGGAGTTTCAAGCTGGTTATTACAGCTTATGAAAGGGTTGCCGCAATTTACATTTGGTGTTTGCTTTATAGGTGCTCAAGATACTATCGACGGGAAAAAGATGAAAATCAGTTATGAATTCCCTCCTAACTTAAAACATCTCGAAGTACATTACCTTTTTGATAATGAAGATACACCCCCTGCAAAAAAAATAGAGGGCGATGAAAAAGGGTTTGAAGCGATTCGAGAACTCTATAAAGGACTCAAAGGGGATAAATTTGAGATTCCGAAAATGTTGCAAGATGTCTCTTTCTATACACAAGATGTCACATTTGAAGACTTTTTGTTCTCAAAAAAAGCTTGGCAGTTTATAGATGAAGTATATACAAAAAACTGCCCGGATGTTCCGTTTATTGACTATTTCTGGACATTAAGAAATATCCATAAGCCTATATGGATACTTGCTAATATTGTCGATAAACTGCCTAAAGCAAAAATATTTCATTCACCTTCAACTGGATATGCAGGATTTTTAGGAGCCCTCTCCTCTTACCATACAAACAGACCCTTTCTTTTAACTGAACACGGGATCTATACAAGAGAAAGAAAAATTGATATGTTCTCGGCTGACTGGATTGAATTTAAAAAACCTAGTTTATTACAACAACCTGAAGAGTATAACTATATTAAGCGTATGTGGGTAAACTTCTTCGATAAAATTGGAATGTTTTGTTACGATCGTTCCAACTATACCCTCTCACTTTTTTCGGGTGCACAGAAGATTCAAGTAAGTTACGGTGCAAATGAAAATAAAACACTGGTTATCCCCAACGGTGTTGATGTTGAAGGTCTAGCAGAGACAATGAAAGAGCGTCTTGAAACTCCAAGACCTATTATTACACTTATCGGTAGGGTTGTACCTATTAAAGATATTAAAACTTTTATTCGTGCTATCAAGATAGCCTCTATGACTATTCCAAATATTGAAGGATGGATCGTAGGACCGGTTGAAGAGGATGCAGAGTATTTTGATGAGTGTCAACAGATGGCCATATCTCTTGGTTTAAAACACAAAAAACAAATGTTTCAAAATAATAAAAGTGAAATGTCTTTAGATGAAATAGTTTCACATAGAGATAAGATCAAATTTTTTGGACACAGTAATGTTAAAGAGATTTTACCGAAATCGGCACTACAAACACTCTCTTCAATCAGTGAGGGGATGCCGTTGGTTATCTTAGAAGGTTTTGCTGCAGGTGTACCTTGTGTTGCAACCGATGTTGGAAGTTGTCGTGATTTAATAGAAGGCGGTATAGATGACGAGGATAAAGCCTTAGGATTTGCTGGTGCAATTACCGGTATTGCAAATCCTGATGAGCTTGCATCTCAATATATCAAGTTTTTGAATTTCGAAAACGGCTTATGGAAAAGAGCTCAAGAGACTGGTTTAAAACGTGTAAAAAAATACTACTCTCAAGCATCTTTTTTACAACAGTATGCAGCTCTATACAACGAAGCAAAAGATCTTACCTGGGATGAATTGGCAGAGATAGTTTTCCCTTACTATATGCCAAAATCGGCTCCATATCCTAAAGTGATGTTAAAAAGATTCTCAATCAATAAATTCTTGACAAATCTA
This sequence comes from Sulfurimonas marina, assembly GCF_014905095.1. Classification (NCBI taxonomy): domain Bacteria; kingdom Pseudomonadati; phylum Campylobacterota; class Epsilonproteobacteria; order Campylobacterales; family Sulfurimonadaceae; genus Sulfurimonas; species Sulfurimonas marina. The sequence continues at coordinate 139,398 of NZ_CP041165.1, read as the reverse complement.
CCTAAAAGGGGTCTATAATGGCGGGCATTGGATTTGAACTTAGAAAAATACTGCGTGAAGATAGACTTCTTTCACTCGGTAAAGTATATGGGTACTCAGCGATACTCAGTTCTGGACCGTGGGTTATATCGATCATAGCAATTATCCTAGTAGGTTTTATCAACCTTTCACACTTTGGTGAAGTGAAAGATGCCTTTAGATTCCAGGTCGTTATCACCTATGCAATCGCTTTGGCATCAAGTTTGATTATTACGGGGATTTTACAGCTTCCTTTTACAAGGTACATTGCCGATCTAATTTTTAGAAATAAAGAGGATGAGATCCTCCCCTCATACTTTGGTGCTATCTTTTTAGCTTGGGGACTCGGTCTTATCTTTATAGTCCCTCTGTATATGTGGGTATTTAGCGATATGCCACCTTCATTTATTGTCGGCACCGTACTTACTTTCTTAGTACTTTGTGGGGTATGGATCTCTAGTATATTAGCAGCTAGTTTAAAATACTATTCACAAGTTGTTTGGGCATACCTTCTTTCATACACTTTTATTGTTGCGGTTTCATATGCATACGGAAGCTCTATAGAGATGCTTGTATATATCTTTTTTACCGGGAATGCTATCCTTTTTACAATACTGATGAGCCTTATTATTAAGAGTTATCCCTCTACAATATTTATGAAGCTAAACTTCTTTTTAGATCATAACTTTTACTGGTCACTAGGTATTGCAGGTCTTAGTTATAACCTTGGTGCGTGGATAGACAAATTTATCTTTTGGTACCACCCTGCAACCGGACATGCTATTATCGGTAAGCTACATGCCTCAGTTGTATATGATATGCCTATCTTCTTGGCATACTTATCTATTTTGCCCGGTATGGCTATCTTTTTCTTTAGACTTGAAGCCGATTTTGCTGAAAAGTACGATCTCTACTATGATGCCGTTAGAAGCGGCGGGACTTTAGGACTTATCAAAAAATATAAAAACGATATGACTTCAATCGTAAGACATGCAATCCATGAGATTATCATGGTTCAAGGTATTGTTGATATTATTCTCTTCTTAACAGCAGATAAACTCTTTGCAGCATTAAATATCTCTACCCTTTACCTTGGACTCTTTTATATTTTAACAATTGGAGCTATGTTACAGTTGGCATTTATGTCTATTTTGGCAATATTGTATTATCTTGATCGTAAAAAAGCTGCAATGTGGCTCTCTATCTCGTTCTTTGTTCTAAACGGGCTTTTGACATACTTATCGATCAATATGGGAACGACTATGTTTGGATACGGATATACGATATCTCTGTTAATTGTCTTTACTCTCGGTGTACTTGTTATACGTGAAGAGATGAATAGGTTGAATTATGAAACATTTATGTTACAGTAAAATTATCCTTACGTTTTTCCTTTTTATAGCTACTGCCTATGGTTCGATAAATGACAAAAGTGCCATAGTGTATCTTGGGAAAGAGATCTCCTATCCTATGGTAGGAATCCATGATTATATCATCGTAGATCCTGCAAAAACCAATGTATATACGCATGGTTTTGAGGTGTATAACAATAAAATCTATGCAAAAGTGAATATTGACAGTAGTACCACTCCCCAAAAGTTGCTAGCTGGTCTGATGAAACTCTCAAAAAGTGGATATAAAAACTTCTTTTTTGACGTTCAAAAACCTATAAGCAAGAAAAATTTAACACTGTTTTTAAATAAATTCAGATCTACAAAAACATTTCAAGATGCACATGTAGTAATCCATTTAGATGATCTAGAGCTCCTTGCATCTGTTTCTCGATATATCGATACACTACTTGTATATAACGCATCTGAAGATCCAAAACTTCAAAGTTCTATCAAGTTCTATAAAAACCTCAGTGATGATATTATCGATGTTGAGACTCTTGAGTCCAACAATATAGAAAAGCTCAAAAACTTAGGATTTATCCCATATATTACAACGCCAAGTATGGAGAGTTACGGAAAATCATCGAAAAATGCGATAAAAAGAGAAATTTTGACACTTGTAGATGAGAGTATTGAAGATCGCAAAGAGCTCTCTGCAAGCCGTTATGGAGCTTTACCTTTAGAGTATAACGGATATATTCAGAAACTCTACGATATCCACAATTCACTTCCAGATCCTGAACATATGAATCAATATGCAGGTGTAGTTATTTGGTTGAGTATAGCCTACAAAGACTCTGCAAAATTGGTAACTTGGATAAAAGAGATTCAGTCACAAAATATCCCTGTCGTATTTGCATACGATTTTGGTTTTGACTCATCAAATACATTTTTACAACAGCTAGGTATTAGTGCAATAGATGGAAAAGCCGATGCTACTAAAACTATAGTCCACAGAGATAAGATGATGGATTATGAGATAAAAGTACCAATCAATAAAAATAGATTTTATATCAATCCTCCAGCAGCTTCTAAAGCACTTTTAACATATAAGGACAATTACGGATTAACCTCAACACCTGCAGCGATTACTCCATGGGGCGGTTATGCACTCGGTGATTCATTTTTTATAGAACTTGACGGGGAAAACCTCTGGAGTATTAACCCGTTTATATTTTTTAAAGAGGCGCTACGCTTAAAAGATTTACCTGTTCCAGATACTACAACAGAGAATGGAAGCAGACTCTTTTTTACACATATGGACGGTGACGGTATTTTAAACGGTGTTGAGTTCGATCCTGAGTTTATATCCGGTGATATTATCTATAAAGAGATACTGACAAAATATAAATTTCCACATTCTGTATCTCTTATCGGTGCAGAGATTATGCCCGATGGTATCTATCCAAAAGAATCAAAAAGGCTGTTACAAATAAGTAGAAAGATCTATGCTCTAGATAATGTCGAACCCGCAACACACACTTTTACTCACCCGTTTTTCTGGGGAAAAATAAAAGATGATCAACTCGATGAAAAATATAGACTTCAACCACCGGGATATACCTTTTCTACAGCGTATGAAACATTGGGAATGCTTGATTTTATTCAGGATAAACTTCTTGGTAAAAATTCAGATAAAAAAGCAAAATTAGTATTTTGGAGTGGAGATTGTAATCCTAGGACTGATGCTCTGACATATCTTGCAAAACACCATATTTTAAACATTAACGGTGGAGATACCACTATTAACAATGCAAATCCATGGTTGACTAGAGTAGCCCCTCTTGGTCTTGAGAGAGATGGCTACTATCAAATCTATACAGGTGCAGAAAATGAAAATGTTTTTACAAAAGACTGGATGGGACCGTACTGGGGATTTAAAAAAGTTGTACAAACATTTGAGTTAACAAACTCTCCAAAAAGATTAAAACCTATCAATGTCTATTATCACTTCTATTCAGCTTCAAAAAAAGCGTCGTTAAATGCTGTCCGTTATGTTTTTGACTGGGTATTAAAACAAAAAGATATCATGCCTATATATACCTCTGAATATATTCCAAAAGCTATGGATTTTTGGACAGTTTCTGTTGCTTATGAGGATGGTGTTTGGCTCTATGATGGGATGAGGGATCTTAAAACACTCAGAGTAGAGAAGAAAGATGCCAGTGTAGCACTTCATGACTCAGAGACAATCCTAGGTGTAAACCGTTTTGAGGGGCATACCTATATCGCATTAGACCCTCATACAAAACATAGTTTTAAACTCAATGGTCAAACAATGGATAATTCTGCGTATCTTATTAATTCCAACGGGGAAGTTACAGAGTATATTAACAATCAAAACTCGAAACGATACAAATTCAGTGCAAATGTACCCCTTGAGGTCAAACTGCATATTCCTGAGAACTGTCTAGTAAACGCTATTCCAAAGAGTTCAATTCAAAAACTGAATAGCAAAGAGATGACTCTTAAATACAAATCTAACAAAAAGGCAACTATAGATGTACGATGTCAATAATGAAGAAGCTGTTTATGTTGTCACATACAAAGAACTTCTGTTCACTGTTATAGTCTTTCTTATTATCCTTTTTGCACTCTATCCAAAAGGGATCTTAAAAGATCAAATATCTGCTGATCAGTCTAATTACGATCTCAGTATGATCTATCTAAAAGACCTTTTAGAACACAATCCTAACGATGATTCGTTAAAATTAATTTTATTAGAAAAATATGTACAAGCAGGAGAGATTGAGCACTCTCTCGAGCTTTCTAAAAGCTTACTTCAAAGTAAAAACATATATATTCGAAATAAAGCGATTGTATTAGCTTACCAAACAAAAAAAATAAAATATTTTTCTATTAATGATGAAAAACAACAAAAAGCTCTGCATAATGATCTCAAAAAACTTTTTACAACAATATATACAGAGAAACTTTATAATGACAATGCAGAAAGATGGCATAATGAAGCTGTATTTGTACATAATCCTCAAGCTGCATATTATTTCTTACAGATAATGTTAAAAGATGATCCGACAAACGTAGACCTATTAAGAGAGGGGTATTACCTTTCTTTAAATCTTTACAAAAGAGCTGATTCAATGGAGTTTATCAACTCTTTAGAGAAATATGACACAAGTAATTCTACAAAATGGGCAATGGATAAGTATGATATTTTTATACGCTATAAAGACTATAAAAGTGCCGAAACTATTTTACAGAGATATGCTAAAGACTCAATTGAGATACAGGAGAAACTGGCACAATTTTACCTTATGATTAAAAAATATGAGGCGGCATCAGATACGTATCTAAAGCTCTATTATGTTTCAAAAAATGAAGATCTGCAGGAGCAGTATCTAGTGAAATCTATTAAAGCGCTACAATCGGGCAATCTTTTAAAAGAGGCAGCCAACCTTGTACATCAATATGAATCGAAATACATAGGCAATGTGAAAATGAGAAAGTTTTTCTTACGTATCTATCTAGCTGCAGGGGAACTTGAATATGCATCACAATTATCGAAAAAAATCCTAAGATACGAGAATAAGTTATGATAAAAATAGTTCTAGTATTACTTTTTACTTTTATATCCGTAGTTGCGCAAGCAAACCTTCCAGTTACCCAGCAAACACCGCTTGCAAAGAAAAAGCAGTTACAAACACCCGCTTCCGAAGAGGAAGAGCTTCGTCTAATGGTGCAAGTGTTTTTATATAAAGGTGATGTAGAGAGTGCATTTCAAGTTGCACAAATCGGTTATAATCAACATCCAAATTCTTATTATTGGAATGAAAAAATGGCTACTATATCACAATGGACAGGCCGTTCTGCACGTTCTATGAAACATCTAAAAAAGATGTATCAGCTCAAATACGATCCTAAAATTGAGAAACAACTCATCGAGTATGGAAAATCAACTTACCAATATGAGAGTATAGAACCGCTGGTAAGAAACAGAGTAAGAAAGAACCCTAGTGAAAAGAATGTTGATCTGCTGATCACTATCTATAAAAAAACCGGTTTTCCGGAAAAAGTTATAACTATTTTAGATAAAGAGTATAAAAAAACGAAAAAAACTTTATTGTTGACAAAGGCACTTGAACTCTCTTTAGAATTAGGTGATCTAGAGCTGGCAAAAAAATATGTAGATATTCTCAGTAAAGAAAAACCTTACTCTAAACAAAACAGTGCCCTTATAGCAAAATACTACTATATTTTAAGAGATATCAACACTGCCTATGACTCTCTTACATATGTGAATAACCCTAATATTATTCAAGATAATAATGATACTCATGAAGTACAATATTTTGAACTAAAGAGCGATCTTGGATGGTACCTGCAAAAAAACCTTCCTGCCGCACAAGCATCTAAGATGTTGATTGATATAGATAAAGGGAGATTGTCTGACTATGAAAGAGTTGCTGTAGTTTATCAGGATATCGATCCCCAAATTGCTGCACAAGCAGTAAAAGAAGGCTATATGAAATATAAACTCCCATATATGTTTTTCGGTTATGCAAACGATGCTATCAACAAAAACAAATTTGATGATCTAAACAAACTCTTAACAACAATAGATGAAGAAAATTCACCTCTTACACAAGAGGCTATGTACTGGATCATAAAGTCAAAAGTTTATAACCACTATGAGAAGTATGATCTCGAAGAGATGGCTTTACAAAGAGCACTTTTATTATCTCCGTATGATATAGAAATTAAAACGGCTCTTTTATGGCATTTTATGGATCTGCATGATGTTAAAAATACAAAACTAATCCTTCTGGAGATTGAAGAGAAAAACAATATTTCTCCATCACTTTACTTCACTTTAGCTTCAGCATATTTCTATATCAATAATATTGACAGAGCCTCTTATTATATGAGTCTCCTTGATTTTGAAGAAAACATGATTACACAAAGCGTTGATTATAAGTTTTTACAAGCATATATCTATCAGATACAAAATAGAGATGAGGCTTTCAAGTTGAGAATGAGGGAGATCTTGAAGCTCTTAAGAGAACAAAGAGAAAAAACTCCTAGTCTCAAAAAAGACAATGATCATCTTACAAACTATCTTAGTGCGGCAATGTATGTTATGCGTGCTGATAAATTTGAGAAAAACTTCAAAAAAGCAAAGCCTTATCTCAAACAAAAAAACTATAATGAGTTAGCGTACTCTTGGGCATTGCAAAAAGAGGCACTTGAAAAAAGCCATGAGATTTATACGCAAACACCGACTCCGGAACTATGGATGCAGTTCTCAAACGCAATTGTTTTACAACACCATACAAATATAGAAAATCTGCTTGATCAATATCTCTACGAACTTTCTGCTTCAGATGCTTCTTTCCAGGCAAAAGAGGATGGGCAAATTGCATTGGCACAAACAGTAAACTATAACTTTTTTAATCAGAATCACTATAATAAAAACAACTATATAGAACAGATAGAGCTTAGTAAACTTAGAAGCGATACACTTGATTTAAGACTCTCGAGATATATTAGAGATCCACTTGAACAGCACTATGTGACACTTAAAAACAGCTCTTATATTGGTGATAGCTGGTATATATTGACCGGTTTTGGATACTACAATAACAAATCATCTGATAGTGATATTTTAGTAGATGTTCCAAAAAATACTTATGATGCTACACTCGGCATTAAAAAGGTAACTGAGAGAGCTTCTGTTGAGCTGGATCTTCTCTATAACCATAATATGAGAAACTATCTCTCAGTTCTTTTAAATGCAACATACCAGTTAAGTACTGATTTTACTGCTGGTTTGGAACTAGCAAAAAACAAAAAGGCTGAGGAGAGTACACAGCTCTATCTCGGCGGCAAAAAAGATCTTGTTGCTCCGTCAATAATATATCAAGTTCTCAATTCAACCTCTGTTGAACTTAGATATGAACTTAGTGACTTTTACTCCCAAGACAATGTACATCTTGGAAACGGCAGATATTTTAGTGCAAATATTTCACAACAGTTAAGAAACGGTTATCCTGATCTGCGCTTTGGCGTGTTTTACGATAACGGGATGTATAGTGAACGCTCTGGTTCTAAAGGGATTATCGATCAACTCCAACTAGATCAGTATCAAGTTTTACCAAGCCAGTTTTACAATATAGGGATTAATATCTCGTACGGTTATGCTAATAAAAACCTCTATACTAGAGTTTGGAGACCTTACATTGAATTTTCCCCTTATTATAGCTCTGATATCGGTGATTATACATTTGGTGTCAATGGCGGTATCGGCGGAAAAGTATTTGAACAAGATCATATGAGTATCGGTGCTTCTTATACCGATTCAGTTAACGGTATTGGTGGGAAAGTACTTCAATTCTATATAGACTATCAATTTATGTACACACTCTCAAAGGAGTTCTAGGTTGAAAAAATACCTACTTCTTGTGTGGATTTTTAGTACACTTTTATTTGGTTCTTTACAAGATAAAAGTGCGATAGTTTACTACGGTGATGAGCTCTCTTATCCGATGATTGGTGTTCATGACTATATCATCGTTCAACCCCAACATACAAACACTGTTACACATGGCTTTTCTCTTTATAAAAAGAGTATTTATGCCTATATTAGTATCGGCGAAGTAGATCTTAACAGTAGTGTACACAATGATATCAATAGCTCATGGATTGTGGCCAAAAATGAGGCTTGGAATAGTGATGTCTTAGATATAAACAATAAAGAGTATCAAGAGTTTATATTTACACACCAAATTGATCCTCTTTTAAAACAGGGGTTTAAAAACTTCTTTTTTGATACTTTAGACTCGTACTATTTTTATTCTAAAACACCAGAAAAGATTCAAGAGAGTCAACACTCTCTCGCTAGTTTTATTCAGGAGTTTCACAAAAGATATCCGGATGTAAAACTGATAATTAACCGTGGTTTTGGGATTATTGACGATGTTCACGATGCAGTTGATGCAGTTTTATTTGAATCTTACTATCAAGGTTTAAAAGGAAAAAACCTAGCCTATAAAGAGGTGGATGAAGCAGATCGCATATGGCTCGATAAAAATCTTGAAAAGGTGAAAAAATATAACCTCGATATTATTGCCGTTGATTACCTCTCAGATATGAAATATGCTGATAAGCTTGTAAAAAAGCTTCAAGCAAAAGGGTTTATCCCTTATGTAGCAAACAAAGAACTGGATATCTATGGGAAAAGTTCTAAAAATGCTGTTAAAAGAGAGATTCTGACACTTATAGATGAAAGCAGACTCGATCGCATGCTTCAAGGTGCACACTTTGAGGGTGGTCTTATCTTTGAGTATCTTGGCTATATTCAAAAACTTTACGATATCAATAAAGGTCTGCCTGATCCAAATAAACTAGAGCATTATGCGGGTATAGTTATTTGGCTTGAGAAGTACTATAACGATCGAGATAAACTCTTAAAGTGGCTAAACGAAGTAAAGAAACGAAATATCCCTATAGTTTTTGTGAATACTTTTGCAATTGATGCCAAAGAGGATGAACTTGCATCACTCGGTATTACTATTGAACAGACTAATCTGCCTAAAAAATCTATCCTTCTCCAAAATAAAATGGTTGGCTTTGAGATAGAACCACCTATGTCTAGAAACCCTATGCTTATTCATGTAAAAGATGCAAAAGAGTTACTTACCTATCAATATACAGATGGAAAAACTTCAACTCCTGCAGCGATCACTTCATGGGGTGGATACCTTCAAAATGAAGCTTTTATTACAGCTATTAACAGTGAAGATATGTGGGTAACAAATCCTTTTAAGTTTTTTGAGCAGGCACTAAGACTTCCAAAACTTCCTGTACCCGATCCAACCACTGAAAATGGGAAACGCCTTCTTTTTACACATATTGACGGTGATGGAATTATGAATAAAGTAGAGGGAGATTTCGGGGAGTATTCAGGAGATGTAATCCTCAATAAAATTCTTAAAAAATATAAGATTCCACATTCAGTTTCTGTTATCGGAGCAGAGATAGATCCAAACGGTCTTTATCCAAAGCTCTCAGAAAAAATGATTAAAATAACTAAAGAGATGTTTGCACTTGAAAATGTTGAAGCGGCAAGCCATACGTTTACACACCCGTTTTTCTGGGAAAAAATCATTGATAACAATCTAAGTGAAGAGTACAGGCTAAAAGTAACTGAGTATCAGTTTTCACTTGAAAAAGAGCTCAAAACCTTTCTTGATACTATCAATGAAAAATACTCACCGAAAAACAAATCTAAAAAAGCAAACATTATCTTTTGGAGTGGTGACTGTGCTCCAAGAAAAAATGCTTTAGAGTATATCTATAAAAATAATATTTTGGCAATCAATGGTGGCGATACGACTATTGTCAAAACCAATCCTTGGCTGACTCGCATCTCCCCTTTTGGACTAAAACGTTCAGATTACTACCAGGTCTATACGGGGGCACAAAATGAAAATGTCTATACAAACAACTGGCTTGGACCGTTTTGGGGGTTTAAGCGCGTCACACAAACTTTTGAACTCACAAATTCACCAAGACGTTTAAAACCGATAGATATCTATTATCATCTCTATTCAGGTTCTAAACGTGCATCTTTAGAGGCTTTAAAATATGTGTTTAACTGGGCACTCAAACAAGATGCAATGCCTATCTTTACCTCTGAATATATTCCGAAAGTTATGGATATGTATGAGGTCTCTATGGCAAAAGATGGAAATAGTTGGCTTATTTACGGGATGAATGATTTAAAAACCATACGGTTTGAAGATTTTGATGCAAATGTAGATCTTAATAATTCAGAAGGTGTTATAGGAGTTACACAGTTTGAGAACCATACTTACTTAAGTCTTGATCAAAGAGAAAAACATCTTATAGAGCTCTCTAATGAGGAGAATAATAAAATCTATATGGTTTCGAGTAATGGAAAGCTTACAGATTATAATGAGACAAGCAGTACAAAAAGTTATAGTTTCAGCTCATACGTAGATCTTGATCTGAGTATGTATATAAGTAGCGGATGTAAAATAAGTGCGGTACCAAAAGCCCAAAAACTCTTAAAAGAAGGGGATATAACTACTCTTAAATATAAAAATATAAAAGAGGCAACAATAACACTAGAGTGTGAATAACTCTAGTTATTTTTATATCCGTTAGGATTATTAGACTGCCATCTCCAACTGTCTTCACACATTTCGTCAATTGAACGCTTTGCTTTCCATCCTAGAACAGACTTCGCATAACTCGGATCGGCAAAACATTTTGCTATATCACCCTTGCGTCTTGATGTAATTTTATATGGAATCTCTTTACCAGAAGCCTTCTCAAATGCCTTAACCATATCTAAAACTGAGTACCCTTTTCCTGTTCCCAAATTAACCGTCAAAACATTATCTAATGTATCAATTTTTTCAATCGCTTTTACGTGTCCGTCTGCCAAGTCAACAACATGGATATAATCTCTCACACCCGTACCATCATGTGTATCATAATCATCTCCAAATACACTTAACTGCTTTAATTTGCCCACGGCAGTTTGTGAAATGTAAGGCATAAGATTGTTTGGTATTCCGTTTGGATCTTCACCGATTAAACCTGATTTATGTGCACCTATAGGATTAAAATAACGAAGCAGTACTATTTTCCACGCGTGGTCTGAACCAAATAGATCTCTAAGTATCTCTTCAATAAAAAGTTTTGTTTTGCCATACGGGTTTGTGGCTGAAAGGGGAAAATCTTCTGTAATCGGTGTAGTAAGAGGATCTCCATACACTGTTGCTGAAGAGCTAAAAACTATCTTTTTACAATTGTTTTGCTCCATCACTTCACAAAGTCTTATAGTCCCTATTATATTATTGTCATAATACTCTAACGGTTTTTCGACAGACTCTCCAACAGCTTTAAGTCCTGCAAAATGAATCACGGAATCGATATTATAGAGATCAAATACTTTTTGTAAAGCCTCTTTATCTCTAATGTCACCCTCTATAAAATTCACATCTTTACCGATTATTTGTGATACTCTCGTTAAACTCTCTTTTGAAGAGTTGCAAAGATTATCAAATACTACAAAATCAAGTCCTGCATTACTTAATTCTACGCAGGTATGTGAACCTATATATCCAGCTCCGCCGGTGACTAATATCATCTATAAAACCTTCTTTTTAATATAGTATTTATTATACACTTTATATACTTATATATGATAAATATAACAAAAAAAATTTTTTATGAACCGTTACTGCATTTTTTACTTTTAGGTGCTATCGCTTATTTTTACTTTGATTACTCCCAAGATGTTCAAACGACTATCTCAAAACCTACTCTTACGCTTCAGCACTATGAGCTGGAAAACCTACAAAACACAACACAACTAGAAACCAAAAAACTAGTTTTCGAGTATCTTACATACCAAAAGATACTTTTAGCAGAAGCCTATTCTTTAGGACTTTATAAAGAGAACCCAGAGATAGACAATCTTCTTCTTGAAAAAATGGAGTATCTCTTTAAAAATGATACACAGTTTCAAGAACCTTCCGAAGAGCAACTCAAGAAATTTTATCAAGAGCATCTTAACGACTATAGTAAAGTGAACTCCCTAGATCTTTATATCTTTACATTTAATGAGAATATAGAAAAAAATGTGATAAAAATTCTTCCTACAATTACCGATCTTCGCCCTTATGCCAAAAAATATAAACAACTGACCCCAAATTCGATTAAAGAAAAATTCGGCAGTTATATTGCGCTAAAACTTTCCACTTTACCGGAAGGTTTTTGGAGTGAAGCAATTGAAAACAAACTCTTTTTTATAACAAACAAACAGGTCTCAACACCTTACCCTTTTGAAGAAGTTGAAGGGATAGTTTATGAAAACTATAAAAAAAGCTTTCAAGTAAAAAATGAGAAAGAAGAATACGCTAAACTCTTTAACAAATACATAATTAAAGAACAGAAATAGATGTCTTTTTTTCGTATTGTTTTTCTGCTGACTTTTCTCTCTGTTTTTTTACAAGCCCACCAAACAGGACTCTCATTTCTAAATCTCAAAAAAAACAGTGATGCCACTATAGATGTAGTCTATAAAAAGCCCCTTTCAGATACAAGAGATAAAGATATTTCTATCAATTACCCTTCACGCTGTCTCCAAAATACACCAACACTCAAAAGCATTGAAAACGGCTTTATTATCAGAAAATATCAACTTCACTGTGGGGAAAACGGTTTAAAAGGTACTAGAATTTGGGTAGAGGGACTTGTTTCAAGCGATCGGGGTGTAGTTGTGCGTTATCAGAGTGATGACACTCTTTATAAATCTCTATTAAGAGCTACTACACCTTTTATAGAGTTCAATAAACAAAACACTAAATTACAACTTTTTATAGAGTACCTACAGTTGGGGATCTTACATATCTTGACCGGTTTTGATCACCTCTCATTTGTGATGGGACTACTCATATTGTCTGTAAGTCTGCGTAAACTGCTTTATACCATTTCCGCTTTTACCCTTTCACACTCCATTACTCTAGTATTTGGAATATTGGGTACGTCCACAATTAACATCGCTTATGTGGAAGCAATGATAGCATTAAGTATCCTCTTCTTGGCAAAAGAGATAATGTTAAAACGTCGAACATTTACAAAAAAGCACTTAGGAGTCGTAGCGTTTCTATTTGGCCTGATTCATGGTTTTGGATTCTCTTCAAACCTTTCTCAGATAGGCTTGCCGCACGATGAGATACCCCTTTCACTCTTTTCATTTAATCTTGGGATAGAGCTCGGACAAATAATTTTTATCTTAATTTCCGCATTGGTTTTAAAAGGGATACACAAATTTATTAGTGAAAAAAAGGTAGATACAGCCGTAGCTTATGTAATAGGCTCTGTATCTTCATTTTGGCTTTTGGAGAGGGTCCCTTTTTAATCTCTCCCTATCCTATGCCCTTTAAGTGCATAAAAAAGGATAAAAAGATAACTTACAATCCCTAAAAGGTAACTCAACTGCATATCATTCGTATAAAGAGAGATACGCCCAAAAAGAAGCGGTAAGAGTGCTCCCCCTGCAATAGACATAATTAAAAGTGCACTCGCTTTGGGAGTATGTCGCCCTAAGCCCTCTAACACCAAAGGCCAGATAGTCGGCCATACCAAAGCATTTGAAAGCCCAAGAAGTGCTACAAACAGCACTGTATCAGGGATTGTTTCCATAAATATATGGCTCTCTTTTGGAGTAAAAACAATTAAAAAAATAAATACAATTCCTAAGAGTGATGAGAATGCAAGTGCACTTTTTTGAGAGAGGAATTTTGGAATTGCTATAACACCGACTAGGTATGCAGAGACCATACATGCCATTGTATAAGATGTGAGTATAGTGACATCTTCAAGCCCCAAACTTTGTGCATAAAGCCCGATAGTATCCCCTGCAATCACTTCGATACCTACGTAAAAAAACAGTGCAATTGCACCTAAAACTACATGAGGAAATCTAAAAATACTTACATGATCATAAACATCATCCTCCTCATATTCCACCTCTTTTAAAGGGGAAAAATGGACAAATAAGATCAGTGCCAATAAAATAGAGGCCATAACAAGATAGGGTGTAACCAGCTTCTGCGATAATAGATCTAAATTACTCTCTTGCAACTCTTGAAGTACGGGGATATCTGATAAAATTAATGCAGTAAATACAATAGGTGCGAGAACTCCCGCAGATTTATTTATAAGCCCCATGATACTGATACGACGTGCTGCACTCTCAATAGGTCCGAGTAAAACGATATAAGGGTTTGAAGCACTCTGTAAGATAGTCAGTCCCGTACCTAATACAAAAAGAGCGAGCAAAAAGATTCCAAACTCTCTCATAAAAGCAGCAGGGATAAAAAGTAAACTTCCAACCGCCATCACCAATAAACCTAAACTCATCCCCTTCTTATAACCTGTAAGTTCCAAAAGATATGACATAGGATATGCCATCACCGTATAAGAGATATAAAATGCAAAAGTAACAAACAGTGCTTCAAATTCATTGAGATCGCATAACACTTTTAAAAACGGGATCAGCGAACCGTTTAACCACGTCACGAATCCAAATATAAAAAATAAAACCGCTATGATACTCATAGAGAGAATTGTTGCACTTCTATCCATCTCTTAACCCCTCAAGATATTTTGCAACACCGTCTTCATCGTTACTATGTTGTAAAACGATATCTGCCATTTTTTTCACATCGTCATGGGCATTTGCAACTGCTACGGAAGTGTTAGCTAGATTAAACATTCCTATATCGTTAAGGTTATCCCCAAAAACACTCAAATTATTCAGATCAAATCCTGCTGATTCACTCACACTTGTAATACCGTGAGCCTTATCTGCATCTTTATGTAAAATAGTTAAAAAGTAGCATCCCATATACGCTTCCGGTGCCAGGATATATTTGAGTTCATCACCAAATATCTTCTTAATTCTTTCTTCCAGTTCAATAAGTATCGCTTCATCAGCCATATAAACGATCTTAAAATTATCATCCATTGCACGAAGGTTTTTAAAACCTTGTGTGTGGTCGTCGTTAGCATAACGTTTTAAAATCTCTGTTTGATAGTTATTGAGCGTCGTTGAGTAAGTAAACGCTTCATTGAGCTCTTGATCCACTAAAGAGAGGACAAAGGGATAGATTCCAAGTTTTCCACCCTCTTCGATGATCTCATCGGCCATCTCTTTTGAGACGAACTTAGTATCTACAATCTTTTTATCAGTTGTTGCGATCAATGCCCCATCAAGTAATATCATCGGTGCATTGATACTTACACCCTTTAAAAACTGCATCGTCTTTTTATAAGTTCTCGCTGTAGCTATCGAAATAACGGAATCTTTTTCATAAGAGTTCCATATTTTTTTAGTATAATCACTTACAGATAAATCTGTGCGCAAAAATGTATGATCAAGGTCAGTTATATATATTTTTTTCATAGGTATAGTATAGGGAGTTTTCATGAAAAACGCAATAGTTACAGGTGCAAGCAGCGGGATAGGTTATGCACTAACAAAACGGTTGTTAGCACTAGGTTATAGTGTTATCGGTGTTAGCCGCAGTGTTGATGAGACTCTTTTTGAAGAGCCAAATTTTAAAGCTATGCAGTGTGACTTGAGCGATGAAAAACAAACACTCCAACTGATCGAAAAGTTAAAAAAAGAGGAGATCTTTATATTGATTAATTGTGCAGGATTTGGAGAATTTGCCCCTCATGAAGAGTTAAGTTCCAAAACAATAACGCAAATGACTTTTTTAAATCTCACAGCTCCGATGCTTCTTACAAACGCAACTTTGCGATCACTGAAACAAAACAAAGGCTACCTCCTCAATATCAACTCTATTGAAGCGCTTCGATCGAGTAAATTTGCCGGAGTATACAGCGCTACAAAATCAGGACTCAAAGCGTTTAGTGATGCACTCTTTGAAGAAACAAGAAAGTCTGAGCTCAGCATCACAAATATTAACCCGGACATGACCCAAAGCTCTTTTTACGATGATCTGCATTTTGATGTCAGTGATAATGAGAACTCGAAACTTTTAGCCGAGGATATTGCCGATGCCCTGGAACATATCCTGAGAATGAGAAAAGGGGCAGTTATTAGTGACTATACTATTAGAAGTTTACACTTTGGGATAAATAAAAAGCCTAAGAGGTAATATCTAGGCTATTA
Organism: Sulfurimonas marina; assembly: GCF_014905095.1. Lineage (NCBI taxonomy): Bacteria > Pseudomonadati > Campylobacterota > Epsilonproteobacteria > Campylobacterales > Sulfurimonadaceae > Sulfurimonas > Sulfurimonas marina. Next base: position 123,288 of record NZ_CP041165.1, on the reverse strand, counting down.
ATTGAATCTCTTTTAGTAGAGTTTAGAAAATCTATATTCTTTTTTATCTGTTTCATAGAAGTTGCTGTTTCAGATTTGAGTGTCTCTAAAAGCTCTATAGCAGCCTTAAAAAGGTAAATAGCACTTTCTATATCCTCTTTTTTTTCGAGTTGAGGAGTCTCGTCTAAAAGCTTTTCAAGTTGCGCAACATCCTTTTGGATGATAGCAACTTTAAGCTCATTAAGCCACATGTGTAGCATCTCTCCATGCTTCAAGCAACTCTTTAAATACGTTTGTACACTCTTCAAGTTTTTTTGCATCATCGTGCATATTCACATCTAAAAGTAGCGTAATTTGGTAATTGTATAAACCTTTTAAATAGTGTGCAACAGCCCCACCTTCAAAGTTTAAGATAGCTACTAACTCATCAATTACGGCTATAGAACGATTTATCCAGTACACTTTTTTCTCTATATTACCAGCATCCATCGCTTTTTTTGCCAACGTATTAAATCTTAAAACACCTTCATACATAAGTTCTACTAATTTTTCCGATGATTCAATTGCTACATTGTTTTCTGAATAAATATTATGTGCCGCATTTCCATACATTTCAAATCCTTTTGTTAATTATTTATATATCGTCAATCTCAGGAAAAACTTTAGCTACTACTTGCAGCACTTTGTGCATTTACCATCATAATAAATGCATTCGCTGAACTCGTAAATCTTGCTATAAGAGAATCGTAAGCACCCCATTGCTGAGCCATTGTGTCATACTTATTATTCAATCTTTCAATTGCAGTAGCTTTTCTCTCTTCTAAAGATGAGATAGAGTCACTGATACTCGATTGTAGATTATCTAAACTTTTTCCAAGACCTGTATAAGTTTCCACAACATTATATAGCTCAGTAAATGCTCCATCAATCGCCGTTGTTGTACCATCACCGTTATCATAGTCACCGCCTGAGAAGAAAACTTCTACATTCCCGGCATTCGTATCAAGTTTGTCATTCAACACAGTTTTATCAATTGTTAATTTTCCATCTTTATCGATATCAAAACCATATTCATAAAGGTTACTAACACCACCTCCAATAGTATCCATTGCATTTCTAATTGCATTCTGCATATTTCTAATAGTACTATCAGAAGAGAAAAGACCACGTTCATCTGATTCTATACTATTTTTTGTCACCTTGTTTAAATAAGTCATCGCAGAATTATACTTTTCTACAAAACTATCGATTCTCATCATAATCTCATCACGATTTTGCGTAACGTCTACAGTTGAACTGCCAACCTCTTTTAAAGTGATATCGTAACCTGTTATAAGGTCAGTTACATTATTTGAAGTTCTTGTTACCAATTGTCCGTTAAACTCAAACTGCGCATCACTCCCTGTTTGTACAGCTGTCATACCTGTAGTTAACTGTGTCCCTGCAAGATTTCCCGTTGTATCTGTTATAGTAATATCTTGAGTAGTTCCCGTATTTACAGAGTTTAAGAATAAACGGAAATCACCACTTGCAACCTGTACAACTGTCGCGTTTACATCTGCTCCTGCAACGTTATTGATTTCTGCTTTTATATCATCTAAAGTCATTGTTTCATCATAGTTGATTGTATAATCAGTCCCGTTTACATTTAAATTCATAGTCCCTGCAGCAGTTGCTACAAGACCTGCAGTTGTTGCACTTGTAAATGAACCAGACTGCTCAATCTGAGTTGTAGCTAATGAGAGAACATTTAACGTAAAACTTTGAATATCACTGTTTGCAGAAGCCGTTACCTCTACTGATGTACCACTAACACTTGTAGAACGTTCGTCATACAGAGTTGGTGATTTTAGTTCCCAAATACTATCGAATAAGTTTGTCATCGTCGCATCTAGAACATTGAATTCAGCTTGTTTATCTTGTATAGTTAATAATTGTCTTTCTAGCGGATTAATCCTTGCAGCTTCATCTGCAGCTTTTAGTTGGTCTAGTACATCCATCGTTAAAACACCCGATCCTAAACCTAATGAACTAATTGCCATGATAGATCCTTTTTCTTATATATATTATTCTTTAGGGATCATATCGACACTTTTATTAAATTCTTTAACAAAATATTGTGGTATCTTTTTTGCTATAATCTTTGCATGAATGCATTACGATTAATCGGTAAAAATAAAGAACTTTTTCAACACAAAATAAAATACTCAATATATACAATGAGATATTTTAATGCTTAATGGGAAAACTTTTCTAGCGGTAATTCCTGCACGAGGCGGTAGTAAACGCTTGCCCCGAAAAAATGTTTTAGATTTGGCAGGCAAACCGCTGATAGGATGGAGCATTGAAGCAGCGCAAAAAAGTAAGTATCTAGATGCTCTTTTAGTCTCCAGTGATGATAGCGAGATCTTAGAGCTATCAAAAAACTACGGAGCGGCAACACTTCTTCGCCCGCAAGAGTTGGCAAGTGATACGGCAACTACATTTGATACGCTAAAACATGCGATAGAGAACTCAAAAGAATATGACTACATTGTTTTACTCCAACCTACAAGTCCTTTAAGAACGGCTCAGGATATAGATGAGGCGATAAAACTCCTCATAAACAAAGATGCTGATGGCATAATTTCTGTTTGTGAGATGGAGCATAGTCCTCTTTGGAGCAATACACTATCGGAAGATAAGTCAATGAAACATTTTTTAAACGAGGAAGTGCTCAACAAACGGAGTCAGGATTTAGAGACATATTACAGGCTCAACGGTGCAATATATATTGCCAAAATAGATAAATTTTTAGAAAACGGCAGCTTTTTTCTAAAAAATAATATTTTCGCTTACGAGATGGAGCAACAACACTCAATCGATATAGATACAAAGATCGACTTTTTATTTGCAGAACTTCTACTAAAGGAACAGAATGGATAATCAACTCATAGAACAAGAAGCACAAGAGAAATTTCAAAAAAATTTACTATATTTTCAAAAAGAAGTACCCGTTCTATATGAGAAATTAATGGCTTTTGAAAATGCAATCGCCAATGGTTACTACACACAAAAGTATAATTTAGAATATACAAAAGAGGGATATTTTGATGTCCAAGAGATAGAGAGTGGAAAATGGCTTTACGGTGTTAATAGTGACAAACATGCCGAAATAATTGCTAAAAATATAGATTATTCAAAACAAGACAACCTCTTTGAAACTTTTAGAGACTTAACATTTTCAGAGGAGAGTTTAAAGCAGTATGAAGAGATGGATATCGTAGATTCTTCACTCTCAACTATTGCTCCGATCGTACATTATACGAACCAGTATGCTTCAAAAGAAACAACAACTATGAAAAAGATTTACAAGTTTATCTTTATGGGTGTTGGACTGGGACTACACCTTATAAAAGTGCATGAAAAAATCCATGCTACTACATATTTTATAGTAGAAGATGACCTTGAACTGTTTTATCTATCACTCTATGTTACAGACTATCAACTACTTAAAGATGATGGCGTAACAATCATCTTTTCTATCTTTGACGATGAAGAAGCATTCAGATATAAAGTTTACTCTTTCTTACGTACAATGCCTGTATATAACCACTATCTAAAATATTTCCCTCTTTTGAGCCATTCAACAGAAAAACTAAAGATTATGCATAGTGCTATCATCTCTCAAGATTACCTGAAGTTCCCTCATTCGGCAGTAATGCAGGTATATCTAAGACCATTGGAATATCTCAAAGAACAATATAAGTTTGTCAGTATTAATGGATTAAAAAAAGCTTCCATTTTCCATACAAATCCTATCTTAGTTCTTGGGGCAGGTCCCTCTTTACAAAAAGATATAGAATGGGTTAAAAAGAATAAGGGACAGTTTATTATTATTGCCGTAAGTGCTGCTTTAGGCTTATTGGAGAAAAATAATATAAAGCCAGACATTATCATCCATGTTGATGGATTTGAAGCAAGTATGAAACACCTTGAAAAGGTCTCTTCTATCGAGTTCTTTGACGAAAGTATTACTCTTTTTGCCTCTTTCACATACCCTGAATTTGCACAAGCTTTCAAAAAAGAGAATATGTACATCTTCCAAGCGGCAGCTTCAATCAAAAAAAATTATGGACATATTACAGCTTCAAATGTTGGTATTATGAGTTATGTGTTATCTATATATTTTGGAGCAAAACAGATCTATACGCTTGGTCTTGATATGGCGCTGGATGCTGAAACAGGGCAAACACACCTTGAAGGACATCTCCATAGTAAAGCACTTGATATTAAGCATGAACTCGATTTAGAAGAGGATATTAACTATCATGAAACGGTTCTTTCAACTAAAGGAAACTTTTTAGACGAAATTCCTACTACTCCACACTTTATCGCTTCACTTATGGAGATTAAAGGAATAGTACGAAACCTCCAAAAAGATGATCAACACTCTTTTAACCTTTCAGACGGGGCATACATCTCAAATACTACGCCACTAAAAAGTGAAGATTTCGATCCTCAGTCACTTCCGGTTCTTGATAAACAAAAACTCTTTAAAGATTTAAAAGCAACTTTTGAAGATGCCTCTGATATTGGACTTACTCAAGAGGAATATCAAGATATAGAACAACGTGTTATACATGCAAAAAACATCTTAAAACGTATAGAGGAATTTAAAACACTTAAGTTTAGTTCTATAGACCAATATCACTACGATCTTTTAGGATTGTTTATAGATATACTGACAGAACATGATGTTGAAGAAGCAAAAGATACGAATAATATTATTACACTTTATATTCAAATGATAAGCGGATATCTGTTTGACTTTATAAATACGAAAGAGATTGATAATCCAAAAAGACATATCAAAAAATTAAATAAACTGCTTGTTACACAATTAACACGTGTTGTAACATACTATGAAGAGTTTTTGGAGAACTTTTTAAAGTCTGTAGAGCATCACTAGGAGAAGATCTCCCAGTGAAAAGTAGGTTAATACTGTAGATTAAAACTACTGTAATAATCTTAGTACATTTTGTTGAACAGCATTAGACTGACTCATAGCATATGAACCAGATTGTGCTAAGATGTTTCTTTTGTTGAAGTTTGCAGACTCAGCAGCAAAGTCAACATCACGAATTTGAGATTCAGCAGCTGTTACGTTTACTTGTGCAGTTGTAACGTTTCTGATAACTGATTCAAGTTGGTTTTGTGCAGCACCAAGACTTGCTCTTAATGTATCGATTGTTCCAAGTGCAGAATCCATCGCTGAGATTGTAGCTTCAGCAGCAGACTGAGTAGAAACACCTGCAGTACCAATTACATTTGATGCAGTCATAGAATCAATTGTTGTTTTAGTTGTTTCACCAGAGTACGCACCAACATGGAATGTAAAACTACTATTAGTAAATAATGTTTTACCATTGAATTTAGTTTGTGTATTAATGAAACTTGCAGAACTGATAAGACGGTTAACCTCAGTCTGAATATAACTTCTTGAAGCAGAGTCTTGAGTATCATTGGCAGATTGAACCGCTAGTGTACGAATACGTTGAACGATATTTGTATACTCTTGTAATGCACCGTCAGCAGTTTGGATAAGACCGATCGCATCATTTGCATTGTTTGTTGCTTGACCAAGACCATTTGCTTGTGCTTTTAGTTTATCAGCAATAGCAAGACCAGCTGAATCATCAGCAGCTTTGTTAATTCTTAAACCAGAAGAAAGTTTTGTTAAACTGTTATCTAATTGAACATTGTTTAACGTAGCATTTCTGTGTGCAGTCATTGCACCAACGTTAGTATTAATTCTAAAACCCATAATAAATCCTTTTCTATGGAAGAGCCTTTCGCTCTTGTAATTTAAAGTTTATCTTCAGGCTTCCTTGCCCTAGATGTTAACTAAATCGACACCTAAAAAAATAACTTTAGAAAATTTTATCTTTTTTTTCACTTTTTTTATATTTAAACTTTTTGTGCTAAACTTTCGCACTTGAAAACACTATACTATATTATATAGGATTATATTTGAACTTAATTATCGTCGAATCACCAGCAAAAGCTAGAACTATCAAAAACTTTTTAGGGAAAGATTATGATGTTATTGCATCAAAAGGTCACATTAGAGATCTTCCTAAATCACGTTTTGGTATTGAGATAGATGAAGAGACTCATACTATCGTTCCAAAATATTCTGTGGCAAAAGAGAATGCTCCAACTGTAAAAGAGATAAAAGAGAAAGCCAAAAAAGCAGATACTATCTATATCGCGACCGATGAGGACCGCGAAGGGGAAGCTATCGGGTGGCACATTGCCCACGCTATCAAAAAAGATCCGCAGGAATTGCCGCGTATCGTATTTCACGAGATCACGAAAAATGCTATCAAACATGCACTTGAGTCTGCTCGTAAAATAGATATGGATATGGTAAATGCGCAACAAGCACGCCGTTTACTAGACCGTATTGTTGGTTACAAGCTCTCTCCGTTATTAAGTTCAAAGATCCAAAAAGGTTTAAGCGGCGGTCGTGTACAGAGTTCAACTTTAAAACTTGTAGTTGATCGTGAAAAAGAGATCAGAGCATTTGTTCCTGAAGAATACTGGAGCATAGATACAACTTTTAAAACAAACATTGAAGCAAATCTCATCAAACATAAAAATGAGAAAATAGAAAAACTTACAATTAAAAATAAAGATCAGGCATCTGCAATAGTTGAAAGTGTAAAAAACGACAGCTTTACAATTGCAAAGATTGAAACAAAACAGAGAAAAAGTTCAACTCCACCACCGTTTATGACTTCAACTCTGCAACAAACAGCTTCTTCAAAACTCGGTTTTTCTCCGAAAAAGACAATGATGCTGGCACAAGCACTTTATGAGGGTGTAAAGACACCAGACGGGACAAGTGGGGTTATCACTTATATGAGAACAGACTCACTCAACCTTGCAAAAGAAGCAGTTGATGCTGTTCGCGGAATTATAGAAAGCCGCTACGGAGCAAAATATCTTCCGAAAAGTGCCAAAGTTTACACGAAAAAAGCAAAAGGGGCACAAGAAGCTCACGAAGCTATCCGTCCTACAATGCTGCAGTTTACTCCTGAAGTAGCAAGCAAATACCTTAAAGCTGATGAGTTAAAACTTTACCGTCTGATCTATGATCGTTTTATGGCATGTCAGATGGAAGATGCAGTGTTTGAGCAACAATCGATCATCTTTAAAGGAGATGAAAACGAGTACCGTGCAAGCGGTAGAAAACTGATCTTTGAAGGTTTCTATAAAGTAACAGGGACTGAAGATAAAGACAAACTGCTTCCAACTTTAAAAGAGGGTGATACTGCAGAGATTGAGAAGATCAAGCCGGAACAGCACTTTACAGAGCCACCTTCACGTTACTCTGAAGCAAGCCTGATTAAAAAACTTGAGGCTGAGGGTGTCGGGCGTCCATCTACATATGCACCTACAATTGCAACACTGACAAACAGAACATATGTAAGCATTGAGAAAAAGCAGATCGTTCCAACTGAAATCGCTTTTACAGTAACAGAGATCCTGGAAAAACACTTCTCAAACATTGTAGATATCAACTTCACTGCAAATATGGAAGAACAACTCGATGAGATTGCAGAGGGTGATATAGACTGGGAAAAACTGCTTATCGATTTTTACGATAAGTTTATGCAGCAGATCGCAGACGGTAAAGAGCAAATCGTTTCACTGAAAATGGCAAAACCACTTGGACGTAACTGCCCTAAATGTGGAAGCGAGCTTCTTCTTCGTTCAGGACGTTTCGGTCAGTTTGTTGCGTGTAGCGGCTTTCCTAAATGTAAATACACTGAACAAGTGGATGAAGAGGGCAACAAAGTAGAGAAGAAAGAGGAAGTTGCAGAAGACAAATGTGAAAAATGTGGTGGCGACATGGTTATTAAAAACGGTCGTAACGGTCAATTTTTAGCATGTGCGAACTACCCTGATTGTAAAAATACGAAAAGTATCCAGGTTGAGGAAAAAGTGAGTGAGACTCCTTGTCCGGACTGTGGAGGAAAACTGAGCCTGAAAAACTCAAGACGTGGGCCATTCTGGGGATGTGAAAACTATCCGGATTGTAAGTTTATTTCAAAATTTGAACCGACAACTATTAAGTGTACACAAGATGGCTGTGACGGCGTACTAGCTCCACGTACATTTAGAAACAAAGAGGTATATGAGTGTGTTAAATGTAAGACAAAAACACCTCGTGAAGAGATTGATCAGAAATAAAACCTCAAAACTTTCAAAAACATCCGTAAAGATAGGTATTATTTCTGATTCCCATACCAAAACAAACCGTGCTATTAAAGCTATCGATATGCTTTTGGAAAAAGGGGCTGAATTTTTTATCCATGCCGGTGATATAGTCGAGAAGGAGATGCTGGACTATTTAGAGCATACAGGTAAACGGTATGTTGCCGTATACGGGAACAACGATGCTCATTTGGTGCACCTGCATAACAGGTATAACTTAGTTCAGGAACCAAACTATTTTAAACTTGCTAACACAACGTTTAAACTAATGCACCTCCCTTTTTATATGTCTAACGATACCGAAGTGGTAATTTTTGGGCATACACACAAATTTAGTGTAGAATATAAGGGAGAAACACTCTATCTCAATCCGGGCGAAGTGTGTGCAAGAAACAAACCGCTTTCAGAGTGTGTCCTATTAGAGGTAACACCTGAGCAGTTTGATGTAAAATATTTCACAAGAAAGAAAAAAGAGGAGTTTCAACTCAAAAAAGAGTTCTCCTATACGAGGAAATAAAGTGAATCAAAAGATCTTTTTATGCTCTATTTGTAATATTAACAGCGGTACATGTAAAGAGGATTGTAAATTTTGTTCTCAAAGTGTCAGATATAAAGCTGATATTGAACGTTATAAACAAAAACCTATTGAAGAGATCAAAAAAGAAGCGATCGCAGCTCGTGATAACGGAGCACTTGGTTTTTGTCTGGTAACGGCTGATAAAGGGCTTAATGACAAAACATTAGAGTTTGTATGCTCAACTGCCAAAGAGGTGCAAAAAGTTGCACCTGAGCTTCGTCTCATCGCATGTAACGGTACAGCTTCTGTTGAACAGTTAAAAGAGTTAAAAAAAGCGGGTATTAAAGCGTATAACCATAACCTAGAAACTAGTGAAGCGTTTTACCCGCAAATCTGTACAACTCACCCTTGGAGTGAGCGCTTTGAAACATGTCAAAATGTTAATGAAGTTGGAATGGTACTTATCAGCGGGGGGATCTTCGGCCTTGGTGAAACGCAAGCCGATCGTGAAAGTATGCTCGCTTCACTTAAAGCATTAAACCCTACAAGTGTACCAATAAACTTTTACCATCACAATCCGGCACTTGAACTCCAGCCAAATCCTCTAAAAATAGAAGAAGCGTTAGAATTAATAAAACTAACACGAGAGACACTCCCTGATGCCGAGCGTATCATGGTTGCAGGTGGACGTGAATTGATGTTTGGTGAGAGACAAACGGAGATCTTTAAATACGGTGCAAACTCGATAGTTATCGGTAACTATCTTACAACTGCAGGTCGTGAGATGAATAAAGATCTGGAGATGCTCAAATCTCTACATCTTGAAGTAGCAACAAAAGTAGGAAAATAAGATGACTCATGGTGTAGGTGATAATGTTGTTTTAATCATAACAATATCACTTATCATCATCTTTTCTCCATTTATTGCACGTGTTGTAAAACTCCCTACAACCCCAATTGAGATTATTCTTGGTTCTATTTTCGGATATATTGGACTTATACACGACGAACACCTCTTTGAACTTGTAGCGGAGTTTGGGTTTTTATACCTTATGTTTATTGCAGGGACTGAGATCAACCTCAAAAATGTTCTCAAAACCCCTACAAGTATTATTAAAAAGACTGTTCTATACCTCGTCTTTTTATATGCATTTTCTATCGCTTTTTCATTTCAGTTTGATCTAGGCAACGTCTTTATGGTGCTCCTCCCACTTATCTCGGTGGGACTTGTAGCCTCCCTCTCAAAAGAGTACGGGAAAACCTCTTGGCTTGAGCTCTCCATGACGGTTGGTGGAATTGGAGAAGTTGCCTCTATCTTTATCCTTACCCTCACCTCTGCGGCTCTACAGTCAGGGATAGGACTGGGACTTTTTCAAACTATCTTTGCACTTATTGTATTTATCTTTATCATGTTTCTTGTTTTTCGTGCAATGCAGCTTGTATTTTGGTGGTTCCCTGCAATCTCGACAGCCCTTATGCCGCATGAAGACAATAAGGAGCAGGATATCCGTTTATCTATGGGGATCTTTTTCCTTTTGATAGGTGCTATGCTTTATCTTGATCTTGAACTCGCATTTGGAGCGTTTCTAGCGGGTATCTTTATTCCTAGTTTCTTTGAGCACAAACATGAACTTCCTGAAAAACTTTCCTCTTACGGTTTTGGATTTTTAATCCCTATATTTTTTATTCACATCGGGACAATCTTTAATCTTGATGCACTCTTTATAGATGGATTGGTTGTAAAAGCACTAGTGATCACAGGCGTTATGATCCTAATGCGTGTTATTGCTTCGCTGGTATTTATTAAAAATCTTGGATTTGTAGATTCTGTACTTATGGGGCTTTCACACTCTATGCCTCTGACTCTTTTAATTGCAATGGCTACACTTGCTTTCAATGCTCACTCTATAGATAAACTGCACTACTTTGCGTTTATCTTGGCGGCGTTGTTTCAGGTTATATCTGTTATGATAATTATCAAGCTTATAAATATTTATAAAGAGAAAAAAGAGGTAGAAGTAAAGGAGTAAGATATGAGTCGTTCTGTGTTATTGCAACTTGCCCGTGATTCTATCCAAGAGGTTATAGAAGCAAACAATACAATCGATCATGCTTTACTCTTAGAGGAGCATCCTCTACTTAGCCAAAAAATCTCTACAGAGATAAAAATATTTATTGAAAATGAACTTCGCGGTGCTCACAAAATAGATGAAGCACGTTCTCTTTTAGAAAACGTAATCATCGCTGCAAAAAAAGCCGCTTTTGAAGATAAGAATTTCACACCTCTCACTACTTCTGAGTATCTTCGCTGTTATCTAGAGATTACGCTAGATACTCCAGAGGGTGTAATATCGCAAAAAGATGAGCCTATATTAGGCTAGTTTCTCAGGAAAATAGGTCATAAACTTTTGTAGTTTCGGTGCAATCACCACTTGACAATACCCTTGCATCGGATTTAAATTATAGTAGTTTTGATGGTAAGCTTCTGCCGGATATACATCACCTAACGGGCTCACTTCAGTTACAATAGGATCGCTAAAATCTGCTTGATGTTTTGTGATTGAATCTTCAATAATTTTCTTTTCATCATCATTGGCATAGTATATTACAGAACGGTATTGCGTCCCTTTATCGGCACCTTGTTGGTTAAGTGTAGTTGGATTGTGTACTGCAAAAAAGATATCCAAAATCTCCTCTAACGTAATGATCTCATTATCGTAAGCAATGTCCACGATCTCGGCATGACCAGTCGCACCTGAACAAACGTTCTCATATGTAGGATTTGGACGTGCACCACCTGTATAGCCGCTGACTGCAAATAAAACACCCTTAACGTTTCTATATACCGCTTCAACACACCAAAAGCATCCACCACCTAATACTATTCTCTCTTTTGCCATGCTTTTTCCTCTTGTTTTTTATGTTATTATTGCACATTATTCTTTTAAAGTTTTCGTGAACAATATTTATCTTAAAAAATTAAGTATTTTACAATCAAAGCAGGGATCAATGCCTACAATCGACAATCAAAAATTTTATGCCAATGCCATTAAAAAACATGGACAGAGTGCAAAAGGTTTAAACTGGAACTCTGAACTTTATCAGGTTTTACGCTTCGATCAACTCATAAAACTTCTGCCAAACGATATCGATAACTATACCCTTACAGATGTAGGATGCGGTTTTGGGGATTTTTATAACTATCTATCTTATAAACCGAAGAAATATACCGGTATTGATATTTTAGAAGAGATGGTCTTAATTGCTAGAGAAAATACAGCTCAGGAGATCATCCGACAAGATTTAATCAAAAGTGCTCCGCAAGTCTCTGATTACATTGTTTGCAGCGGGGCGTTAAATATACTGACAAAGTTTGAGACTACGATGTTTTTACAAAACTGTTACAACTCTGCTCGAAAAGGGTTTCTCTTTAACTGCTTGGTTGGACGGGATAGTGAAACTTTTAATTATCTCGATCAAAAATTTATAGAGGAAATTGCCTGCTCTTTAGGGGTAAATAGGGTAAAATACATCGAAGATTATATACCAAACGACTTAACAATAGGATTTTTTAGATAATGTGTGCAATTTTTGGAATTTTAGGCCAATACAATCAAAAACAGGCTCGCTCAGCCCTTGCACTTCTTGCTCACCGCGGACCTGATTTTTGCGGTATTACCGAAGAGAAAAACCTTTTTTTTGCACACCAGCGTTTAAGCATTAACGATACCCACCACAGAAGTAACCAACCTTTACAATATAAAAATATTCTACTATCTTTCAACGGTGAGATCTATAACTTTCAGGAGTTAAAAAAAGAGCTTGATTTTAAGTTTCAAACAGAGGGCGATACAGAGGTAATTCTCGCTGCATATTTAAAATGGGGTGTAAACTTTGTGCAACACCTGCGAGGAATGTTTGCAATAGCTTTAAAAGATGGGGACAATCTCTACCTATTTCGCGATCGTCTCGGGAAAAAGCCTGTTTTTTATCTGCACAATAAAGAGGCTTTTTATTTTTCATCTGAACTCAAAGCACTCAAGCCATTTCTAAAAAACAAAGAGCTCAATCAAGATGCGATGCTCAGTTATCTCACATATCTTGCACCCACATCTCCACACACCTTTTTTCAAGGGATAAAAAAGCTTGCACCTAGTGAGTACCTTGTTTTTAAAAATGACACAGTGGAGGTAAAACGCTACTTTGATCTACTGGATACAACCCCAAATATTATTACAAGTGAAACAGAAGCGATTGCAAAGATCGAAGAGTTACTCCAAGAATCAATAGAGCTGCGTTTAAGCGGCAGTGAAGTGCCTATGGCTACACTTCTAAGCGGAGGAATAGACTCTGCTACGATTAACTACTATGCTAAAAACAGCGGCAAAGACTTGCTCAGCTACTCCCTAGGATTTGAAGAGTATAGAAAATATGACGAGCTTGACGAGGCAAAAGAGAGTGCAAGACTTTTAGGGGTTCGCAATAAAGCGGTCATTGCTACTAAAGAGAAGTTTATCGAGAGTTTTGACCCTGTGCTCTATGCACTTGATGAACCCCTAAACGATCCTGCCGCGATCCCCCTTTACATCCTACTTGAAGAGGTCAAAAAAGATGGCTATAAAGTTGTGCTCAGCGGTGAAGGGAGTGATGAACTTTTCTTAGGCTATAGACAATATTTTGAGTATATTGAGCTTGAAAAGGCAAAAGGACTTTACCATGCCAACTGGCTCAAAAAATATTTCCGCTCAAACTTTTCGATGAACCGTGAGTGGGAGTGGTACAAACGTGCTTTTGAGAATGAGGTGGTATTTCGATGCAGTAGTGAAAAGTTTACCGATATGCAAAAAAACCAACTTCTTCGCCGAAATATACGTGATGGTGAGAGTATGGGATATATTCAGGCGTATCGAAATCGTTATGAAGCCTCAGCCCATAAGGATGAGTCGATCTGGTTTAGTTATATCGATCTTAATCATTTTCAAAGTGAGCATTTCCTAACAAAACTCGATCGGATCTCAATGGCACACTCAATAGAGTCACGTACACCGTTTTTAGATCATAAATTTACGGAACTTATATTTTCCATCGATCCAATAATTCGTTACAGGGACGCTGTTACAAAATCCCTATTGAAAAAAACGATGGCAAATAAACTTCCAGAAACTATCATCAACAGAAAGAAAAAAGGGTTCTCTAACCCTTATATGGAGTATCTCATCTCAAGTGGGAAAATCTCTTTGATCGAAGAGGTAAATGAACAAACAGGCATGTTTAAAAAAGATGTTTTAGAGCGCTACATAGCCACTGCAAAACGCGGTACTTTTAAACAACATATCTGGGGATTGTATGTCCTAAGCCACTTTATGAAAAGAGAGTTTTTATGAATAAGCTGATGATTCTGGCTATGTTTTTATGGGGAAGCGGCTGGAGTGCACTCAAAGTTCTCACATATGAACTTCCTATGGACGTAGTTGTTTTTTGGCGTTTTTTCTTTATGTCACTTACCTTTATACCGATACTGATATTCTTTAAAAGACCTCTTGTATTAAACAAAGACTCACTCAAATATATCATGTCTAGTTCTGTACTCAATGTAAGTTTTATGTTCTCATCTTTTTACGGAATCAAGTATGGTTTAGCAGGTGCAGGAAGTGTAATTATTACCACGTTCAGTCCGATAATGACATTTTTACTTGTAGCGATTTTATTTCGTAACAAACTCCAAACGAGACAATATTTTGGCCTGCTACTTGGTCTTGTAGGAGGATACATACTCCTACAACTTAACGATTTTAGTCTCTTTTTAAACTCGGCAAATCTCTACTTTTTGTTTTGTGCAACTATATGGGCGGGAGTAACCGTACTTTCGCAGCACTCCCAAAAACATATCCATCCGATCCATTACAGCTTTTTCATCTCTGTAGTAGCGACACTGTTTATGTTTTTTTACTCCTATGATTCCGATCTGATGGTCGTATTTGATCAGGACCTAAAATTTTGGCTTTCTATGATTTACCTTGCAGTATTTGGACAAACTATAGCAACAACCATCTTTTTTATCGCCAGTGGCAAGCTTGGAAGTGAAAAGACCAGTTCTTATATGTTCTTAGTCCCTGTTTTTGCCCTCTTTAGTGCTGCTATATTACTAGGTGAGCCTATGCAAATTCATGTTATAATTGGTGGTATTATCAGTATGGTAGCTGTATATTTTATCAACAAAAAGTAATCTATAAGCAAAAGCTATCTTTTATATAAGTTTAGATAAACTTTATTTAATTAGTTTCTGAAAGGTATAAGATGAAAAAGATTTTAGTTCTTGGTGGAGGATTTGCAGGAGTTGATGCAGCAGCTCACCTAAGAAAAAAAGGGTACGAAGTTACACTTGTAAGTGACAGAGATTATTTTTACATCTATCCAACTTCTATATGGGTCCCAACAAGAGAAAAAGAGTTTAAAGATATGTGTGTAGATCTAAAAGAGCTGCAACAGGCACACAGTTTTGAACTCATCATCGATAGTGTTTCATCTATCTCGTACAAAGAAAACAAAGTCACTCTTCAAAGCGGGAAAGTACTTGATGATTATGATTATCTCATCCTTGCTATAGGAGCTTCAAAAATGAAACCTAAAGGTGTTGAAAACACTCTTTCAATATGTGGAGCACCTGAACAGTCTCTTCTAATCAGAGATAAGCTTGACGAACTGATCGCAAAAGGGAGCGGAAAGATTGCCATGGGATTTGGAGGCAATCCGAAAGACACTTCTGCAGTTCGCGGAGGCCCTGGATTTGAATTGATGTTTAATGTCCATAACCTTCTCAAACAAAAAGGGATTCGCCAAAACTTTGAACTCACTTTTTTTGCACCGATGGCTGAACCGGGAAAACGTATGGGACCAAAAGCTCTCGATACAATGGATATGTTTTTCAAAAGATTAAGTATAAAAAAACAGTTCGGCAAAAAGATCACAAACTTTGAAGCGGATGGTGTAGTGTTTGAAGATGAGAGTAAACTTGAAGCTGATTTTACAATGTTTATCCCTGCAGGTGATGGTCATGAAGTGATTAAAAACTCTGATCTTCCACAAAATGAAGCAGGATTTGTAAAAACTGACGATTACTCTTGTGTACTTGATGAAAACGGCGAAATGACAAATGTATATGCAGTAGGTGACGTTGCAGCCTTAGAGGGTTATGAATGGCGTGCAAAACAGGGTCATATAGCTGAAGTAATGGCAAAAAATGCTGTACATAATATTGACCAAAGAGATAACGGCGGTTTTGACTTTAAAGGCTACAATGAGCATCTAAATATCTTATGTGTAATGGATAGCGGTGACGGTGCTGCATTTGTCTATAGAGATGAGAAACGTGCCTTTATGTTCCCAATGCCGTTTATCGGTCACTGGCTTAAAAAAGGGTGGGGATTTTATTGTCGTAATTCGAAACTCGGAAAAATTCCGAGAATTCCGGGTATGTAAAAAAAGAGGAATAAGAAGTCACTTCTCCTCTTCTAACCTTCGCTTGAGCTTCATTTTACGTTTTGCAAGCTCTCGCATATCCTCAGTCGTATCACTTTCATCCATGATTTCAACCCCTAAAATTGTTTCAACACAATCCTCCAGAGTTACAATCCCTTCAGTTTGATCGTAATTATCACGAACCAAGAACATATGATCTTTTTTAGATATAAACAGATCGAGTGCTTTTGATACAGGGATGTTTTCATTGATCGCAAAGATATCTTTTTTAATTGTTCTAAGATACACAGTGTCATCTTTAAGTGCCTGCTTAAAGATCTTTTTAGTCAGAACTAACCCGGTTACATCTTCTATAGAGTCTTTATAGATTGGGATACGTGAAAATTTAAAGATAGCAGGCTGAGTTTCCATAACCTCTTTAATAGTCATCGTCTCATCTAGCGCAAAGATAACGCTTCTAGGTGTTAAAACTTCTGAAACCTTGATCTCGCGAAGCTTTAAAATATTTTCAATTACATCAGATTCTTTCTCATCAATGACACCTTCATCCTCACTCATAAGCATACTCTCTAAAAGCTCCTCTTTTGTCATAGAGTGAGCATCAGTTTTCCCTTTAGAGATTTTGTTTGTTACAGCTAATGTAAAGATAATAATCGGGTATGTTAACCAGATAAATGCACGAATAAAATAAGCCGCAATTGGAGCTAACTGTTTCCAGTAAATCGCCCCGATAGTTTTAGGAATAATTTCCGAGAAAAATAAAATTGCAAATGTAAGAACAACAGATACATATACAACAGCATCATTACCAAACAGTTTTGCTGCTTGTGCACCGACTGCCGCCGCACCTAAAGTGTTTGCTATAGTATTTAAAATCAAAATAGATGCAATAGATTTGTTAATATTCTCTTTTTGCACGCGAAGTATTTTTCCTACAGCAGGTCTTTCCTTCTCCAATACTGCCACGAATGACATATTAATAGATAATAGTACTGATTCTAATACTGAACATAAAAACGATATACCAACCGATAACAAGAAAAACAGTATCAATAGATCCAAGTGTTTATTTCCTCTTTATAATAAAATATATGTTGCTAAGCCTAAAAAGCTAAAAAAGCCCACCACATCTGTAACGGTAGTTAAAATTACCGTACTTCCGATCGCAGGATCTATTTTTAACATCTTTAGTCCAAGTGGTACCACGGCACCAAAAAAACCTGCCATAAACAGGTTTATAATCATACTGAGCCCTATTACAAGCCCTAACATACTTATATCAAACCAAACCCATGCTATCATTCCCATAACAATAGCAAAAATAAGTCCATTCATAAGTGCAATAAAAATCTCTTTTTTAAGTATCCTCAAAGCATCCCCGTTGGAGATATCCCCTAAGGCTAACTGACGTACAACAACCGTAAGCGTCTGTGTTCCGGCATTTCCACCCATAGATGCTACTATCGGCATCAAAATAGCAAGTGCCACCAAACTTTGCAGTGTTTGTTCAAACATTCCAATCACAAAAGAAGCTGCAATTGCTGTTAAAAGGTTTACACCTAACCACGAAGCACGTTTTCTTCCCGCTTTTAAGACATCTTCATCCTCTTCTGCATCATCATCGACCCCGGCCAAGTGATACATTTGCTCAGTTGCATGTTCATTAATGATATCATAAATGTCGTCTGACGTTATACGTCCAAGAAGTGTTCCATCACCGTCTACAACAGGCATAACAGAGAGATCATACTCTTCAAAGTAATGAACAACTTCTTTGATATCCTCATTATCACGCGCAATTTTCGGCTCAAACGAATCTTCACTCGATACTATATTTTCTTTGATTGTTTTTGTAAAGTCAAATATTAAAAGCTCATCGAGTCCTACCGTATAAAGTAGTTTATCTCTTCTATCAACAATAAAGAGATTTTGTACGTTTTCGAGTTCATTCTCTTTTCTAAGACGTGCAAATCTTTTGATCACATCCTGAACAACTTCATCTTCGTAAGATGTAAATACCTCCAGCTGCATATATGCACCGGCTTCATCCTCATCATACTTTTGAAGTGTTTCAATCTCTTCTTTATCTTCTTCATCAAGCTTTTTAAAAACTTCAGCTGCTACTTTTTCATCAACATCTTCAAGTTCCTGCATAAACTCTAGCTGATCGTCCGATTCCAGTTCCGTTACGGCATAACTAAGGTCATCAACGCTTAGGTTTTCAACAACATCTTCAAAATATCTATCGGGTAATGCTAGTGCTACATCCCCTACAAGATCTTTAGGGACAAATTTAATAGCTTCACTAAATTCGTCATCACTTAGCTCTTTTAAAAGCTTAGCGATCTCCGATGGATGCATCTCTGTGTCTTCATGTGTACTTAAATAATGTTTTATCTCTTCCATTGATGTCATTATAACAGACTACTCTTACTTTCTATCATATTTTGTCAGCTTGTTGTATCTTATAATACTGCCTATTTCATCTACATAAGCCTCTTTACGTTCTGAGTATCTATCCAGACCTTGAATCACCTCGTAAACATCATCAGTGTTATAGTTAAGTTCACGCAGTTTTTTATACTGCTTCCCTTTGGATAAGGTGATATAATATCCGCGAACTGATTCCTCTAACGAATCATATTTCTTTACCCAAACCGTTGTATTGTTGTCTCTTTTCACATTTGCTGCTATTCTATTCTCTTTAGAACTTATGCTCCACATTCCAAAAAGGTTATTTCCCAAGTTAAAAAAGCGGGAAGTCCCCCATGCACTCTCCATTGCAGCCTGAGCTATTGCCATGCTTTTCGGTTGCGGCTTTAAAGACATCAGTAACTCTTGATCCGTCTCTACTTTGTAGTATTGTTTTAGTTCTTCAATTTGAACACTTTTTTTACTACTGTTTAACTCTTCGCTAACATCTTCGTAAAGCTTGTATCTTTGTTCATAAACTTTATCAACTACAGGTATTACAAGAGAATAAAACCTTTTTTTCTTCTCTTTAACACTCATTTTTTTCAGATTATCATCTGCAAATAAACTAACTGTTAAAAAAAGAGCAATAAAAATAATATATTTCATTTAATCCATCTCAATTAAGGGTAAAACGGTATCCATTTTTCTCAGAAGTAACTTTATATCTATAATTCCCGTCTAACTCAATTACAACTCTATAGTACCCTTTATGGGTACCTACTTTAATTTGTGTAACATCTTCATTATGAATTTTTTTTACATAACTTCTAATGCTTGTCTCTCTTTTGAAATCACACACTATTCTTTGAGGTTTTACTAGTAAAAACTTTCTAAGCATTTTATCTTTAGTAACTAGTATTATCTCATTTTTATATATTTTAAATTTTATAAAAGGGAGTGAAACGATCTCTTTAAAGATTTTTTTACTTTTTATCTCTTCTGTTTTTTGAACACTGTTTACTTTTTCATCTTGATAGTGTTGCGTAATAAACACCGGCAAATGCCAATCTATACTGTTTTGCAGATCGATTGTTTTTTCCTGAATACTTCCATCAAGATTTTTATAACTAACAGTTACACTCTCAATAGTTCTTGCAGTTGAAGGAAGTTTCATACTTGCACGTTTAAGAGGAGTATCTTTTTCCAGTTGATTTGTTGTAAGAGGGATATCATCAGATTCAATTGGGAAAAAAGGGTTTTCTCGTGAATAAAGGGTAGAAAATAAAAGTGAAAAAAGAAGAATATACCTATACATTTATCAAAAGCCTGTTTTTTGTAAATATTATATCACAAATCTAACTTTTACTGCGCAGAAATCTCTTTGAGTTCAAAATATTCACGTTGCAGTTCAGCGTTTTCAGATTTGAGTCGGACAACTTCATTTTGTAAATAAGTTTCATAATCTTGGAGATTAAGCAAAACCTCTACGGAGTTAGTCCCATAGAGGATAATACCTAAATATATACCAAAAGCTATTACTAGAAATACAAGTATAAAGAACTTTTTTAAAGACAATCCCAGATATCTTTGAACAACATTCTGCTCATTATCTATCTCTTCAAAAAGTTCCTCATTTTGCATAACAAACTCTTAGTTAAAAAGTGTAGAACCTAAATACTCACCGTAAAAAACTTCGTTTTCGATCTCTAAAAGACGGTTATATTTTGCAGTTCTTTCACCACGTGCAGTTGAACCTGTTTTGATCTCACCACAGTTAAGTGCTACAGCAAAGTCTGCAATAAATGCATCTTCACTCTCTCCAGAACGGTGAGACATTACACATTTGTAACCATTTCTTTGTGCAAGACGAACAGTTAACATTGTTTCACTTACAGAACCGATTTGGTTTGGTTTGATTAAGATAGAGTTACCGATACCTTTTTGGATACCTTCAGCTAAAATATTTGCATTTGTAACAAACAGGTCATCACCAACTAACTGTACTTTATCACCAAGTCTGTCAGTTAAGATTTTCCAACCATCCCAATCATCTTCACTTAGACCGTCTTCGATAGATACGATTGGGTATTTAGCGCATAGATCTTCATAGTAAGCTACTAACTCTTCAGAACTAACTGTTCTGTTTTCAGACTCTAGTCTGTATCCGCCATCTACTACAAGTTCACTTGAAGCAACATCTAAAGCGATAGCAATTTGCTCACCTGCTTTATATCCAGCTTTCTCAATTGCTTCCATAATAACTTGGATAGGCTCTTCATTTGAACTTAGATCCGGAGCAAAACCACCCTCGTCACCAAGTGCAGTATTATGATTTTTATCTTTTAGAATCTTTTTGAGGTTGTGATACACTTCTGCAGATGCTCTTAAAGACTCAGCGAAATCTTCAAAACCAACAGGCATAATCATATACTCTTGAAAGTCAACTGAGTTATCAGCATGGCTACCACCGTTGATGATATTTAACATCGGTACAGGCATAACCATAGCGTTAGCACCACCTAAGTAGCGGTATAATGGGATATTTAAACTCGCAGCTGCTGCACGAGCTACAGCCATAGATACACCTAGAACTGCATTTGCGCCTAAGTTTCCATAGTTATCAGTTCCGTCAAGCTCTTTCATTGTAGCATCAACGATAGCTTGGTTGTATGGACTCATTCCGATTAATGCGTCAGAAATTTGTGTATTTACATTTTCAACTGCTTGTAATACACCTTTTCCCATATAACGATCGCCACCATCGCGAAGCTCTAACGCTTCACGTTTACCAGTACTAGCTCCACTCGGTACAACTGCACTCTCTACTGTACCGTCGCTTAGTCTCACTGTAGCTTTTACAGTTGGATTACCACGAGAATCCATAACTTCTATTGCACTTACATCATCTATAAACATATATTTGCCTTTTAGTATATTTAATTGTGCAATTTTAGCGAAATTTGGTTAAATCTTAGTTTATACCTATGAATCATCCTCTGTTACTTCAGCTATCTCTGAGGTATCCATAGTCATTAGAGAGCTCATTCCCATTGCAACTCTGATCTTATCTTCGATCTCTTTTGCTAGTTCAGGCTCCTCTTTAAACTTCAGTTTTACGTTCTCACGACCTTGTCCGAGTTTTGTTTCACCGTAAGAGAACCATGCCCCACTTTTGTCGATTATGTCTAGTTTCACACCGTAGTCTACAAGTTCACCCTCTTTAGAGATCCCCTCACCGAACATAATATCAAATTCAGCTTGACGGAATGGAGGAGCAACTTTATTTTTAATAACTTTCGCTTTTACACGGTTACCTATTTGAGCTTCTCCTTGTTTTAGTGAAGCTATACGACGAACATCAATTCTTACAGATGCATAGAATTTTAAAGCATTACCACCTGTAGTTGTTTCAGGTGAACCGTATCCCATCATACCGATTTTCATACGGATTTGGTTGATAAAGATAACTGTACAGTTCATTTTATTAAGAACACCAGTAAGCTTTCTTAATGCTTTTGACATAAGACGTGCTTGAACACCCACTTGCTGATCATTCATCTCACCTTCAAGCTCTACTTTCGGTGTAAGTGCTGCAACAGAGTCAACAACAATTAGATCAACTGCACCACTACGTGCCACTGTTTCAACAATATCTAAAGCCTGCTCACCGTAATCGGGTTGAGATACAAGTAAGTTGTCTATATCCACACCAAGATTTTTTGCATATACAACATCCAAAGCATGCTCCGCATCAATAAAGGCACATACTCCGCCGTTCTTTTGACATTCAGCAGTGATTTGTAGTGCTAAAGTAGTTTTACCTGAACTCTCCGGTCCGTAAACTTCTATAACTCTTCCTTGAGGTACACCGTTAATACCTAAAGCAAGGTCAAGGCCTAAAGAACCTGTAGAGATCGCTTGAACAGGTTCAATCTCTTTATCTCCCAGACGCATTAAAGCACCCTTACCAAATGCTTTATCTATTTGTTTGATTGCTAAGTCTAGTGATTTTTGTTTGTTTGCATCCATCTTATGCTCACTTATTTTTGAAATTTGAGAAATTATAGTAAAAGTTTTTTTGTTTTACGATTAATATGGCAAATTGTCATATTTTTAAAATAATATTTTTTATGATAATTATTATTAATTTGACTTATCTTTTTATTTGATGTACTATTGAGGTATATTTTCATCAAAGGACTCATTATAAAAAAATACTTAGTTGCTCTTCTAGTTCTTGCCCCGCTTGTTCTCTTAGCTTCAGAGACAAAAAACCCAAAATACGATGCAGCATTATGTAAAGTGTTCCAAGAGAAGATAAAGGTTTATAAAGAGAAAATGCGTGATGATGCATATGCAAAAACTACATTGGAATCGTATAAAAAAAGAGCCAAAATATATTGTACGAAATAGTTTAACGTAAGTGCTTTTTTAGTCTGATTGGGCTAAAATCTTTTTTATGAAAAAAACACTTATAGCACATTCACCTGACGCCGACGATATCTTTATGTACTACGCCATAAAATTTGGCTGGATAGATATGAAAGATACTCATTTTGACAATATTGCAAAAGATATTCAAACTCTTAATGAGGATGCTTTAAGCGGCGTATATGACATAGTAGCTATAAGCTTCGCACTCTATCCACATATCTCAGAGGAGTACGCACCGCTTCGTACTGCTGTAAGCTTTGGAGAGGGGTACGGTCCTAAAATTATTAAGAAAAAAGGGACAAAACTCAAACGAAATTTCAAAGTAGCACTGAGCGGAAAACATACTACAAATGCAATGCTGTTTCGTATCGCCTATCCTGATGCCCGCATCACATATATGAACTTTTTAGAGATAGAACAAGCAGTCCTTGATGGAAAAGTTGATGCAGGTGTACTTATTCACGAGTCTATTCTTACATATGATGCAGAGTTAGAAGTTGAACGTGAGATGTGGGATATTTGGCAGGAACTCTCAGGGGGTGATTTACCACTACCTCTTGGAGGGATGGCTATTCGCCGTTCAATCCCTCTAAATAAAGCAATCGAATACGAAGCAACACTTACAAAAGCGGTTGATGTAGCGCGTAAACACAAAGACAAGCTCTCAAAAATGTTGTTAGAGCGTGATCTTGTAAGAATAGATGCTCCGACACTTGATCAGTATCTTGAACTTTATGCAAATGATGAAAGTGTAAGTTTGAGCGAGGTTCAGTACAAAGCGATCAATAAACTTTTTGAAATCGGTTATAAACACGGTTTTTATGATAAACTAGTGAAAGTAGAAGATTATCTTATCCCTACGGAATATAAAGAGTTAAGGTACTCATAAAATGGAAGCAAAACTCATAGCCCTCGGTGTTGAAACTTTTAAAATTGCACTTATTTTGGCACTCCCTGCTCTACTTGTAGGTATGCTTCTCGGGCTTATAGTTTCCATTTTTCAAGCAACAACGCAGATCAATGAGATGACACTCTCTTTTATTCCTAAAATTCTCGGTGTTGTTATTATCATCGTTTTAACTATGCCTTGGATGATCAATGAGATGCGTGACTTCTCTTTACACGTTTTTAATCTCATCCCTAACTTTGTAGAGTAATGCAACACAAAACTATAAACTTTAAAAACTATTCCTCTTTTAAAATAGGCAGCTCGTTTGATGTTGCTGTTTTTGAAAAAGGGGATAGCTCTTATAAAGATTTTTACCTTATCGGCTCGTGCAACAACACACTTGTCGGCAATAATCCTCCCCCACTTATGATTCTTGGCAAAGATTTTGATTATATAAAGATTGAGGACAATACTCTAAAAATAGGTGGTGCTACTCCATCGGGGAAAATTGCTTCATATTGCAAAAAAAACAATATTGCCAACTTTGAATTTGTTTCACATCTTCCCGGGAAACTCGGAGGTCTTGTTTATATGAATGCAGGTCTTAAGGAGTATGAGATCTTTAACTATCTAATTGATATCACTACACCTAACGGAGTGAAAACAAAAGATGAGATCAAATATGGCTACAGAAATACAAATATTAATGAACCTATTTTAGAGGCAACTTTTGAACTTAAATACGGTTTTGATGAAAAGAAAGTAGAGATGTTTAAAAAGATGCGTTCAAACCAACCCTCTACCCCTTCAGCAGGAAGCTGTTTCAAAAATCCCCAAGGTGATTATGCAGGGCGACTGATCGAAGCGGTAGGACTAAAAGGTGTACGTGTAGGAGATATGGCATTTAGTGATGAACATGCTAACTTCTTAGTAAACTATGGTGATGGAAAATTTGAAGATGCAATACACCTAATAAAAGAGGCACAAAAAAGGGTAAAAGAGGAGTTTGATATCTCACTTGAATGTGAAATAATAATCCTCGATCAAGAGTATCTTGGGAAAAAGATACTCTAAAAATTAGAAGCGTAGCATTAAACCACCGTAAACGCCAGAAAACTTCATATCTACTTTTGTTTTGTCATCATCTGTTTCTATTACATAACTTTGTGTTCTATAACCAACTTCTATAGCAGGTTGTACAACAGGAGTGATATCAAAAGTATAATCAACTTTTACTCTAAAATCAGATAAAGTTGAACCGCTGTACGTGATATATTTTATATCTGATTCTATACCGATATCTGTAGCAGGAATCTCTACGCGTGCTCTTGCATATCCCATCGGTACTGCTAATAATGTACTATCTTCATAATCACTAAGTCCCACAACACCATTTACATTTACACCTTCAGCTTTAAATGAAGAGTCTAATACTTTAATATCTAACCCTAAATCTAATGTGATCCAAGCAGTATTGTCAAGGATATTATAGTACGGGATTACATCATATTGATCTACTTTAAATGAACCTGTTGTAACACTACTAGCAGTAAAGTCCTTGAAAGTTCCATCTACACTACCTTTATCTTCAACACTTGCATACTCAAGTCTTAAATTTGGAACTACCGGAATAGGATGTTTTATAAGCATCCATGCATAAGCTGATGTTTTTTTTGTTTCATCACTTGCATATGAACCTGTTGTAGCACCATCTTTATATGTAATGTTTCCAGTAGGCTCTTGACTCCAAACACCTACACCCATTTCAACTCTAGTAAAATCTGCACTTGCAACAGTAGCCAAAGTAGATACCATCGCTAAAGTAGATATGATTTTTTTCATAACAAACCTTTTAAAAATTTGTCACTATTATATCAGAGTTTAAAACTGGATTGCTTAATTTTAAAATTTAGATGGGAAAAGGGGTCTTTAAAAAAGACCCCAAATAGGAGGGAATTTCTAATAAAAGAAAATTATTTTTGTGCTGCTTCTAAAGCTGCATCGTATGCTGGTTCTTCAGTAATTTCTGGAACGATTTCTTTGTAAGTTACAACACCGTTTTCATCAACAACGAAGATAGCACGACAAGTTACACCAGCTAATACAGAACCACCTAAAAGTACTCCGTAAGCGTTAGCGAAATCTTTGTTTCTGAAGTCAGAAGCAACAGTTAATTTGTCGATACCTTCAGCTGAACAGAATCTACCAGCAGCAAATGGAAGGTCCATAGAAACAACAGTAGTTTTAACACCTTCTAAATCAGCAGCTTTTGCATTGAAGTTACGAGTTTCAGTAGCACATACACCAGTATCTAATGAAGGAACAACGATGATAAGTTGTTTTACACCTTGTGCACCACCAACTACAACATCACCTAAACCATCTGAATTAACAACTGTTACCTCTGGAGCTTTATCTCCAACATTTACTTGATTACCTAATAACTCTACGTCTGTACCTTTAAATTTTGTAGTTGCCATTACGACCCCTTATTCTTTTAATTTTTCACGCTCTTTGCGTTTTGTATGAGAAGTATATTTTATATAGGATAATTTTACTCTTATTAAAAAATAGAATAGTTCTTCATAAGCTATATTTAAGGTTAGTGCTTCTTTCCGTATCACTAATAACTCTGTCTCTTCCCGTGGTTTTGGCAAGATATAAAAGTTCATCTACACGTTTTAGCAATTCATCTGACGATTCATCATCTTGTAATTGTGTAACACCGAAACTACATGTAAGTGTTTCAACTTTTGTAAAATTATATTTTTTAATCTCTTTTTGTAATTTCTCAGCCAACACTACAGCGTCTTTCATAGATGTTTGCGGCAGTACAATAATAAACTCTTCACCACCCCATCTTGCAAATATATCACTCTCTCGTATACATGCTTTGATTACATTACTTAACTCTTGTAAGATAGTATCTCCAACATCATGCCCGTAATTATCGTTTACATCTTTGAAATGATCAATATCAAAAAACATTACACTCATATCTGAGTCATATCTTCTTGAGATCGATATCTTATAGTCTAAAATATTATTAAAACCTCTTCTGTTGAGTACCCCTGTAAGCGGATCGCGAATCGCTTCTTCTGAAGCACGTTGCGCTTTTAGTTTCTCTTTTCTAAAAAGTATAATCAGCAAAAGAGTTAAAACAAAATTGACAAAAGTTAAAATCAATGCCATTTGTGTAGCTCTTTTGTTAAATATATCCATTGTCATACTGTAACTGTAGCCAATCATATATGCTACTTTTTTCTCTTCAAAGTTTTTAATCCCTATAAAACTTACTATAATACTTTTATTTTGCGATTGACCTATAAATGTATCAACCGTAAAGTCTTCTTGATTTTCAAGATTTTTCAAAATATGTTTTTTTATCTTTTTATTAATGGTAAAGATCTCATCTAAAGAGATACCCATACTGTTACTCAATGTATTTTTATCTATGCTGTAACTATCAAAATCACTTTTCATATAGTTGCTTTTTTCATCATCAAATACTTTAGTGTCAATAACTTCATTATTCATCAGAAAAATATAAGAGGCATTTGGGTTTATCTCCAACATATGATCTAAAAATGCTTTAAAAGAGTAAGAGATCTCTACACTGCCGACAAATTCTTTGTTATAAAAGAGCGGATAGACATGACGGAAACCGTTAAAGATCCTCCCCTCTTCAAAACACTCTATAGGTTCTTTATATTTGTTCACATACATAAGAGATTCTCTTACAGCTGCCAAAGAATCTCCAAATTTTTCAACTCTGTGAAATCGTAAAAAGCTAACAGCTCCCGGTACATGAAAATGGAGTTGTCTAACACCAAGCTTTTTCATATATTTGTATTTTTCTTGAAGTGTTTTATAAAGTTCTGCCCTTAATAAGGCCTCTTTTTGAAGGTCTGTCGTTTGGGTAGCCTGGTACATAATCTCTGAAATTTTCGGATCATTTAGCATCGTATCGTAAAGTACTTCTGCCATCTCGTTGAGATAGTGTTTCCCCATCTGCATTTGAACATTAAGTTCTTTTGCCTTATTTTCCAAAAAGTGTGACTTGTCGATATTTTCTAAATATTTCACGGTTGAAATAATTACTATCTCTAATAGAAAGAAGAAACTTAGTGCTACTAAGAACATATATCTGTTTTTTGAAAAGAATTGTAACAGATTCACTATAATTGACTCTTTGGAGAAATATTTAACTCTTTTAGTTCTGAAAAATCCCCTTGCTTATACATATCAAGTGCAACTCTTCCGATCATTGCCGCATTATCTGAACAATATTGAAGTTCACTTAAAAGCAACTCTGCATTATACGGTTTTAAAAGCTCTTCAATTTGGGAACGAAGGTATAAATTTGCACTAGCCCCTCCAACTATTGCCAACCTTTGAGGAGGGTTTGTTTTAAAATATTTTTTGAGCTTCATAGTCAGATGTTTTGTTGCAATATGCTCAAAAGATGCTGCAATATCCTTATAAAGTTCTTTATTTTCCCCGGCTTCTTCCACTGCAAGTCTTACTGCATTTTTGAGTCCCGAGTAACTAAAAGCGATAAGAGGAGATTGATGAAGCGGTACCGTAAAGTTGTACTTTAGTCTATCACCATCTTTTGCCAACTCTTGAATAAGCGGCCCTCCAGGATAGCCCAGTCCCATCATTTTTGCGACTTTGTCAAAACTCTCACCGAAACTGTCATCCATAGATTTTGCGACAGTCTTGATATCAGTCAGACTTTTTACTTCCATCACTTGCGTATGTCCGCCTGAAACAAGTAAAACAGTTAAAGGAAAAGTTGTCTCTTTCTCTATAAATAACGAGTAGATATGCCCCACAAGATGATTTACTCCAATGATTGGAATACCAAGTGCGATCGAGATAGCTTTTGCCATCGTCACACCCTCGATCAAAGTAACTGCAAGTCCGGGTGAAGATGTTACGGCTACAGCTTTAAGTTGTGAAAAGTACGGCTTTGTTTGCTCCAAAATTTTCGGCAGTGTCTCGGCATGTAGACGCGCTGCTAGTTCAGGAACTACTCCGCCGTAGACACTGTGTTCTATCTCTTGGCTGATCTTTTTATGAAAAACCAGTTTCCCTGTTTCGATCTCAGTGATCGCTATAGCACTGTCGTCACAACTGCTTTCTATACTTAAAATCATCTCTTTTTCCCTAACAATTAGCGTGGATAAACGCTCGAACTTCTTTATCTAAAGCAAATACATCTTCAATACTTTTCGGTTTTACTTTAAAGTGATTATATGCTTTGATAATATTTTTACTAATATCGGTAAAACATATCTCTTTAGCAATAAAACGCTCGATTGATGCTTCGTTTGCAGCATTTACTACTACACCGTATTCCGGATTTTTCAGCAGATCCTCTTTTATCTCCCAAACAGGATAACGCTCAGGTGTAATCTTTCTAAACTCTAAACTTCCCACTTCAAGAAGATTAACATGGTCCAAGATCTTCTCATTGCAGTTCTTGTTTAACGCATACGCTATCGGCAATTGCATAGAAGCATTTGCAAAGTGTGCAGTGGTTGAGCCGTCTTTATAGTCTATTAATGCATGGATAAGCGACTTTGTTTCAATGATTGCATCATATTGCCCTTCACCAAAGAGCCATCTTGCTTCAAGAAGTTCAAACATCTTGTTCACCATTGTAGCACTGTCGATCGTGATTTTCTGTCCCATAGACCAGTTTGGATGTCTTTGTGTATCTTCTAAAGTAGCATTGTGAATATCTTCGATCACCCAGTCACGAAAAGCTCCGCCGCTTGCCGTAATAGTCATCTTCTCTACAGCTCTATCCTGCAACAGATACCAAAGCCCGAAATGTTCACTGTCAATCGGTTGAATTTTCGCAGTATCTATAAAAGCTCCACCCGCAACAAGAGATTCCTTGTTTGCTAATGCAACTTTTTTCCCGCATTCTAATGCTTTTAACGTTGGACGCAGCCCTAAAAAACCTACAAGGGCATTGACTACCAATTCACTTTTTGAAGCTTCGATCACCTCTAAGATGGCATCTTCACCCCAAAGAACATTCGAATGCCTAACATCTTTAACTGCATCTTGATTCCCAACAACTACCACTTTAGGGTTATGCTCTTGTATCTGCTCGTTAAGAAGTTGTATGTTATTGCCGCAAACTAGTACCTCAACTTCGATACCAAACTTTTTAGCAACAATGAGGGCATTAACCCCTATCGAGCCTGTTGAGCCTAAAAGTACCATCTACTATACTAAGCCGCGCAGTAATACCAACATCACGATTGCACCGAAAAGGTAACCGTCTATTCTGTCAAGTACTCCGCCGTGACCCGGTAATATATCTCCGCTGTCTTTTACGCCTGCTGCACGTTTTAAAGAAGATTCAAAAAGATCTCCGAAGATAGAAGATACTGCTACAAAAAATGAGATAAAAAACGCTACCGTAAAATCAACAATAGTTAAACCGAAGAAAAGCCCGCCGAAAGTAGCAACCGTTATGCCGCCTACTACACCTTCCATCGTTTTGTTTGGAGATGTTTCACAAAACTGTGTATGACCGATACTTTTACCCACTGCATATGCACCTAC
Organism: Sulfurimonas marina; assembly: GCF_014905095.1. Taxonomy (NCBI): domain Bacteria; kingdom Pseudomonadati; phylum Campylobacterota; class Epsilonproteobacteria; order Campylobacterales; family Sulfurimonadaceae; genus Sulfurimonas; species Sulfurimonas marina. The sequence continues at coordinate 92,722 of NZ_CP041165.1, read as the reverse complement.
ATCAGTAAGAGCTACAACTGCTAAAAGCCAAAGGAGTGCAAGAACACCGTACTCTTGATACATAGTAAGTATAAAAAGCATCCCTGCAGTTGGATAGATAAACGGTAAGAAGTCTTTCCATGGAAGCTCTTTATTGTATGCTACAGCTCCTGCATATGCTACACCGGCTAAAACAAAAAGGTCATCCCCGTACGGATATACACCTGCAACTAACCAGATACCTATTGCATAAATTAGCAAACCATCTTTTTCAACACCAAAAAGCTTGATCGCTTCGTTAAATGCTAGAATATAGACACCACCAAGAACTAGCCACATTAAGAAAAAGTTATCTATAAACCCTATGAGCAATACTGCTGCTAAAAGGGCTAAACCGGTTACTATACGTTCTCTATGCTCTTCAAATATACTTACCATAAAAGATATCCTATAAAAAATATGACTGATTATATCCTATCACACTTTAATATCTAATTTATGGATTGGAGGTGGTGATGTTTCTTCCTCTTCCTCATCCTCTATTAGACGTTTTTCACTTCTTTTATTTTGTTGATCCGCTTCCTCTTTTGTATGTTCGCGATCGGGATCAACTGCTTGATTCTCTTCTGTAGGACGTACTTCAAGTACCTCTTTTTCTTTATCTTGTACTTGAGACTGGGCAATCATATTTTGAAAGTCCACACGATTATTGTGTGCATTTTGCACAGTAGTCGCTGCCGGTGTCATCTGATTGACAAAGATTGCGTTTCCTATCGGTCCAACTGCCATGTGAAAGGTCTCCTTTCCTGCTGAGAATCTCTTTGACGAACACATATTTTAAGAATGTGTAGCCGGAAAAGAATAAAATTCTCAGTATAATCATTATTCTCGAGTATCTATCTCTACCGTTTTATACTTATTGTAGAGAACATTTGCCCCCTTTTGGATGTTTACTTCCCTACGAGGAGTATAATCGACCAAAAACTTATCTTTTGAAGCGGTTGAGAAATCTACGCATAATCTTGCCGCCGATTTAATGATCCGCTCAGGAAGACTTTGTTTATCTGTAGTTATTATAACATGAGTTGAAGGTCTCTCTTTTAAATGGAGCCAGATATCTTTTGCTTTAGCACTCTCTAACAGCTTGATATTACCCTTTTCATTTTTCCCCAACTGCACTTTATAACCCTCGATCCAAAAAGTCTCGATAGATTCATCTTTTTTTATCTTTTTGTTTTGTATCTGTTTTGGAAAGAGCAACTCTATTTTTGCCGTATCTTTTGCTTCGGCAACGGTATTGATAAAGAGTTTTGTATGCTCTATCTTGCTTCTTAAAGACTCCTCTTCAATGTGAAGATGTCTTGCTCTTTGCTTCGCTTTTTTACTCTTTGTAAAGAACGATTCGCTGATTAAAAATGCATTTGGATACTGCTTCTCTAAAACTACCTCTTTGACACTTCCGTCATAATCGTTAAGCTCTAGTTTTTTCACATAAGGCTTGATGTTTTGCGCATTGGCAAGAACCAAGTTCCCCAGATGTTCAAACTCACTTGCCTGAGCCTGCAAAAGTTCTTCAGAGTCAAGTTTTTTATAAAGCTTTTCAAGTTTTTTGAGTTTTTTCTCTAAAGAGCTGATCTTTTGTTTTTTCAAAGATGCTAATTTTTGCTCTTGTTCTTTATTGTACACTCCATATAAAAAGCTCTCTACATCCTCAATCGGATACTCTTTTGCAATAAACGGTGCCTGTGGAATATCTAGAAGTTTTTGCCCCACTCTTACTTCACGGAATGATGAGAAAAGGTCAATATGTCGCAGTGCCTCTAAAACAATATTATTCTCATCTAAAACGATGATATTGGTGTATTTTCCTGTAAATTCTAGCTGCAGATAAGTGAGTTCTTCTTTATATGCTGAAGCAATCGATGTTTTAAAACGGATAATTTTGTCATCATTAAGTAGTTCTACACCTAAAATGTTTGAGCGGTTAAACCGTTTTGCAAGGATAACGTCAAAAGGAGCGTTATAAACCTTACTTCTAGGGTACTCTTTACATTTAAAAATGCTGGAGTTTGAACGGGTCATATTAAAATAGATCTCATCATCTCTGTCAAAAGCGATCTTGATAATTGTGTCGTTCACACGATGGATAGCTGCTATTTTTTTAAATTGTTTGAGATACTCTACGATCTGCTTGAGGTGCGATAATTTCATAATGACATTTTAGCGAAGATTTTCGTTATAATTCGAAAAACAATGAGGAGGGAGCTATGTATAGACCTAAAGGCTTTGGTAAAAACTATTTTACATTAGCAGCGATTCAAGCATACATATCACAGCTGAAGATCATTGCTCTTGTTTCTTCTGTTTGTACGCTAAACGGGAAACCCTTACGTGTACAAATCGCCTCTCCTCCTGCATTCTAGGCGCAGAAAATCTTATTGACGAGCACACATTTGCAAAATGTGTAGCCGGAAATAAATCAGATTTTACTGTGTAATCCTTATAAAATAAATTAAATTAAATATGGAACTATTATGCAAAAAAAACTACAACTATCACTACTATGTATCGCTTTAACAAGCCAACTAAACGCTCAAGATATAAACCTAGAATCTATCACAGTTACATCTGTGGCCAATACTGATCAAAAACTTCATGACGTCACGGCAAATACTGAGGTGATCACAGCTGAAGAGATCGAAGAACGCCGTTTTACAACCGTCACACAAGCGCTAAACTCTCTCTCAGGGATCAATTTTTCAAGCAACGGCGGACTCGGAAAAGCAACCTCTGTTTATCTTAGAGGTTTTGATTCTAAAAGAGTTTTAGTTTTAATAGACGGAATCCGTTACAACGACTTAACAGGACTTGACGGTGCACCTTTTGGACATTTAATGATCTCCGATATTGAGAGAATCGAAGTGATCAAAGGGGCACAATCCGGTATCTGGGGAGCTGATGCAAGTGCGGGTGTTATCAACATCATCACAAAGTCGGCAGAAAAAGGGTTCCATGCAGGTGCTGATGTAGAATACGGCAACTACAACACGCAAAAACACGCCCTGAACCTCTCTTACAAAACTGACACTTACTATGTAAAAGCAGCTTCGCAGCTCCTTACAAGTGACGGTTTTTCAACAAAAGTACCAAAGGGCGAAAATGTAGATGACTATGAAGCTGACGGCTATAAGAACATCACATCTGATCTAAAGCTCGGTTTTCAAATTAATGAGACAAATAAAGTTGACTTCTCTTATACTCGCATTGATGCCTATTCAGAGTACGATCCTTACGATTCTAACGATACAATCGAAGCAAATAAATACGGTGAAGATGAAACACACGATTCATTCGGACAGATCAATTTCAATCATATTGACAGTTTTAACGAGTTTAAACTCTATGCAAAACGTTCAATATTTAACAGACAATATCTGACAGACAATCCAACTTCTCACTATAACGGGAGTGTCTATGAATATGGAGCAAATTCAAAAATCGGCTATGATGAGAAAGATTTTGTACTAATTGCATTTGATTATAAAACGTTTGAGCATGAAAATGCTCTAAATGAAAAGTATAAAAACCAGGCAGGTACGATCACAAACTCAAATATTTTTAAAATCGACAGTGGCGAAATTATCTTGACTGAAGCGCTGCGTTACGATCACTACGATATGTTTGATGATAAAACAACGGGAAAAGCGGGGGTAAAATACAACTCTAAAAAATATAAAACTCTCTCATTCTCTACAAATATCGGTTCAGCGTATAATGTTCCTACTCTCTACAACCTCTACTCATACTACGGAAATGAAAACCTCAAACCCGAAGATACGACATCTTTCGATGCGACAATTGAGTACAAAGGGTTTAAAGCGACTTACTTTTATAACAGAGTAAAAAACATGATCGACTATGATTTTACGATCAGTAAATACAATAACATTCAAGGTACTTCTATTCTCAAAGGTTTTGAGCTTGGATACAAAGAGTACCTTACAGATGAGATCTTAGCAGATATCAGTTATACCTACCTCGATGCAAAGAACGAAGATAAAGAGGCTTTAAGAAGAAGACCGCAGGATACGATTAAATTTGCATTTGCATACTATCCGACGCAAAAACTGCAACTTGGAGTTGACGGGGAGTATATCGGTTCACGTTTTGACAGAGACAATAACCAGGGGGTACAAACAGGCTACTATACTCTGGTAAATTTCGTAGCAAATTACAAAATAGACAAAAACTTTACAACTTACTTCAAAGTCGATAATATAGCAGATACTGATTATCAAGTGGTTGACGGGTATGCAACAGCCCAGAGAAGCACATATCTCGGTGTAAGTTATAGATACTAAAGAGGATGAAACGATTGAAAATATTTGCAGTGCTATTGGTTGTTTTTACCCTTAACCTCTTTGGAGCTGAGCGTATTATCGCACTATCTCCTTCGATCAACGAGATCATCTTCGCTCTTGGAAGCGGAGGTGAGGTGGTAGGCAATACCGAGTACTGTACATATCCAGAGCAGTCAAAAAAAGTGGCAAAGGTGGGGGGATATTTTTCCCCCTCTTTAGAGAAGATTGTTTCACTGCATCCGACTGTTGTGATTATGCAGAAAAACAACTACAAGCTTGGTCAAAAACTGAAACAACTTGGAATCAAAACAAAAACTGTAAAGATAGATACTTTGCAAAATATCAAACACTCCATTGTTGAACTTGGAGCGTTACTTCAAAAGCAGGAGCAAGCAGATAAGATCATTCAGGATATAAACGAAGCCCTTCAAAGCCTTAAAAACATAACTGCTAACAAAAAAGTGTTAGTTGTTATCGGGCATAATACATCGTTAGCTTCAAGAGTTTTCGTAGCGGGACAAAACCTTTACTTTGATGATATCATTGTGGCAAGCGGCAATACAAATGCCCTGCAAAGCTCACGCAAAGGGCAGCCGATTTTAAATGCCGAAAACATAGTGGCGACAAATCCGGACATCGTGATCTTACTTGCTCACTCTATGAAAGAGCGCTCTATTTCAAGAGAAGATCTTATAAATCCGTGGAAAGCACTTCCTATCAATGTTGCAAAGACAGATGCTATCTACATTATAGATAAAAAATATGCGGGGATTCCAAGCGATCGCCTTGTCTATTTCATCAAAGATTTTAAAACCATTTTAGAAGATTTTCGCACAAAAGAGCTGTGTTCTGATCGCAGTATCATTTCACAATCACCTTACATCACTTACCTTATTGACTTTTTTGGAATGAAAGAGTGCATAGTGGGTGCTAGTATCTACGATACACAGGTGGAAACAGAGCTTCCTAGAACTGGAAAAGTGATAGACCCCGACAAACAAGCACTCAAAAAACTGCACGCAGATTTTCTTTTCACATCGGACTGGACTCCACAGGAAACATTGCAAACAATTACGCCAAAAAAGACTCAAGCGTTACGTTTAAAAAGTTTCGATTCTATGGCACAACTTGACAACAATCTTAAAACAATCGCAAAAGCGTTACAAGTTCCGGATGCAAAAACAAAGATAAAAACTTTTAATGAAAAATGGCAGCAGATCGCAAAAGAGATAGACCCGAAAAATAAACGTGTTCTGCTGCTTTCGGCATGTTCAAAAGAGACTTACTCTTACGGGCAAAACACCTATCTTGGGGATCTCTTTTCTAAAGTGGGATTCATTGTTCCCGATAATGCGAAGAAAGTACGACACTTCACACAAACAGAGCTTGACCAGTTTATAAAAGAGGAAAGAATAGACTTTATTTTCGGGTTTGTCCCTTACACAAAAGCAACAACGTGTCAGGTGTTAGAAACCCAAAAAAGATTACCGATTGTCTATCTTAACGGCGATAATTTTATGCACCCAGCCCCTGCTACACTGTTAAAAGGGTTACAAGAGTTACAATCAAAAGAGAGTGAGTGGTAAGATGCTCAAAGTAAACCGCTTTTCAAACCATATTCTGCGTAATATCAACTTCTCCCTTGAAGATGGCGAGAACCTTATTATCCTTGGTTCCAACGGTGCAGGAAAATCTACACTTGCAAAAGTTTTATGCGGACTCACCCCCTCTGAAGATGTGGAGATTTTCTCTAAAAAGCTCTCTCGTCTTAGTGCCAAACAAAGAGCACAACTTATTAACTACGTCCCTGCGAAACTCGATATTTTCGATGAATATATCTCTATGAGGGAGTATCTTGAACTGAGTCGTCTCTATTCGGAATTTAATGTAGATCAAGCGCTCAAACTTTTAGCGCTTGAAGATCTGCAGGAAAAAAGTTGCAAAAATCTCAGTAGCGGAGAAGCGCAACTTACAATGTTGTGCAGCGCGCTTTTACACAATGCTAAGATCACGATCTTTGATGAACCTACGGCAAATCTCGATCCGAAAAAAACCAAACAGGTTTTTCACTTTTTACAAAACGATCATATACAACAAAAGATCATCATCACGCACGACTTGAATATTGCGCATAAACTTGGATTTAAAATCCTCTATATGGAAGATGGAGCTGTTACGTTTTTCGGAAAGAATGAAGATTTTTTTGAGGAAGGAAACCTCCAAAACATTTTCGGCTCAAGCCTTAAAACAGTTGCAGGCTATTTTATGGTGAATCTATGAAAACGCTATTTATACTCCTATCTTTAATTGTTTTGGCCCTCGCACCATTTTTCGGACAGATCGAGCTTCACTTTGATAAACTCAACGAACTCAGCACTGTTGATCATATGCTCTTTTTCGATCTGCGCCTGCCGCGTGTTATCATCGCATTTTTCAGCGGTGCACTGCTGGGGCTGAGCGGTTTGATCTTCCAATCTCTGTTTAGAAATCCTATGAGTACCCCATTTACGTTAGGAGTGGCCAGCGGTGCTACGCTCGGAACCGCTTTTGCGATCGTCTTTGGTTTTGTAAGCTTTGCGGCACTCTTTGGATTTGTTGGTGCCATTATGACAATCGTGATCCTATTTGCGATCACCTCACGACTGAAAAACTATGAGATCTCGACACTTTTACTCGTAGGAATTGCACTGTCGTTTTTTTACTCTGCGGCACTTATGATACTTTTTTATCTCAGTGATGAAACTCAAAGTTATGAAATTGTCCGTTTTACCATGGGAAGTTTGGATATCGTCGGGCTAAAAAGCACCCTGCCTGTTGTGATCGCATCACTTATACTTCTTGGAATTGCCGTAAAATTCAAAAAAGAGATACAGATCCTCCTCACCTCTTACGATAACGCTTTTTTAAAGGGGATCGAGGTCAAAAAAGTAAGCTCGATCTTACTTCTTGTGGTCTCTATCGCCATCGGTGTTACCGTGAGTGTAGTCGGGCCTATCGGGTTTGTCGGTCTGATCGTCCCCCACATCTTAAAAATTATCTACAAAAAAAGTGCCGATAAACTCCTTGGAGTGACATTTTTTTACAGCGGTATCTTTTTGGTTTTATGTGATCTTATTGCGAGAAACCTCGGGGCCTCTTCAGATATCCCCATAGGTGTTATAACATCGTTTTTAGGGGGCCCGTTTTTTATCTATCTGTTAGTCTCAAGGAGAAGAAGTTGAAAGACCATTGTTTATATACGTCCAAGGAGCAAAGCCCCTCAGACTACGCTAACGCTGAGTTTTCTTCGGCAGAAAGCCCTCGCGCCCTTGGCGCTCTTTGTATAAGCGCTATCGCATCAAATCAGGGAAAGACAGTGCTAACAACAGCACTTTTACACCATTTTAGAGACTCGGTCCGTCCGTTTAAAATAGGGCCTGACTTTATCGATCCGCAGTTTCATGAATCGATCTGTAAAACCCCTTCGATCAACCTTGATAGGTTTATGATGAATGATGAGCAGTTAAAGTGGCTTTTTAACCACTATTCCGATAAAGCAATCTCAATCTGCGAAGGGGTAATGGGCTTTTACGATGGGATGGATAAGGGGAGCAGTGCTTACGATCTCTCAAAACTTTTGCAAATTCCTACTATTTTACTCTTAGACGGAAGTTCAAGCTACATCACCGTCTCGGCGGTTTTAAAAGGGCTTGCAACTTATAAGGAGGATAACACGATCAAAGGTGTAGTTCTTAACAAGCTCTCCTCTGAGTCCCATTATGAGCTGATTAAAAAACAAATAGAGAGTGACTTTAATGAGATCGAAGTTCTAGGGTGGATCAAAAAAGGGCTAAACACCTTAGCTGACACCCATCTGGGACTTGATCTAAAAGATACTAACAAAATAGAGACGATCGCAAACGAGGTGTTAGAGCATATCGATCTAACTAAACTTGAGCAGATCGCATCTAGTTTCACACCCCAAACTACCCCAAACTACCCGTTTGAAACATTAGAAAAAGTGGAGAAAAAAATAGCGATCGTAAACGATGAGAACTTCTCGTTTCTCTACCACGACAACGCACAGTTTTTACAGGAGCTCTTTAGCGATGTGGTGTTTGTTAATGCTACAAAAGATGAGCAGATTCCTAGTGATGCAGATGTTGTATATATTCCGGGCGGTTATGTGGAGAGTGAACATAACTATGCCAATCTAAAAGATTCCAACAACTTCAAAAACTCCCTAATAGAGCACGCCAAAACAAAAAAGGTCTATGCGGAGTGTGCAGGGCTTTTGTATCTTGGAAACCGAGTTGACGAAAAAGCAATGAGCGGGATTTTGGATCTTGATTTTACACTGCATAAGCGGTTTCAGCGTATGGGGTATTATTACGCCAATAAGGAGCATACAAAAGGGCATTCGTTTCACTATACCAATGTCATAGATCCTAAAGAGGGCACGGAAATACTCTCTAAAACCAAAGCGGGTGAAGGGCAAATCGGCTCTTGGGAAAAAGGTGATGTTTTTGGAACCTATCTGCATATAATGCTGCGTCCAAACGGCGAACTTGTTAAAAGAAGATTTCTATGAGATTTTGCGAAAACGACACTCAAAAACTTTTGGAGATTATGAAAGCAAGACGCGATGTTCGAGGCAACCGCTTTATAGACAAAAAAGTGGAGGATGAAAAACTCTCCCTTATTTTGGAAGCTGCCCTTTTGGCACCATCGGTCGGTTATTCACAACCATGGAAGTTTATAGTTATCGAAGATGAGCAGACAAAAGATACGATCTTGGAGAATTTTGACGGGGAAAATGAAAAAGCAAAAACACTGTTTGCCTCACGAGAGCTCTATCAAAAACTAAAACTGGAAGGAATAAAAGAAGCTCCAATCAACATCGCCGTACTTTACGAGCCAAACGGTGAAGATGTGCTTGGGATGACAAGCATGGAGCAGATGGGTGAATACAGTGTAGTGTGTGCAGTACAAAATATGTGGCTGCTTGCAAGAAGCCTAAATATCGGGATCGGATGGGTGAGCATCTTGGATGAAAATAAGGTACTCCAAACACTTGAAGCCCCGAAACATGCAAAACTGATAGCCTACCTTTGTGTCGGCTATGTCGATAAGTTTTACGAAGAGAGTGAATTAAAAACGCTCGGCTGGGAACAAGAAAAACAACTTACACAGTGTGTAACATATAGGAGATAAGATGGGATATAGCTCATGGTTTGATGAACATGCAAAGATGCATAAAGAGATCGTTGATCGTTTGGTTGCCGAGGGGAAAACTAAAGAGGAGATTATCGATTATTTTGAGTTTGAAAATATGGTTGAAAAAGAGCAGGATTTTTGTCCCCTTTATAAAGAGAACCGTAAATGTCACGACATGGAAAAATTAAACTGTTACCTGTGTGCCTGCCCAAATTTCCGCTTCAAAGATGACGGCATTAAAAAAGTAGATGACAAAACACAGTACAGCTTCTGCTCGATCGAGTCAAAAGACGGGCGTCAAGGTGTATATGGGGAAAAGATCCACCAAGACTGCTCAAAATGTACAGTCCCGCATCACAAAAGCTATGTTGAAAAACATTTTGACCTCGACTGGAAAAAGATTATGCAGGAGTGTATCCTTTAATGGGAGTAAACACTCATATAGATTTAACAACCTTAAACACTCTGTTTCCTAAGTACAATTTTACAGAGCTGCACCCAACCTCTGATGGGGTTATAGACACCACTTACATCATAACAAACAAACAAGAGAGTTATATTTTAAAATATTTTGACAGAGATATCTCTCAACAGATCAAGCAAGATAAACAACTGCTTTCAACTCTTCATCAAGCAGGTCTTAATGTTCCTTTATATCTCGATGAGAAAAAAGGCTGGTACCTTTTTAAACGCCTGAAAGGCTCGAGCCCAAAAAACATACACCTTTTTCACATCCAAGCACTTGCCCGTTTTATGGCAAAGTACCATTCATACACAAAAAGCCACCACTGTGCAAACTCTTTTTTTGCCCCATACAACATTGATGAAAAACTTTACTTTCTGAAAAAAAATTTCTATCTCCACTACAAAAAGTTAGAACCGCTTAAACGCTATAAACCAAAAAATGAGGGGTTTATCCACGGAGATATTTTTACAGACAATACAGTTTTTAAAAAAAATAAAATAGGCGTTTTTGACTTTATAGACGGGGGATGCGGAGAGTTTTTATTTGACATTGCCGTGGCATTGCTATCCTTTTCACCAAAACAAAAACCTTCAGATCTCAATCTCTTCATCAACACCTACAACCGTTTTAGCTCGAACAAGATAAAAGAAAAAGAGCTCAAAGCAATGATCAAAACAGCTGCACAGTTTTATGCACTGCTTCGCCTCACACGAAACAAAAACACTCAAAGAGCAAATGAGCTTCTCAAGCTATGCTAAGTATCATGATGAACAGCTCACGTGCGAAATACCCGCTACTCTAAATAACTCGTCAGGTTTGAGTCTATAGTATTTCTCCTCCATCTCTTTTGAGAGTTCTGCATAAGGATTGTTCATCACCTCTAGGAGTTCGTGCATAAGGGTATAGTCCTCTCTCTGGGCTGCCTGATATGCAGGGACTAAAAACCACTCTCTAAGTGTGTATTTTGGATTAACTTTTTTCATCTTTTGGGAAAGTTTTTCACGCTCTGGCACCGTTTTTACATCAATAAGCGTTTTCCATCTCTCTAACCACTCAATCCATCGCACTAAAAGTTTTTCATTGTAGTTTGCATCGCCATAAAAGCTTTTTTTGAGAGTCGAGATATCTTCAGGAATATTTGAGAGTTCACGAAAAAAGATCGTATAGTCAACTGAACTCTCCACCATCAATGTCACAAGATCATTAAACAGCTCAGCATCAAAATGCTCTAAACCTAGTTTTGCTCCCCACATCTTGATCATTTTTCCCTGCATCACTCTTGGAAACTGTTTTTCAATCATCTCCAATTGCTGCCCAGCTTCCTTATCTGCATCCAATAAAGGCTTAAGTGCTGCTATAAACATCCCAAAGTTACGCTCGGCAGCCTGGGGCTGATTTAAAAACGAAAAATGTGCACCCCCGCCCGTCCATGGCTGATAGCGGGGGTCAAACATATCCATAAATCCAAAAGGACCATAATCCAGAGTAAAACCGCCTACCGCAGTATTATCGCTGTTAAAATTCCCTTGACAATACCCGATACGGATCCAATCTGCAACCAAAGAAGTCAGACGGTTTTGAAATGCTTTTGCAAGTAACACCACTTTTTGCTCAAGCGGCAAACTTTCTTCAATCTCATCTTTATACTCACGCTCAATTACATGTAAAACGATCTGCTCTAACTCCTCCATCGCCCTGGTATGCTCTTTTTTACGTGCACGGCGACCAAAAAGTTCTACCTGCCCCACTCTTAAAAATGAGGGTGCGACACGTGTCGTAATTGCAACATCTTCTTCAATCATCACCTCAGGATCTCTTGAGTATGAACCATTTCTAAACCAAGGGCGTCTTACTTTTTCTGTTTTGGATGTATAAAGAGTTAAAGATCTCGATGTAGGTACACCTAAAGCGTGCATATGCTCCTGTGCCAAAAATTCACGAATACTTGAGCGAAGTACCGCACGACCGTCAGCTCCTCGACAATAAGGTGTGCGTCCGCCCCCTTTGAGCTGCATCTCCCAGCGTTTGCCATTTATAACAGCTTCTAAAATAGAGACTGCACGCCCGTCTCCATAGCCGTTACCTGTTCTAAAAGGGCACTGCTCATAATACTCAGTTCCATAGATAGAGAGTGCATAACCCGTTGCCCATCCTTGCTTTTTGAGTGGTTCAGGGAACCCGGAACTATCCCCTGAAAACATCTTCATAAAATCTTCTGAAGTAGCCAAATCATCATCAAAACCAAGCTCTTCAAAAAACTGCTTGCTATGTGCAATGTATGTAGGATTTTCTATAGGTGTAGGCTTGACAGGGACGTAATGCCCGCTAAATACCTCTCTTGGATAGTGATCAACGCCGTCATGTGTAGCATCCGGATCGGGTGTAAGTGTATCTACAAGTGAATAATCAGCAAGTTTGGAAAGCTCGTCAAGTGTTTTTACCTTCATATATCTTCCTTAAGGATCTTGTTCTATATTTGGCACTATATCAAGTAAAACACAAACTCTGCTTGCTCTATAAGAGTAGGTAAAATATTTTATAAATTTTTATCGCACAGTTGTTTTACGATCGTTATTTCATCCTGATGAATGCTGTGATCTTTCTCAATAGCTCTAAACTCTATCTCAAATCCGCCTTCTATAAGTTGTTCTATTTGATTTTTACTCTCTTCAAAAGGTAGGACTCCATCATATGTTCCATGTGTACAGAGCCATTTAGCTTGTCTCACATCGGTGTTCATCTCAGCTAAAAGCTTTTCTACATCATAAATATACCCGCTTATAGCGATATAACCGGCAAGTGTTTTATTATATCTTGCTCCAAATTCAAAAGTAAGGAGTGAGCCTTGCGAGAAACCAAAGAGATAGCTCTGCGTAGGATCAAACTCCTCTTCAAATAAAATATCGAGACATTTTGTCAGAAGTTCCGATGAGTACTGGATCCCGGGATATTGATCCGGAGGGAGGTTATACCATGAAAAACCGCCATAGTATTCAAACGGTGCGTCAAAGAGGATATAGTTCATATCTTCAAGCTCTAAAAACTGAGGCAAACCCTCAAAACCCTCAGAGGAATCCCCTCTGCCGTGTAATACTATCATCAGCTTTTTGGAAGGAATTTTGGAGGGTATAAAAATGTTATCTAGTTCTAAATCTTTTCTCATAATTTATTTTACATTTTTATTTCCCACATTTGGATAAAATTACACTATGGAAATAAAACTTACAGAAGATAATTACGAAAACCTGGAAAACTTTGCCCAACTGCTCAAAAAAGAGCCTTCAGAGATGATCAATGAAGCGCTGCAGAGCTACTTTGAATATCAACATAAAAAGCTGGTTGAAAAAAATCTTGAAGATGACAACAGTATGACCAACTTGGACTATGATGAATTTTGGGACGGGGTTGATCTATGAGCCACGGCGGAGATATCTACAAATACGCAAAAATTTTAGAGTGTTCAAGCGATGAGATAATCGACTTCTCATCAAATATCAACTGTTATGAAACAGAAAACAAGCTAACACTAACAAACAAAACTATTACACAATATGCAGATTTTAGATATAAAGAATTAAAAACAGTAATCTCGCAAAACTACAACGTAAAACCTTCCCAGATAGCTCTCTATAACGGTGCTACGACTGCCATTTATGAGCTGTTTCGCAGCATTAAACAAAAAAGAGTTTTTCTCTATGCACCCCTGTACAGCGAGTATGAGAAAGCTGCCCAAAAAACAAAAAAAGCTGTCTTCAAAGTAAGCCGTTTAGGCGGTGATATGGAAGATGAAGTTTTGGAGAAATCGATTGTCGTCTTTGTAAATCCTGCTACGCCTGATGGAACTTATTATGACGAAGAAGAGCTTGAAGAGCTTTTTTCAATGTGGATAGAAAAAGAGTGTACGATCATCATCGATGAAAGTTTTTTAGAGTTTGAGGCTCTTCCATCTATTCGTCACAAAATCAACGAATATAAAAAACTCTATATCATCCAGTCTTTCTCAAAGTTTTATGCATGTGCAGGAGTGAGAATCGGAGCCGTTTTCTCAAGCAAAAAGAACATTAAAAAACTTGAGCCCAGTATCTGGAACATCTCTTCGCTCGATGTGGAGTTTTTAAAACAGCGTCTGAATGATGAGGAGTTTAAAACTACTTCAAAAGAGTTCCACAAAAAACAAAAAAGCGAACTGTTTGAGATCTTGGAAAACTCTGGAGTGTTTGAGCAGGTGTTTGAGAGCGATGCAAACTTCTTTCTAACAAAATCAGAACGTGCAGCAGAGATCTTCAACCATCTTTTAGAGGAGAAGATCCTAACAAGACGCTGTTTTAGTTTTGATTATCTTGATAACACCTTTTTACGTTTTGCCGTAAAAGATTCAGCTGCACACCAAAAGCTGAGAGATGCACTTGCAACACTTCCTCAAACTGTAGAAGTACAAACAGATGAACTCCCTTAGTATCTTCGGAACAAGCAGTGATGCTGGCAAATCAACACTAAGCTTTGCCCTTACATATCTGCTGCACAAACGGGGAATCAAAGTAGCTCCCTTTAAAGCCCAAAACGTCTCAAACAATTCAGTTGTGACTGATATTGATGCGGGGGAGATAGCAATCCCTCAGGCCTTTGCCGCAAAAGCGATTGGGCTTGACACAAAACCTGCAATGAATCCAATCCTGCTAAAATCAGGAGGGAAAAACAAAGCCCATATGATCATAAACGGTAAAAGCGTATCAAATACCGATGTACGTGAATACTATAAAAATCTCGACAAATTAAAACCTGTCGTAAAAGAGGCTTACGAGAGCTTAAAAAATGAGTATGAGTGTATCGTTGCCGAGGGTGCGGGAAGTCCCGTTGAGCTTAACCTTATGGAGAAAGATCTCAGCAATATCTACGTAGCCCAGGAGTTTAACACGAAAATTATCCTTGTCGCGGACATTGAGCGCGGGGGTGTATTTGCTTCGATCTACGGAGTTTATAATCTTCTTCCAAAAAAGCTTCGTAAAAATGTGATCGGAGTGATTGTAAATAAATTTCGCGGGGATATTACCCTTTTTGACGAAGGGGTCAGAATCATAGAAGAGGAGTTTAAGATCCCTGTTCTTGGACTTGTTCCCTACAAACCGTTTAACCTCGGTTTTGAAGACTCCGCTTCACTAATGAACTACAGACAAAACACGCAAGATGCGATCATAAAAGTTGCAGTGATAAACCTGCCGCATATCAGTAATTTCACAGATTTTGAACCGCTTGTAATTGACCCAGAAATTGAATTAAACTTCATATCAAATCCTGCTCAGGCAGATAGTTATGATCTCCTTATAGTACCCGGTTCAAAAAGGGTCGTTGATGATCTGATGTGGTTGCGCCAGAGAGGTTTTGAAGCAATTCTTCAAGATAAAAAACGCAAAATCTTCGCTATTTGCGGCGGCTATGAGATGATGTTTGAAAACATACGCGATCCGCAGCAGGTAGAATCGAAGATAGAGAATATCTTAGGTTTTGGACGTTTTAAAGGGGAAGTTGTATTTCAAAAAGAGAAGATCGTAAAACAAGGGTGCTACAACCTTTTTGGGGTAATGGGCAGCGGGTATGAGATCCACAACGGCATTGCCAAGAAAAATGCAAAACGTAAAAAAAATCTCTACGGAACTTTTATACACGGCATTTTTGAAAATGACAATTTTAGAAAAGCACTTTTTACTAACATAGATGTAACATATAGAGGGTACAATTTTAACAAATACAAAGCCAAGTCTATCGATCTCTTTGCAATGCATGTTCAGGAACATATAGACTTAGACAGGATTGTCGATGCTCTTTATCACTAATATATTTGTCGCTCTTTTTGCCTACATGATCGACAAAAGGTTCGGTGAATTCACTTTTATCAAACACCCCGTAATACTTATGGGGGATCTCATCACATTCTTTGAAAAAAAACTCTACAGTGATTCAATCCTTAGAGGCTTTTTCCTTGTACTCTGTGTGTTAGGTGTTATAGGTTTCGTGAGTTATGTGTTAGAGATTTATCTTGCCCATTTCAACTTTTACATACACTTTATTATCGATGCAGTTATCGCTTCAATATTTATAGCCCATAGAATGTTAAAAGACTCCGTAAAAGAGATCATCTTTTTAGAGACTATCGAAGAAAAAAGAGAAGCTGTCTCTATGTTAGTCTCCCGTGATACTAAAGATCTCAGCGAGAGCGATATCTACAAAGCTGCTATTGAGACATACGCGGAGAATCTTAGTGACGGGGTTATCGCACCGCTGTTTTATCTTATAGTTTTCGGACTTCCGGGAATTATCATCTACAAAGCGATCAACACTATGGATTCTATGATAGGATATAAAAATGAGCGTTACGAGAAGTTTGGAAAAGTGGCGGCACGTCTTGATGATATCGCGAACTTTATACCTGCAAGAATCACCGCTCTTTTAATTGTACTGCTATACCAAAAGAAGTTTGATCTCAGCTATCTTAAAACTGCTAAGCTTCATGAGAGCCCAAATGCAGGTTACCCTATATCTGCGATGGCGCAGGTGCTAGACCTGCAACTCGGCGGCGATACATCCTACTTCGGAAAAATCAAAAAAAAGCCGTTTTTCGGAGACGGTAAAAGCACCATCTCAAAAACAGATCTAAAACAAATGTTATCTCTTAGTTTTTAGTTATAATAATCTATTCTCAATTATTTAGGAGGAATAGATGTTGTTAAAAACTACCTATCTTACACTTGGGTTATCATTGCTGCTCGGCGGTTGTGCAACTATGCAAAAAACGAAAACGCATGAAACACCTCAAAGTACTCAACCAGTTGTTAGTAAGTCGTTACAGGTTGACAATATGCAACCAAAAGGCTTAAAACGTAAAGTTGCGATCGGAAGATTTACAAACGAGACGAAATACGGTCAAAGTTTTTTTATAGATAAAAACAACGATAAGATCGGTAAGCAGGCAATGGATATTCTTTCCGCAAAACTTTTCCAATCCGGCAAGTTTATCATGCTTGAGCGTGCCGATCTTGCAAAAATAGAAAAAGAGTTACAAATCGGTAATTCAAAAACACTTGCCAATGCAGCCGATTATCTCATACTAGGTTCGATCACCGAATTTGGCCGTAAAGAGGTAAGTGACGTGGGTATTTTCAGCCGTGTTAAAAAGCAGGAAGCTTTTGCAAGAGTTCACATTAGAATCGTCGATGTAAGTACGGGACAGATCATATACTCTGAAGAGGGGAAAGGAACCTCATCTGCTGAAGCCGGAACGGTAATGGGTATCGGGGGAAAAGCGGGCTACAACGCACAGCTTAATGACCTTGCCATCGATGCGGCTATCTCTGATCTGACATCAAATATTATTGAAAACATGACCGACAAACCTTGGAGAGGCTATATACTCGGATATGAAAACGGAACCCTTATAACTTCCGGAGGAAAAAGCCAGAACATAATGGTTGGTGATATTTTTGATGTATATAAAAAAGGGAAACAGGTTAAAAATCCTCAAACAAATATGATGATCACTCTTCCAGGGAAAAAGCTGGCAACTGTATCTATCGTTGCTACACTTGGAGATACACCTGAGAGTGAAGTCTCTTTAGCAGAGATTACACAGGGTGATCTCTCTTCATATATTTCAAGTAAAGATTTTTCAAACTTATATATTCAAGTAGGAGATAAATAATGAAAACTTTAGCCACATTATTAATAACAATCACCCTTTTATTATCTGGATGCGGATTAAAACAAGGTGTTGAGACTTCAGCACAAAAAGCGTATCTTTACTTTAGCGGAGATACTGATGATATTACGGTCTCAATTGACAACGGTGAACCTTTTGAAGTAAAAGAGGGAAGAGAGAACCAGTACTCTATAAAACCGGGAAAACACCTTATTGAGATCTCAAAAGAGGGCAATCTCATTATCAAAAGGGAGATATATGTAGGTGACGGTATTGCCAAAGAGATAGAGGTACGATAATGAAGAGATTGAAATTACTGACACTTTCTACATTTGCCCTTATCACGCTTGCCATGAGTGGCTGTTCAACACATACGCCACTCTATAACTACGGTGAATATAGTGAAAACTACTATTCCCTTAAAAAAGAGGCTACGCAAGAAACAGCTCTTGAGTACCAAAAATCTTTAGAGTACTGTATAGAAAATGCCAAAGAGAGCCGTTCAGGAAGAGTTCCGCCGGGGATATATGCAAACTTAGGATATCTCTATCTCAAAGCGGGACAAAACAAAAAGGCGATAGAAAACTTTACTAAAGAGAAAACTATCTATCCCGAAGCGACATTTTTTATGGACAAAATGATCAATAAAGTAGAGGCACTGGAGCAAGAAGATGATAAGTAAAAAATCAGCACTATATATAGCACTACTAACACTCACATTTGTTTTAGGCGGTTGTACAGCGGGACCAACCTATGTTACAAAAGGCTCGGAATTTCCTAAAATGTATGAAGAACAACCCCGTTCACTTCTGATACTTCCACCGATGAATGCAAGTACCGATGCCGAAGCAAAAGACTATTATATGACTACTGTTGAGATCCCTTTTGCGATGATGGGTTATTACACTTTCCCTGTTGAAATGGTGGGTGATGTTATGAAGCAAGAGGGTGTATACGACACGGAGATTCTCTATAACCTTCCTGCAAATAAATTTTACGACTATTTCGGTGCAGATGCAGTACTTTTTACCAAGATCACAAAATGGGATCTCTCATACATGGTCTTAGCATCAACACTCACCGTAGCTATAGAAGCAAAAATAGTCTCTACAAAAACTTCGCAGGAGTTATGGAGATATACGGGAATGGTTAGAGTAGATCTTAGCGGCGGCGGTGATACAGGCGGTAGTATGGCGGGATTACTAGTAAAAGTTGTTGCGACTGCCGTAAACAGTGCTGCTGCAGATTATGTTACATATGCACGTCAGGCAAATTCTAGACTAATCTACTCGCTTCCTATGGGTCCATATCATGAAGCATATATGCGAGATCAAACTGTTAAACTGGTTGACCAAACACCAAAAGATCAATAACTTTTAATCTAATAACTCAAGCTTCTTGATTAATAATCTTTTAGCTTGAGGATCTTCTATCTTATCTCTGAGTTTTTTAAGTAGAGATACAATCCCTTTTTTATACCCGTAAAACGACATTATTTCTATAGAACCATTCAGTGTCTCTTTTGAAACCTCATCTCCGAGCAAAGCAAGTGCTAAAAGCTTTGAAACGGGGTCATCTATCTTTTGTACAGTTGTATCTGCTCCACTTAAATCCCCTTTTTTCATAGCCTCGACAAAATCTTTGTATTTAGAGGGTACCATAGAAAGGTCTATATCATCCCACTCTTTTTGAAGCATTTTGTTGTAGTTTTTTATCCTTGGACAAGTTACCAACTCCTCCATCTCTTGATACTCTGCACATTTATCTTCAATCCCAACTGCAATATTCAGTGCACACTTTCCAAGCTCTATAGAAGCAAGTTGTGTAACATCACCGCCCCTTTTTGCAAAAGAGCGTGCAGATTGCAGATCAGACTCTGCCAAAATCTCTTTGTCGTAAAGGAAGTTTTTTTTGTAACTCTCAAAATAGGCGCTGCTTTTATACTCCCAACTATTTGGTGCAGGCTCCATACTACAAGATGTGAATAATAATAGTGAAACAATCAGGAACGCTTTTATCATGGTAACTCCACCTCATTTTTGGATTGGTCTTGTAAAAGGGTATCTATCTTCTCCATAAGTGCATCGGTCTTTTCTATAGTATGTTTTATACTTTGACGCATCACTTTGATATCGCTTCCCGATTCACCCATATTTTGTATAAGCGGCTCAAGTGTCTTTAGTTTTTTATTCACATCATTCAAAATATTGTAAAACTCTTTAATACTTAAAGATGTGGGCTCGATAATATCACGTTTGAGATCTTTTGTTGCCCCGTTAATGTTTTGTAATATCTGATTTAACTCATTAACAGAGTCGATCATAGCTTGTGTCGCTTTTTTATCCCCTGTCACAGTAGTTAAAAGAGCATCATTTTTCGCAAGTTTTTCACTGAAAAGTTCAAGGTTTTTGATCGTTTTGTTAAATGAAGAGTCCCCTTTAGAGAGTTCATTTGTCATGGTCTCAATATTCTCAATAATATGCAGAAGTCTCTCAACAACCGGCTCAAACTTTGTTACAAGGTCATTGATATCATCCGTTATCACGATAGGTAAACGCGAATCAACTTCCAAATACTCTTTTTCACTTGTAGCGTATACTTCAATATGTGCAGAACCGATAAGGGGCTTTTTTAACATCAGATGGGTGTAGCGGTTGATCCACTTTCTGTTTTCATTTGTCACGGCAAAGTGAATAAGTACGTCACCGTCATCTTTTAGTTCTATGTCGTCTATGTTACCTATGGCAAATCCGGAAAATTTTAAAGGCATACCGATAGTAAAAAATGCGGCTGATTCGGTGACGAAATAGTATCGATACTGCTTTTCAAAAACCCCTTTTGCATCAAGTAAAAAGTAGGTAAACCCGCTTAAACTAAACACAAGAACAAGAACAAAAATACCGACAGAGAGTTTCATATTTTCATAACGCATCGATTACAACCTTTTGATCACTTATCTTATCATAATGTGACTTGTTTGCGATAGTATCTAAGAATATAAACTCTTTTTGAACTTCCAGCTTTTTAATATTATCAAGCAGTTCGTTTGGATCTACGATCGAGTCTATTATTGAAAAAGGAAGTCGAATAAGAATCTTTTGAGCGTCACACATCACTGCACGAATGAGCATTACGTAAAACTTCTCCAAATTGGAACAATCCCGCTGGCGTTTATCGGCTAGCTGCTCTAGTTCTATCTTTTTTAACATCGCTACAGCCTCTTCTTCTGCCAAACGAAGATCAAGGTTATGATGAACCTCTCTTATTAAGGCGATGTTCTCCTTCATATCGAGATTTGAAAGTAAAGGAGTATCTTTTGAAATCAGTGTAGATAACCTGTAAGTTTTTATATGGTTATCAATCTCATAATAATGATGAAAAAGTTTTATAGAAATTGTACTAGTAATGATAACACCTCAATAACAAAAATAGAGATAAATAACCTCACCATCCCTTTTAAAACCGATATAGGGATAGCTGTGTAACTGTTAAATGCCTGCAGACCGCTATAGATAGGAATAAGCATAGTCATAAATCCAAAAGCGATCCCTTTGGCAAAAAGTATCAAGAGATCTTTTAACTCGATCGCATTAAGCAAAAGCATCTTATAGGAATGAAGATCGAAACTCATATAAAAAAAGACAAATACATACCCTGCTAGAAGCATAATAATAGCAAAGAGCGTAGTCAAAGCTGTTACACTGAGTATTCCACTGATAATTCTGGGAATAAAGAGATAACTTACCAGATCTACCTTGTACTCTTTTAAAGTGTTAAGCTCTTTATTTACTTTCATCACAGCTATCTCAGCATTCACAGCCGCCGAGGAGCGCAGAGATATCAACAAGGCGGTAAAAAAGGGAGCGAACTCGTCAACCACAAACTTAATAATGATAGACCCCATCTGCTCTTGAAGACCATACTCCACAGATACCGAAATAACCACACCGATAACAACCGTACCGAATAAGATGGAGAGAATTGCAAAAAGGGGTAAAATTTCAATAGCTGTAAAATAGATCTGCTTTATAAGGACTGAACGCATCGCAGGATTGTAACTGGAGGGGAGAAACATACTTACACTGCAAAGAAATGTAAAATAAAAGATATCGTTAAGTGCGCTAAGGGCATGAAGTGTTTTATCGCCGATATACTCTACTATTTTGATCATATTGTCTCTTTAATTCCCTTGTTATTATATTGTATCACAAAACTATACTAACTTTAACATTTTATATTTTCTTTAAGTTTCTTTTGCATACAATGTGTGATACCAAAACTCAAGGAGTCAAGTTATGAAAAAGATTTTAGTAAGTGCAGCAGCAGCTGTAATGATTGCAACGACAGCGTTTGCAGGTGTAAACAATCAAACTGGTTGTGGTCTTGGTTCAGTAATTATCAAAGATGATTCATCTGCAGTTCTTTTAGCTCTACAAGCTACTACAAACGGTACTTTAGGTAACCAAACTTTCGGTATCACTTCAGGGACTCTTGGTTGTAAAAAAACTAAGTTTGTTATGAATGAAAGAGCAGAAGAGTTCGTTGCATCTAACATGGATACTTTAGCAAAAGAGATTGCTGCTGGTCACGGTGAATCTGTTGATACTTTAGCTGAGCTTTTAGATGTTCAAGATAAAGAAACTTTCGCATCTGCACTTCAAGCAAACTACAACAAAATCTACACTTCTAAAAATGTAGAGATGAACGAAGTATTAGACAACATTTCTGAAACTTCAATGTAATAACTTACAGAACAAGCTTTTATGCTTGTTCTATCTTCTATCTTAGGAACTTCCCATTTTAAAAATATCATTTTTATTTTTTATTTTATTTGCATCTATTGCCTATGCTAATGTAGATGAATATAAAACAAAAGCAAAAGAGCTCCATTTATCTGACGAACGTTACTGGCATCTTTTACTCCATATCAATGGCGGTGTAAGTGAGATCGATGATCCAAGATTTTTCTTTGCAAAAAACGGTAAAGAGAATGCCGAAGCGGAACTAGATGCTACACTCGATGCACTCTTCAATGAAACACGTTTTGATGATAACTCATCGGCATGTAAATTTCCTGCAAGAAAAGCCTGGCTGCAAGAGAAGCTTGATATTAATGATTTTCCTGAGGTAAAGTGCCAAGAGTATGACGACACAATCGAAAAACTCTCTCCCACTTCGGCAACTTTGGTTTTTCCCGCAGCACATATAAACTCTCCCGCTTCAATGTTCGGGCACACTTTTTTGCGTATTAACTCCAAGTACAATTCAAAACTATTAGCATATGCGATCAACTATGCAGCTGATGCTGATCCTGATAAAGAAAATGCCGTCGGTTTTGCTCTTAAAGGGCTATTTGGAGGCTATTTCGGAAAATACTCGCTCTTACCTTATTATGATAAATTAAAAGAGTATAGAGATACCGAGAGACGTGATATCTGGGAGTATGATTTAAACCTTTCTCAAGAGGAAGTGATGCGCATGGTACGCCATATCTGGGAGTTAAACGGTACAAAATCTTACTACTACTTTTTCACCGAAAACTGCTCATACAATATGCTCTGGCTTATGGAGATAGCACGTCCTAGTACTCATATCAGGGAGCATTTTGCCTATCAAGTAATTCCATTGGAGAGTGTTCATGCAACCAATGAGGAAGATCTTATCGCTAAAGAGTTTTACAGACCTTCAAAACGTACTATCCTTTTAAAATATGAGGAGCTTATAAAAGATCAGAATATTCACTTTGTAAAAGAGCTCCAAGAGGATGACAAGCTAAATCTAACGCTCTTAGAAGATCAAAATATCTCTACTCAGCAGAAACAATATATCTATGAAGCTGCAATTGAATACTTAGAGTACTCATTTTCCCGTAACGAGATGAAAAAAGAGAAATATCTTGATCTTTTTTACAAACTCTCCTCTTCAAGAGCAAAACTGGGCAAAGGGGAAAAACTCAATTTTCCCAACCCAGAAAACCCTCTAAAATCTCACCGCGCAGTTAAATTTACTGTAGGGGGTGCCATGAGAGATTCCTCTTACTATACCGTTTTAGGTATCCGCCCGGCATACCATACCCTAGAAGATCCGCAGTACGGATTTTTAAGAGGTACACAGATAGAGTTTTTAAATATAGAGCTTGGAGCTACTGAAGATTCTCTAAAAATTGAAGACCTGACGGTACTATCGATTAAATCAATAGCCCAAAGAACAAAACTTTTCTCCCCGTTTTCATGGAGAACAAAATTTGGCTGGGATAAAAACTATGTCGATACAAAAGCAAACTTTAGTGCAAGTGTAGGTGCGGGATTTAGCTGGGGTAATGAGCTCGGATATCTTTATATGATGGTAGACCCTATCTATTATGTTGCAGATAAAAGTGCCGGAGGAATTGGTGCAAGTTTTGGTTTTGATATAGACAAATATAAGTCCTTTAAAACAAACGTAGAGTTTACGCAAAGATACTATGACACAGGAGATGAACAACTGTTAATATCTGCTGTACAGTCTGTGAATATGGCACAAAATTTCCAATTAAAAGCGAAATACGAATATAAAGAAAAATATATCCTTAGGGAGAAAAAACAGGAAGACAACTTTCGAATTCTTCTAAATTACTATTTTTAGCTAAAATTTCAGCTATGAATACATACAACATCTTAACCAATGAACAAACTTCTCTTCCAAGAGGTAAGGCAGATTTTCTACTCGCTGCCTCTGTAACAAAGACATGTGAAATAGAGGGGATCACTCAGGCTGGAATCCCTGGAAAAATTGCTTATACGCCGACACTCGATGCGGAATTTATAGTAAATGAAAAACTCTATTCAATGCCTGAGATTGCAGAGACTCCAAGCGGTGTACCTACACCGGCACTGCTCACTCGTGCCATTCACAACCTTGATCCGTTTGAAACAATAGAGATCTTAGATCTGGGCTTAGAGGTAAAACCGCAGAATGTTCCTGTACATCACTTCGATATAAAACCTTCCGAGTCTATCGATCACGGGGCGAATATTGATGCAAAAGAGATCTTTGCAAAAGGGATGAAGTTTGGAAGGGAGTATGAACTCAAAGGAAACTACCTGATTTTAGGTGAATCAACTCCTGCAGGGACAACAACTGCAGCGGCAAGCGTACTTGCCCTCGGGTATGAGCTGGAAGATGCTTTTTCATCAAGCTTTCTAAACGCTCCAAAAAACATAAAAAAAGAGACTCTCGATAAAGCACTTTCTCTTATTAATCCTGAGATGTCCAACTTTGAGAAGCTTGGAGTTGTAAGTGACAATATGCTTCTGTTTTGTGCCGGTTTTTTAGTAGAAGCAAGTAGAAGATTTGAGATCGTTTTAGCAGGCGGGACACAGATGGCTGCATGTCTGCTTATCGCCGATGCAGTACGTGAAGATATACTAAAAAGACTCAATCATAACAATGTTACCCTGGCAACGACACAGTGGGTAGCAAAAGATCCCGCTTCAGATATCGCAAAAATTCTCTCCCATCTAAGCTACACGCCAAATGCCCTTTACACAACTTTCACATTTGAAAATGCGGAGATCCCTGTTTTGAAAAAATATGATGAGGGTGAAGCTAAAGAGGGTGTTGGTGCAGGAGCTGCACTTGCATACGGTGTGAGCAATTCACTGGAAAATGATCAGGTAGTTG
Source organism: Sulfurimonas marina (assembly GCF_014905095.1). Classification (NCBI taxonomy): domain Bacteria; kingdom Pseudomonadati; phylum Campylobacterota; class Epsilonproteobacteria; order Campylobacterales; family Sulfurimonadaceae; genus Sulfurimonas; species Sulfurimonas marina. Next base: position 67,368 of record NZ_CP041165.1, on the reverse strand, counting down.
AAGCTATTGAACTTGTAATGTACAACATGATGTAAGGGGTAAAGTATGGGTTTTCAAGCATTATTTATCGGCGGTATCAAATCGGGAAAAAGTAAAAATGCCGAAACCTATACCCTCAAATTTGCAAAACAAAAACCTCTCTACCTCGCAACTACAGAATTTTTTGACGATGAGATGCACGAACGTGTGCAAAAACATAAAGATCAACGTGCAGACAAATTTGAAACGCTTGAGGAATCTCTCAATCTCGATAACGCACTGCAAAAACAAAACAAAACTGTTTTAGTAGAGTGTGTAAGTATGTGGATCAACAATATGCTCTACCACAACAAAACCCTTGAAGAGATGATGACGCAACTTGAAAATATCTCCAAACAGGAAAATGATGTTATCTTTGTTATCAATGATGTTAGTAATTCCGTTATCAGCGAAAACAAACTGGTAAGAAAATTTGTAGATATCAATGGGATTATCTCACAGTATATTGCCCAACACTCAAAAGAGGTGTTTCATGTTACTGCGGGAATAAGTGTGAAAATAAAATGAGTTACTTCAAAGCCTTTGCCCTCGCCTTTAATATGTTTACCATCTTTCCCTTTTTTAAGATCCATACCTATGAAGATGGAATAAACGGTAGATCTGCACTTTTTTATCCGTTTATAGGGTTAATTATCGGCTTTACTGTTTACGGGCTTTACCTTTTACTTCACGACTATCTCCCTGCCCCACACCTTGCAGTCCTGCTTTTTGGTTTGAGTATACTTTTTACGGGTGCGCTTCATCTTGACGGTCTGAGTGATACGATCGATGGTTTCTTTGTTAATAAAGAAAAAGCATTAGAGGTGATGAAAGACAGCCATGTCGGCGGGATGGGGATGATCTTTACCTTTGTATTTTTAAGTTTGAAACTCTCCTCATTTATCTACTTTGAAGCCTGGGCCCTTTTACCATTGGTGATGCTGCTCTCTCGCCTTAATGCAACTCTTGCTATATACATTTTTCCCTACATAAGCAGCGGTGTCGGAGCGCTGATAAAGCAGGAGCTAAAAACAACCTATGTAGTTATAGCACTTCTTTATAGTGTAGTGCTTAGCTATCTTTTTAGCTCTACTCTGATGCTCTTAATCTCACTTGTAAGTATGTTTATAATAGCTGGCTTGCTCATACGTAGATACAAAGGGCTAAACGGTGATATGTACGGGTTTATCATTGAGATCAGCGAACTTATCTTACTTAACTATTTGATCATACTATGAATCTTGTTCTAGTACGCCACTCAGAAGTACTTGAAGAGTATCAGGGAAAATATAACGGCCATATCGATATCCCTCTTTCAAAAAAGGGGCTTGAAGATGCCAAGGAGCTTGGAGAACAGCTTCAAAGTTATGATTTTGATGCCATATACTGTTCCGATCTTACACGTACAAAAGAGACTCTTGCACAGTTTAATCTTCCTATAAAACCTCTCTATTCAAAAGAGCTTCGTGAGAAATCGTGGGGGAAGCATGAGGGGATGAGTTTTGAAGAGATCGAAGCAAGCGGAATAAAATATACTACATTTTCTGAATGGATTGAACAACTTGATGGAGAGAGCGTAACGGAGTTTACCGATAGAATAGAGAACTTCTTTCTCTCTTATCTTAAAAAGCAAAAAGATCTCAAAACGGTTTTAATCGTTACCCACTCTGGAGTTATAAAAACTCTTTTACAAATTTTAAACAATCAAACACTCGAAGAGAGTTTTTCAAAACCGATTAGATATTCATCAGTCACTGAAACACTATTATGATATAATGCTTTCTAATTCAAACCACATAATTAGGTAGGTATAATGTTTAAATCGGTCAAGTCAAAAGTTATTGCCTCGATACTCTCTTTATCAATCGTTGGATTGATATCAATCACGTATTATTTGTCGTATACACTCAACGATCTTTCAAACAGCACAACAAAGCGTTCACTGAAAATGTTAAGTGAATCTATTTTTCAAACAATGACAACAAGTATGATGATGGGTGATCCTTCTATTGTAGAACAAACGTTTCACTCTGCAAAGAAGATAGACGGTATTGAAGATTTAAACATTGCAAAATCAAAAGCTGTTCTTGAAGTATATTCACCAGGGGAAAAGTTCACAACAGATCCTCTTTTAATCGATGTACTTAATAATAAAGCAACTAAACTGATCGAAAAAACAGATAATGGTCATCATACGATCAGACAGATCAAACCTATGATTGCCGAAGAGAGATGTTTACAGTGTCACTATAATGCAAAAGTAGGTGATGTTTTAGGTGCTATGGACCTTGTACTCTCTCTAGATAAAAACGATAAAGAGATCACTGCAACAAATACAGCGTTAATCATTACACTTATTGTAGTTGTAGTTATTTTTATGATTGTTTCTTCTGTTTTCTTTATGCATGAGATTATGCATCCGCTAACGGCACTAAAAGATAAAATTTCTGACCTTATCAGCGGAGATAAAGACCTTACAAAAAGACTTGCCGTAAAAGAAGGGAACGAGTTCGGGGAAGCTGCTCATGAGGTAAATAACTTTATTGAGATGATCCAAGGCACTATCAATGAGGTGAAAGCACAAGGGAAGCAAAACATTAAAATCGCTTCTGAGATTGAACACGCTTCACACGTGATCAGAGAAGCGACACAACAAGAGAAAAGCTTAGTTGATGCTACAGGACAAAAAGGGATCGATATCCAACATGTTCTAGAAGAGACTCTAGAGGCTGCTGCAAGTACACAGGCAACTATTCAAGAAGCTGATACTGAACTAAACAATGCCAGAGCTTCTTTATCAACACTTAGCAATGAAGTTGAAGGGTTTGTACAAAGTGAAGAGGAGTTACTCCAAGAGCTTTCAGCACTCAAAAACGATACGGAACAGGTAAAAGATGTACTCAGCGTGATCAACGATATTGCAGATCAAACAAATCTCTTAGCGCTTAATGCCGCTATTGAGGCTGCTCGTGCAGGTGAGCATGGACGCGGGTTTGCGGTAGTTGCAGATGAAGTTAGAAAACTGGCAGAGCGCACACAAAAAAGTTTAACGGAGATCGACATCACTGTAAGTACTATTGTTCAATCGATCAATGATGCTACAGATAAAATGTCAAAAAATGCTAAACAGATTGAAGCACTTTCAGAGATCTCTAACGATGTTGAAGAGAAGATCAATATTACTTCACATGCGATGGCGACATCAACAACAGTTGCAAACAAATCAAAAGAGGATAGCCTCAAAATCTCTAACAACGTAAAAGAGATTCTTGAAAATATTAACCAGATTGAGAGTCTCTCTTCTCAAAACAACTCAAGTGTACAACACATAGAAACTGATCTCAAAAGATTAGTGGAAGTTGCAACAAAACTTCAAACTACGATCGACGAATTTAGAAGCTAATCAGCTTCTAGGTCGTCTCCCACCCGTACCCCTTCTCGTATAGTTCTTTCTAAAACACTTTTCACAAATATTATATTTTGAATTGGTCGGCAATACCGCACTGCATAACTTACACGTTTGTGAAAGCTCTGTTTTTTGAAGAGTCTTTTCTATATAGCGGTTTAAAATATATCTTGATTCCGTCGCTTTGTCGACATCTACGAAATAATCACTAAAACGGTAGCTCAGCCACAGATACAATGAGATCTCTTTAACCATATCTTCTGCCATCAACAGCTCTTGAGATGTTTGAGCAAAATCACCGTTTAGTTTCGGACGCTGGTAATGTACCAGTTCCTGCTTCTCTAAAGCATGAATATAGGTCTCGTAAGCCGTAATGATATAAGGCGATTTCAGAGTAAGCGGTGCACACGCCAAATGATACTTTGTCGCAATATCAAGATTGTAACTGTCAACTATCTTTGAGGCCTCAAGCATATCATCCAAACTTGCCGCATAAAATGGTCCGCTAAACTCCATGTTTTTGATAAAGAAGTTTAAAATCTCTTCGAGTGAATTCTCTTCCAGGATTGAGCTTACCAGTTTAATATGCTCCAGATTTGCCATCACTTTAAACGGCGTGGCTATTTTTCTGGCCTCTTTATGAAAGTTTTTCTTAATCACTTTGAGGGTCTCTTTATTTAAAGCCCCCACGTATCCTTTCTCTTCAAGACCGTATCTTCCTGCACGTCCCGAGATCTGATGGATCTCTGAAGGGAAAAGATCGCGTTGAATGATCCCGTCAAACTTATCTGCTTTAGAGAATAAAATAGTCTTGATCGGCAGATTCATCCCCATTGCAATCGCATCAGTTGCAACCAATACCTGCGTCTCACCCTCGCGGAATCTTCTTGCCTCTTCGCGCCTAACCTCAGGAGAGAGGTTTCCGTAAACAACACTTACGCTAAAAGTTTTTGAAAGTCTTTGTTTGAGCTTGAGTACATCTTTTCTACTAAAAGCGACTACCGCCGTAGAAGGTTTTATATCTTCTATATGGACAGGATGATCTAACACTTCAAGCGGATTTTTTCTCTCAAACTCAATAATCTCTAACTCTTCACCCAGATACTCGGCAAGTGCAATAACTGCTTCTTTTGCGTTGACTGAACCGGTCATAATGATCTCTTTTGCCGGAGCACCGATAATCGCATTTGCCCATGCCCAGCCACGATCTCTATCATCGATCATCTGTACCTCATCAATCACACATACATCAACATCAACATCAAAGTTCATCATCTCTATGGTTGAGCTGATATGGGTTGCTTCATCGTTAATAAGCTGCTCCTCACCCGTAATAAGCGAGCAATCAACTCCCATAGAATTTAAATTCTCATACCCCTCCAGCGCTAAAAGTCTAAGAGGTGCTAGATAATATCCCGTATCTGCATCTTTTAATCTTTGCATAGCAGTATATGTTTTCCCGCTGTTTGTAGGTCCTATGTGTAAAGTAAGCTTTCTTTTCATGTCACGTGCAATCGGGAAAAGATTTTTAAAATCACGAATCGTACGTGCCAGAAGTTCTTGACGTTGCTTTTTAATCAACTCCTCTTGAATAGAGTAGAGGAACCTGCGAACGGTTTTTCTGTAGATCTTCGGTGTAATAGTTAGATGAATCCCGAGCTGATCGAGTAAAAAGTCATAAACCTTATTGTAGATCTCCTCTTTTTCGTAATTTAACAGATTTGCATATGAAGCACATTCAGCTACAAGTGCTTCAAGCTCTTCAAGAAAAGCTTTCTCAAACTCACTTTTATACTCATTTAAAATTTGATCGAAATTAAAACCGCGTGCGTTCCAGATCTCTTCTAGTACACCGTTTAACTCTACGTGAAGGTCTAAATTGTACTCCACAACTCTTTGAGAGTTTGGTAGCTCCAAGCTCTGGACAACTTCGATCAACAGCTCTTCATCGTGGATATCGATCGCTTTTGCATCTATCTTTTGATTGATAATTTTTCGCAGCACTTTAGGTGTTATAAGCGGATAACTCAACATTGTTTTTGGCGGAGATGAACGCAGCGAGTTTACGATCTCTTCGTGTGTTAAATATTGGTGCGGGTCTTTGATCGAAGCTATAAACTTCTCAATACTTTGTTGTTTTGCTTTTACGATCTCTACTTTATCGGCCCCTATCTTTTCAACAATAGCTTCAAACGGCTCTGTCTCTATATACTCATAAGAGTAAGGCTTTGTATTGAGTGTGAGAATTTTATGAAACTGTTGATCGTAGATCTTGTACTTGAGAGAGGCATTAAACTCCAGACTGTCGTCAATATCGAAAAAACCTTCAAGCTCTTTCTCCAACACCTCTTTTTTGATCTCAAAACGGATATGGCGCAGTTTTGATTCCATCTTCTCTATAGTAATTTTTTTACTTCTGATTGTAGAGAATGCTTCACGCAATCGCGTCGCTTCTTCAGGGGTTACATCAAGCTCACTCAGCAGTGCTTCTATCTTCGCATCACGATCAAAGTGGTGTTGTTCACTGACTTTATCCCCTTTGTAGATAATCCCCTCATTCTCAAAGAAGTGCAAAATATCGCGACGTATCTCACTGTCAGCTTCTGACCAGATCATACGAAGTGTTTTGATCATCAAATCGCGATTGTGTTCAATATCATAGATTCCAAGTGCTCCAAAGAGCTCGCTTAATGTTTTAGATTCAACTCTCTCAATCCCTATATCGAAAGGATCATCATCAAAATATTTTCTTATGCGTTGGTTGATTTTGGTATTTTTTTTATTTTTTTTTGCCATTAAAAAGGTCTTTTCTTTAATTTCGTTTTAATATGTAGTATCTTTTTATCATTATACTCTAAAATTAAGTAATATCCTTTTATAATGCACCCATGGAAATAAAAGAAGAATGGACTCAAGAGGAGTTCTTAAGAAATAAAAGAGACCTTGCAAAAGAGGGTATCGACGTAGTTTTAGTAGATACTATACTTTCTCCGATCGATAAAGCAGATACAATTACCTACAACCCTTATGAGATGAAAAAGTACCCAAAAGGGAGTGTATTTGTTTTTTACTGCGATACGGGTAAGGCAACAAAAGAGAGACTCAGCGAATATAAAGAGAAGTTTCCAGACTACAACTGTGTATCACTCAAAGGCGGACGTGGATACTGGCGTGTAAATATGCAATTACTAGATCAAACGGAACAAGATGATAAATAAAAAAATAGAAGAATTTGTAAAGCTTATAGAACAAAACCGTTTCTATGATGCACATGAAGCACTTGAAGAGGTATGGTTTCCAAGACGTTTTGAAAAATGCAGTGAAATTGAACTTCTCAAAGGTTTTATCAATGCAGCGGTGAGTTTTGAGCTTATTAAACGTGGAAGAATCCCTCAAAGTAAAAGAGTATGGGCAAATTATTTAAAATACCGACAAAACCTTTACAGAATAAACTCAGAGTATAAAAACTCTTACCACAAACTTGCAAGATACCTGGAAAATAAGCAAAAAACACTGCTTGGACATAATATTGTTATATAATTTAGGAAACTAAACGGAGGTTTCCATAATGGACTTTAACAAATATGCTGATCTTGCACTCGTATATCTTAGTGAATACGGACTAAAAATTCTTGCTGCTCTTGCCATATTTATCATCGGTAAATGGGTATCTAAAAAACTCTCTATAGTCATAAAAACTATGATGACTAAAGCGAAAGTTGATGTCACTTTATCTGAATTTACAGAGAGCTTAGTCTATTTTTCACTGCTTGCGATGGTTATACTTGCATCACTTAACGCACTTGGAGTCAATACTACATCGTTTATCGCAGTATTTGGTGCTGCCTCGCTGGCTGTAGGTTTAGCTCTGCAAGGCTCTTTGGCAAATGTCGGAGCAGCCGTACTTATCATTATCTTCAGACCTTTTAAAATCGGCGACTTTATCGAAGCGGGCGGAGCTACAGGTACGGTTGATGATATCACAATGTTTTCAACTATTATCTCCCCAATTGACAACAGAACTATCATCGTGCCAAACGCTAAAATCATCGCTGGAAATATTATCAACTATTCACAAAAAGATAAAAGAAGAGTTGACCTTACTTTCGGTATAGGATACGATGATGATCTGCGTCTGGCAAAACAGACCCTTCTTGATATTTTAAATGCAGATGAGCGTATATTAAAAGACCCGGAACCTTTTGTAGCAGTTAGTGAACTGGGAGATAGCAGTGTAAACTTCACCACTCGTGCATGGGTGGAAACTTCACACTACTGGGATGTTCGATTTGACACAATAGAGAAAGTAAAACTGACATTTGATGAAAAAGGGATCTCAATTCCTTATCCGCAAATGGATGTCCATATGAAACAAGAACAAAATTAAAAAAGGAAATAAATGAAAAAAATAGTAGTAGGTTTAGCTGCACTTGCATCTTTGACATTTGGAGCTGATGTTCAAACAACAGAAAAACCGTTAAAAGCGCATAGTGAACTGGGATATGTGCAAACAAGCGGAAATACAGAAACGGAAGCCTTTAACTTTGAACTAGACATCAAAAAAGAGTGGACAAAAAATGTAGTTACATTTGAGTTTGACGGTCAGTATGCAACAGATAAAAATGTTGAAACAAAAAACAAATATACGGCGGAGCTAGATTACGGGTATAAATTCTCGGAAAGATTCTCGCTTAATTATCTTGTTGGTTTTAAATCGGACAAGTTCTCAGGTTTCAGATACCAATTCTATACAGGTCCGGGTGCAAAATATAAAGCGATCGATCAAGAGGCTCATAAACTAAGTTTAGAGGGGAATATTTTATACTCTGTAGATCAATATGAAGATGTATGGGTAGATGCTCTAGGGACGCAACTAGCATACCCTTACGACGGTGTAGTAAAAGATCACATTAGTGTCCCTGCTTACAAAGATGACTATGCATCGTACAGAATTAAAGGTGTATATGACTGGAAAATCCTGGAGACGTTAAAGTTCAAACAAGAACTGAGCTTTAGAGGTTCATTTGAACAGGGTGACAAATACTTCATCTATTCAAAGAGTGCAATCAATAACAAGATCAACAGTATCTTCTCTGCCGGTATCAGCTATAAAGTTGATTATGTAAACTTACCTGCTGATGGAAAGCAAAAAACAGACAGAACTTTTGCAGTTAATCTTATTCTAGACTACTAAAGAGCTTAGGCTTCATGCCTATGCTTATAACGCATCAACATTACAAAACCAATCAGCGCAAAAACACTTGAACTTAAAAATAGCCAGCTTGGATAATACTCATATATATATCCTGCTATAACTGCACCGCTCACACCCCCTAGCCCATATGTAAGTCCCATAAAGAACTGTTGTGAGAGTTGTTTATTATGATAGATCTGATACAGATAACTGATCGTAGCAGAATGAAACAGTGCAAAAGAGAGTGCATGAAGTGATTGGGAGAAAAATAGAATTACAAGATTTTCAGGATAGACAAACACTAAAAACCATCGAAATGCCGAAGCAAAAACACTTAATCGGATCAGGTTTAAAAGTGAACTGTTTGCTAAGAGTTTTCCCTGACTAAAAAGCATCACGATCTCGACAAGCACACCAAAGCTCCAAAGATATACGGTCATATCCAGACTCACGCCGTGATCTGTTTCATAGATCGTAAAGAAGTTGTAAAAAGAACCGAAACTTATCTGCATTAAAATAAGTCCGCCCCAGAGATAGATATCGCCAAGAATTGACATTGTTTTTGGCTCTTTTGTTTTCTCCTGCTCACTCTTTTGTTTGTAACGCCCTCCGATAATAAAAGCACAAACAGCTGTTATCCATGTAAGTGTCAGTAAAAAATTAAGGGCAACAACGGGTGCACTTAAAAACTTTGCAAGAACAAGGGCTACAACTATAAAACCGATAGAGCCGAACAATCGTACTTTTCCGTAACGCTGTTTCCCTATATTTTCAAGTGAAATCACCTCCACATAGGGGAGTACCAGACTAAGTCCTATCCCTAAAAAAATGTTTGAAAGCAGAAGCTGGTAAAAATTCTCAACTGAGAGATAAAAACACAAAGATGCAATTACCAAAATAACGAGGGAGAGATTAAACATTTTTGCATCTAATTTCAATCCCTTGATAAACAGGAAAGGGAGTATAAAACGTACAAGCGGAGCAGCTCCGAGTAAAATCCCTATTTCGCTGGCACTATAGCCGATACTTGAGAGCACCTTGGGGATAAATATCACATAAACACCGATAATGGAAAAATAAAAATAATAAAATATTGCTAAAAATATTGACATGACGGAAGTATAACAAATTTCCCAAAAAACACTAATTTATCACAAAATAATCTTTTTATAATAATTTTTTATATATACTTCACTCCTTTTTTTAAGGGAAATATTTATGGAAAAGCATCTAAATGAAAACGATTTTATCGTTTCAAAAACAGATACAAAAGGTATCATCACCTACGTTAACAGAATTTTTATGGAGATGGGTGAGTATAGTGAAGAGGAGTTACTTGGGAAATCTCACAATATTATCAGACACCCCTCTATGCCAAAAGCAGTCTTTAAACTTCTTTGGAACAAAATTCAAAACAAAGAAGAGATCTTTGCATTTGTGATTAACCAAACAAAAAACAAAAACGATTACTGGGTTTTTACTAATGTTACCCCTTCATTTGACAGCAACGGCAATACCATCGGTTATCTCTCAGTTAGACGTAAGCCAAAAGCTTCTGCTCTAGAGATCATTAAACCTCTTTATAAAGAGATGTTATCGATCGAAAAATCTCAGGGTATGGATGCTAGTATCCGTTTTTTAGAACAAACACTTAACGACAAAGGTATTTCGTATGACGAATTTATTACAACTATTCAGCAGTAAACAGAGCACTCTTTTATTTGTCACACTTATCGCCATTACACTCTATACACTGATCATAGGTGAATATATAGCAGGAGGGATTGCACTGTTTATAACACTTTTGGCCCTTTTTGTTCCTGCAGCGAGTAAAGGGTGTACAAAAAACAATAGACTTATTACAGATGCACATAAAGTACTTTTAGAAGCAGCAGAAGGAAAACTTAACGGACGTATTACCCATATCCCTGAGGACAACTCGTTTGAATCAAGTTTCGCATGGGCACTTAACGATGTACTTGATCAAGTAGAAGCTTTTATGAGGGATGCCAGAGCTTCTATAGAACACGCTTCTGTCGGTAAAAACTACAGAGTAACTTTCCCTTATGGTCTTCATGGAATTTTTAAATCAACAGAGGAAAAACTAAACACTGCCCTAAACTCTGTTGCACAAGGGCATGAAAAAAGGATCTTAGGAGATCTAACCGACAGCTTTTCAAAATCAGGTGGAGGAATCGAAGGGGGTCTGACAGTGATCCAAACCGATCTTTCACAAACTTCAGGGAGTGCAAACGATATCGCAACGGTTGCACATGAGACTGCCCAACAATCTCAAAACAGTCTCAATAGTGTTAAAGAGATAGGTGAGCGTTTAGAACAACTCATAACACTTATATCATCTTCTCACGAGGGTATCATCTCTCTTGAAGGGCGTACACGTGAAATATCAGAAGTTTTAGGACTTATCAAAGATATTGCTGATCAAACAAATCTACTTGCACTTAATGCTGCAATCGAAGCGGCACGTGCGGGTGAACATGGACGTGGCTTTGCAGTTGTTGCCGACGAGGTAAGAAAACTTGCAGAGCGCACACAAAAAGCGACAACTGAAATCGAGATAAATATCTCGACACTCCAGCAAGAAGCAAACGATATGCGTAGCAATTCTGATCAAATCAGCTCAATTGCACAAGAATCAAATGATGTTATTCACGCTTTTGAAGGTACATTCTCAGATCTAAACTCTATGGCAGAACGCTCTTCAGATACAGCATATGAAATCCAAAACCGCCTCTTTACAACATTAGTAAAAGTTGATCACATCCTTTTTAAATCTAAAGCATACTCAACTGTTTTACAAAACGATAAAAATGCTGAATTTGCAGATCATAAATCGTGCCGTATGGGGAAATGGTATACAGGATTTGGAGAAGAGAGATTTGGGCATCTTAGAACATTTAAAGAGATGGACCCTATTCATGCTCAGGTACATAATATGGTATTTAAAAATATGGATATTATCAAAGAAGACGGTCTTTTCAAAATGGGTAATCCAGAGAAGATCATAGAGAACTTCGAGACTATGGAAGATGCATCAGTTAAACTCTTTGAGATGTTAACTGAAATCGCATCATCATCGGTAAAAGGCAAAGCTACGTAAGACTATCCCTATTTACTTAGCATTTACTTATAATTAATATAATTTTTCATCTCAAATATGTTTCCCCCTTTCATATGCGAGAGAAAATATATACTCCTATAAAATATTTAAATCAGCCGAGTTTTTCCCTTTTTACCTCTTGGCTGATTTTTCCCTTTTTATTATAGACTTTCAAGTTCCTATCCCAAAGATAACCAAATTTTCAGAGTTGTAAAACTATGCTTAATATTAGGCAAAAATCCGTAGGAGCTACTAGTAGCTTCAAGGGTTTTTAACGCACTAGTAGGTATAGTTCTACAACTCCCTTCGGGCGATAAGAGAAGTATCCTATTTCATCGTTAAATTTTTTTGCATTAGACAAAACTAGTCCTGCAAAAATTTGCCTTGAACTAGAACACTTCTCTTGTCGCTGAAAGTTGGGTTATCTTTGGGATAGGAACTTTTATGAAAATAGTACTCTCAACCCTTAACTCCAGATATACACATACATCTTTGGCACTTCGCTATCTTTATGCAAATATGCAAGAGCTTCAAAACGATACAACGATTATGGAGTTTTCTATAAACGATGCTATGCAAAGCGTAGCTGAGAAAATTCTGGATGAAAAACCCAATATCTTGGGACTTGGTGTCTACATCTGGAATGCCTCACAGATTCACGAACTTATTCACATCATCAAAAGAGTCTCCCCTGAGACAAAAATAGTCCTCGGCGGTCCAGAGGTGAGTTACGAGCCTTTTCGTGTAGACTTTAGTGATGCCGATTTTATCATCAAAGGGGAAGGCGATGTTGCATTTTACGAGCTTTGTAAAAATATTGTTGAAAATAATGCTCACGAGAGAATTACACCCCTCTCGGCTCCGAAACTAAAAGAGTTGGAACTTCCCTACAAATACTACACCGACGAAGATATCCAAAACCGTTATATCTATGTAGAGATCTCACGCGGATGCCCTTTTGAGTGTGAATTTTGTCTCTCTTCAATGGATGAAAAAGTACGTGCTTTTAATCTTGAAAAAGTGTTGGAGGAGTTTGAGACTCTTTGGAAAAGAGGTGCGAGAAACTTTAAATTTGTCGATCGTACATTCAACCTCAATATGAAAGCGGCAAATATGGTGCTTGATTTCTTTTTAGAAAAAGAGCCGCCTTACTTTGCACACTTTGAAGTGATTCCCGATCATTTTCCAGCTTCACTTAGAGAGAAGATAAAATCGTTCCCCCACGGTGCACTGCAGCTCGAAATTGGTATTCAAACACTCAATACGGAGATAGCCAACAATATATCAAGACAGCTTAAAATTGATAAGATCAAAGAGAACATCGCCTTTTTGGAAAATGAGACCTCTGCACATATCCATCTTGATTTAATTGTCGGCTTACCGGGTGAATCTTTGAAGAGTTTCGGAAAAAACCTTGATCAACTCAAAGCTATGAGCTCATGTGAAATTCAAATAGGAATACTCAAGAAGCTCTCAGGGACCTATATCGACAGACATGATGAAACTTTTGGAATGGTTTATAGCGATATCCCGCCATATGATATTCTCAAAAATAACCAGCTCTCATTTAAAGAGATCCAAAAAATGAAACGCTTTGCACGTTTTTGGGATATTTTACACAACAGTGGAAACTTTAAAAACTCTGTTGAACTGTTATGGAAAGATGAAAGTGTTTTTACAAACTTTTATGCATTTAGTTTATGGGTATATGAACAAACCGATTCAACTTATAAAATCTCGCTTCAAAGACAGGGGGAACTACTGTTTACATATCTGACGGATGTCAAAAAACTTACTCCTGAAGTTGTTGCAAAAAGTATGTTAAGTGATATGATGAAACTCAAAGGAAGAGCAGTTCCAAACTACCTCAAACCATATAGTGAAGGTTTTACGATTGACTCAAAACTCGGTACATCGGGATTTAATAAAAGACAGCAATAAATTAAGAGGATGCTATATCTCTAGCGTTGAGTCCTCTTGTCAAAAAGTCGTTAATCTCTTTTTTGTACTGTGGATTTAACTCTCTTAACGCTTTGTCAAACTCTAAAATCAACTCTTTTTTAGTATTTGGATGCTGGCATATTCGAAGCAGGATTTCAGAATATTTATAAAAATCTTCATCCAATTGAACCCCGTTTTTAGGCGGGATCTCTCCATGGTATCTAATAACTATATCGAGTGCCCATTTCAATTTTTTAGTTGTAGAGTGTTTATCTTTAATAATTGAGTATAACTCTTCAAGTGTATAATCACTATCTTTTTTAGTTCCCTCTCCAGCCTCATTTCCCTTTTTCTTATTTGGTCTATAGAGCAAAAGTGCGACTAAAATTCCCAACAAAAGTACCAATCCGATCAATGACTTTATAATAAAAACTAGATCCATCTCAAACCTTAACATCGTTTAAACTTACTACCATTATAATAGCTCATAAATTAAAAGGAGATATTATGGCTAAAGTTGTTGTTTTAAGCGGAGCAGGAATTAGTGCTGAAAGCGGTCTATCTACCTTTAGAGAGAGTGACGGGCTCTGGGCCCAATACTCTGTAGATGATATCTGTACGGCAGGATGTCTTATAAGTAACAGAGAACAAACTATTGAATTTTACGACAAAAGAAGAACAGAACTTTCAGATAAAGAGCCTAATCATGCCCATAAAGTTTTAGCCCATCTCAAAAACAGATATAAAGATGATCTAGCCATAATCACACAAAATGTGGACAACCTTTTTGAAAAAGCGGGTATTGAACCCGATAATCTCGTCCATCTCCATGGGGAACTCACAAAAGTGGAGTGTGAATCGTGCAATCATATCTACGATATAGGGTATAACAAACTCTCAGAAGTAAACGGGGGAAAATGTGTAGCATGTGGAAGCGATCAGGTACGTCCTTACATTGTTATGTTTGGAGAGATGGCACCACAGTATGAGACACTGGATAAAGAGATACAAGATTGTTCTTTGTTAGTTGTTATAGGCACAAGCGGGATGGTAGTGGGTGTCAATACAATGGCTCATTTTATCGAACACTCAATTCTAAACAACCTCGCACCGAGTGAAGCAATCAACGATAGCTACTTTGACAAAGTGTTTTACGATAAGGTAACAAACGTCATTGATGAGATCGCTTATGAGATCGAAGATCGGCTAATAGAGGGGAGATAATATTTAGATTTATCTATCACAACTCTAGTGCATTGCACATGGAGTTGTTTCTGATTGAAAAAACCTTGCAGTGACAGTATCCATCGTATTTATATGGTTTGTCAGCCATGGTACAAGATGCTCGGTCATATACTTTTTTAAAATATTTATATCTTGATCTCTCTGCCACTCACGAAACACCTCATCCATTAGTCTAAGAGCTTTTTCATGTTCCCCTTTATGCATAGGATAGGGAGGAAATCTTTTCTCTTGCATCATCACCTCTTCGGCGCGGAAATGTTCAATGGTATGTGCAAACCAATCACCGTAAAGTTCATCTACTCTTTTTTTATTCTCTAAAGTGGGTGAGGCCTCATACGCTAACACAAGTGCAAACAGTTCATTAATAATCTCCACATCTTTTGTATGGGTTTCATTCATAAACTCCATAGCAACCAAAGGCATACTTTTTATATCAATCAACATCGTAGATACCCTTTTAAAAATTTTTCTTTATTGTAGTAAAAAAGGGGAAGATAGCGATTGATATAGATCAAGTAATCTTGCTATAATTAAACTATGTATGCAAAAAAATTAAAAGATTTATATCTATTTAACTCCCTCAATGATGACGAGATAAAAGCTATAGAGTCTATGACTCTTGTCAAAAAGCTGCAAAAAGGTGAGATACTTTTTTATGAAGGTGAAGGAGCCGATTCATTTTATATTTTACTAGAGGGGGAGTTAAAACTCTACAAAACCAATGCCAAAGCAAATGAAGTTGTACTGCACCATTTTATAGAACCCACAATGGTAGCTGAGATGGCTACTATTGAAAATACCCCTTTTCCAGCCACTGCATCTGCACAAAAAGATAACACATTCGTTGCTGTTATAGATAAAGAGAATTTTTTAAAACTAATTGAAGAGATACCACAGCTCTCCTGGCACATCATTAAATCTCTTACACATAAGATCAAGGGTCTGGAAAAATCGATCAACAGAAACCTGGTTTTTGATGCGACTGCAAAAGTGTGTTCATTGATCGACGAACACAAAGATATCTTCCAAACTCACAAAAAGATTGACATAGCAAACATACTCAACATTACACCCGAAACACTCTCAAGAACGCTTCGTAAACTTAAAGATCTTGAGATCCTGGATGAAAACAACAACCTTTTGAATCAAAAAAAGTTGGAGATGCTTCTCTACCCTTAATGGCTCTTTTGCCAAGGTGTTCTTGCGTATCTGTTAAGATCGTATAACCCTGCTTCTACACCGTTTTGGCGATCGAACTCCTTTTGGAACCAGTCGTAATACTCCCAAAACCTCGGATCGGATCTGCTAATAAAATACTTTTGAAACTTCTGTAAGTCTTTTAAAGTCCCCGTCGTATTTTTCATAAGATTTAAAAACTCCGGCAGTTGTGAAAACTTCACATCTATAAAAACGTTAGGATATGAGCCTATGAAACTATCTAAAAAATCCATAGTGTCTTTACTCGGATCAAGCATACTCTCCTCCATAAACAGAGAGTTTACGTTATCGTGCCAACGGTTAATGACCAGGTTTTTCGTTATAAATGTTCCATCTTCCATCTCTATGCGCAGCAACATATTATTTGCACCCCTGTCAGTCATAAAACGGACAAAACCGCTTCCAGGTAAAGTCAATGCCCGAGTAGCCTGAATATAGTCAAAAGCGGTTTTATAATCTTTTGGCATTGTAAGTGTTTTCATCTCTGCTTTTGTTTTATAGTTCATGCGATCAAATGTTATATTTAAATCTTTTGGAAGATATTGGTTTACTATCTTTTCTATAAATTCATGTTTGTAATCATCAGTTTTATAAACGATCTTATTGTTCAATTTTTCTATTGCAACATATTTCGCATCATCAACAACACTCTCATCATTGATATACCATGACTCCATTATAGATAAACGTTTCTTTTGAGGCATGTACTCTAAAAAGTTTGCTTCACCCTCCATACGTAAAAAGTCCATATAGCGTCTTATGTTTGTCTGATGCGATACATTGCCAAATACATCGTACCCCGCAACTAAAGCATAATACAATCTTTCAAACTGTGCATAGTCGATCACCCACATCGTACGAGGCTCTTCCCCTAATACGCCGCGGCTTACAGAAGCAGAATCAAAATGTCTATATACAGTTAATATCGGAGAGTCTGAACTTTTTACACCTTTGTAGATAGACTCGATCGGATACCCGCCATTAAAGAGTTGTGTTGTTCTCTCTTTTTTCGCCTGATAATAGTGCTCGTAACGCTCCCTGTACTCATCACTGAAAGTTTTTAACAAGTCATGATCAACATTCTCGATCGGCAAGCTAAGATTTTGAACCTGCGTATCTATAAACTCAGGATCAATTACCGCTATATCAAACTTCGGATCGCGAAACATTACCCAGAAGTGATCGTGTATAACATTCAGTGCCATCTGCCCGCGACAAACAGGACCGCGGATAAACGTCATAACAATAAATTTCGAGTTATCGAGTAAAAACTGATATCTTGAAGATGCGGGAATCTGCTTGTAGGCTATAAAAGGATTCGCACTAATCTTTGTATCGTAAGAGATTGTATGGGGTTTTTCTCTCCACTCTGGTTCCATAAAAAGCTCGTTATATCTTGCTAATACAGTATCGTCAAACTTCATAATCATATGTGTTTTATGAACAATAGTCGACTCTATCTTACGAAATCTATAGTAAAACTTCTCCACCTGCGGGTCATCAAAAGGGCGAAGTGTCGGAATGATGTCGGTCGGCTGCGGAGCAGGCGTATAGGAACGCACCAACTCAAAAAACTCCCCTTTTGCACTCGAAAAATAGATATGTGCAAGGTAGAGATGCTCATAGAGGTATCTTGCACTCATCTGATGTTTTGGGTCTTGTGCATTCAAAAACTTTTCCCACTTTTCTATCTCTTTTTGGGCATTTTTTGAAACTTGCACGGCACTGTTGTGATCATCTTTTGCCCCTTGAAAAAGCCACGATGCCAAAGTTATATATTCTCTTTGTTTTAAAGCTGGAAACCCGTAAGGCATGCCGTGATTAGGCTTTTCATAAAGATACTTGCTTAATTCCTCTTTATCTTTTGGACACATCAATGTATCGTGCTCCGGATCGTAGTCCCCTATAACATCCGGATTTGTTTGTTTGTTATGCAGAAGATGCAACATAATCGAATCGTTAGAAGTTCCGTTGGTATCTTCAAGATTTTGCGTTAAAGAGAAAAACCCTTTTGTATGCCACTCTTGCGTGTTTTTTGCATCAATGAAAAGTCTTGTCGGTGTTTGGGGAGAGAGTCTTGTTGCATTGTACACCTCGATCTTAGAACCCCCTCGATCGATCCCTGCAAATGAACTCAACTTCGCTTGGCACGGAGAGTTATAACAAGAGTGACAAACGACACAACGCTTATCTAAAATAGGTTTGACATCTTCGCTAAAAGATACATCTTTTTGCTGCTGCCCAACTTTTACGGGGGCAACTTGCGGCAGTGAACATCCACTTAAAAAAAGTGCAAATAAAAAAACTATACGATAAATGTGCAAATACGCTCCTACCAGCTGCAATTATTGAAAACGATATAGTAGCATATTTGAATCTACCGCTTATATTTTTCTATTTTCGAATCACCGTCACTTTTGTCGGAGTAAGTGCCTCTACCTCTTTGTGAACATTTTCTACAGGTTTTATATGAGCATCACGCCCGTAGATGAAGCTTTGCTCCTCTACAATCACCTTATACGCTTTATTTAACTCTAAAGCACGATCTATAGAGGGGATAAGAAGATAACTGATGTCGTTACGGACTTTTTGCATCTCTTCAGATTTAAGTGAGCCGTTTATATCAAAAAACTTCTCTTGAAGTTCATCGTTGTCCCTAAACTCATCCCCTGCACCGTTAGCTTGCAGATAAAGTTCATACTCATATCTACCGTCACTTAATTTCGGCTCTTTTATCCCCTCTAGAGCTTTTTGGCTCCAATGGTACCAGCTTTTTACACCCTGTGCCTCATCCAGTTTTCTTGAAAAGACAAAAGAGCTGTCCACCGTTGCACCAATCCCTGAGTGACACCCTATACAAAAAAGTGTCTCCTCATAAGTCTGCGGGCGTAGATAACCTTTTTTATCTTCTATAAATCCTTGATAAATCCATCCCAAACCGTTTCTCAGACCATGTTCGGCATCACCGCTGATTGTTCGTAGTCTATCTGGAAAGGCCTCTTTCTCTTTTATCTCAGCTTTTGTTGCATTGTTAAGTTCAGGATAGGTATTCCATGCTGTTTTTTTGCTGTATCGCAACTCTTTCATCCTCGGAGCCATAGTAAGGGAGTTGTTATCTTGCACATCCATGTATCTCACACTGTGTAAAAACTCCGTCCCTTCAGGATAAAGTCCCGGAGCGATATGAAGCGTGTTCTCAATTAAAGCCTCTTTCGCCGCTCCCACATAATGCATAGAGAAATTGGTATATTTTTTTGTTGCAAAATCGTACTTGGGCGCTACCCAGTTGTATGCCACCTCATCTGCCACATCTAAAACTCCATTATTGTTAAGGTCAACCCCGTAAATCGTTTCATCCACACTCTCTATCTTTACGGGATTTTTCTTGATCAAAGACTCTACAACAGCTAAATTGATCTTATACACATTAAGATCAAACGCTCCGTTTTTATCTTCACGCATCACCTTCGGCAGACGGATCAGCACATCATCCATCGAACCGTTTGTCGGCCAAAATGTCCCAAGAAACGGATAGTATGCAAAAGCTCTCCAGCCTGTATAGCTGTTCTGTGGTGTTTGATCAAAACCTTCACCATCAAAGTTGAAATAACAGTCAGGTTTGTAACCGCTCCAGATACCGTCACTGTTATAGTCCCACTCATTTGGAACACTCGCTAAGATCTCATTTAAAACAATACTATTATTCTCATCAAAATAGTTGCTTTGTCTAACATAACTAAGTATCGCATCATCTGTAATATTAGCCACTTGTTGTGTACGATCTTTAAAAAGGTTTGTCCAGCGGTTTGTCACCGTATATTCACTAAAAGCATAACTCTCTTGTAAGTCTGGATCATCTATGTAGTTAGGCTCTTCAGAGTTTATGTGGCAAGAGAAACAGGGATTGTGTGCTACATTATTCTCATCTACGGTTTTTGTATAGCACTGAGAAGATACATAGGCTGCTTTATTGAGTACGCTTGAAGCTGTTGTTATTGTAAGCTCCTGAGCTGCTACACGATACGAAACACTGCTGTTTTGCTCTATCTGCTCCACTTGAGAGATATTTTGATCACTTTGAAGATCTTCTTGCGTACCGCAACCCTCTGCAAACATTGCCAAACAACAAAACAAACCTATATTTATATACTTTTTTACCATCATTCTCTCCACAAAAACATTCTAAAATATTTTAATGGAGAGAAGGTCTTACAACCCTCTCTCGAAAATTTAACGTGAACCTTTAGAATCACCAAGTGTAAAGTCAAACGGCCCTACAACTCCGATAGAAGATTCAGTATCTGTCGGTGTTAAAGAGTTTTCAACATCACTAGTACTTGTCTCACCGAATGGGTGTTGTGTTACTAAACTTAAGTATCCCCAACCGTTGATATCTTTATACCAAAATGGTGAAGTTGTTTCAGAACCGTACGGTGTAGAAACAATACGAGTTAATTCATTTGAAGTTGTATCGAAACTCCATACAAAGTCATTTGGATGCATACTTGTATCTTCACCGATCGCTAAGATGTTTTCACCCTCTAGGTATGTTACGTTATCAGGATTTGCGATCCCGTTTACAGAACATGTATAGCTCTCATATGCAGAACCTGCAGGATAAACGGCAGGAGAACCTTCAACAACCGAATGCATGTTTTTCACTACATAGTCACTGTTGATTACGTTTTGAAGTGAATCGTAAGCTGTTTCAGCTGAACCGTAAACATCTAAACCATATACAGCACCACATTTATTTTCAGAAAGCTGTACATCACCTACAGTATCTGCCATCCCTTTAGCAACTTGACTCATCGCTACATAAACAGTAGAGTTATCTGGGTTAAAAGTGATCCCTTCCTCTTTACGGAACTCAGTAGTTGCACCTTTCATAGCTGCATAACGGCGAGTTTCTAAGTATGCTGCTGCTGTTTCTTGTCCAGCTTTTACTTGAAGACACTCTTTACCCATTGCCGTATTTACAAATGAGAAGCCCGCAGTTGGACAAGTATCGTCAACATTTGGTGTTTCAACGTTGAAGATATCGCTAAAGTTAGGTTCAGTTGCAACGATAGTTTTGATCTCTGCATCTGTTGTATGTCCAAGTTTGATCCACATAAGGTCTGCCGCACCTGCACCAACGTTTGAAGTTTGGATCCATTTAGCAGCGTAAAGTGTACCTGCGCTTAGATCTTTTGCAGTATCTGCTACATACATATAAAAACCAACGTTTGTACCGTCATCTGAAAGGTAAGCAGTTTTTTCATCAGGCATTACATATGCCAACTCCCAAGCTGCACGTCCCATACTAAAGTGTTTTGTATAAGCAAATGCCGGTGTAGCTGCAGCACCGCTTACTGTAACTTCAGGGATCCAACCATAGAAATAAGGGTTGTTATTGTTAGTTGCATTAGCATTGTTTTCATCTTGCCAGTAGTATTTTGTAACCTCATCATAGTACTTGTTACCAGTTAACATTGTTGTAGTATTAAGATCAGCCTCTACAGCACGAGCATTTGGTTCATACTCTTCACTCCCTAAGTGTGAGTTCCAAGGTGTAGTTACACCAGCACAGTGTACCCAACCACCGTAACCCTCTTTTTGACTGATATATTGAAGAGAATCTTTTTTAACTGCAAGTGCACCTGTCGTAGCATTTTGCTCTAACTCCATACCATACATAGCACCCACTTCACATTCAAACTGAGATACCATAAAGATACGACCATCTTTTTCTAAAATAGATGAGTGATCAAGCCCTGAACCAAGTCCTGCATTTGTACCGTTACAGATATATGGACTTCCATCAGTAAATGTCATAGCTACATCATTATGATCTTTTAATAAACCGAACGTTTCACCGTTGTCTGTATCTGTCGTAGCCATAAGTTTTGTAAAACCTATAGTGTCTGTGATCCCGTCTGCATTGTTTGTGATCTTCGTAGCTGTACGAATAGAAGTTTTCTCTGCATCCGTTACTGGTGCACTAAGCTCTTCAAATTCCCACTTTATAAAACCTGCACTCTGACCGTCAACACCATCAGTACCATTAATTCCATCAACACCATCTTCGCTACTATTGCACGCAGCAAAAGAAACTGCTAAAAAAGCCGCCGTTAAAGCACTTAAGATTGTACGCTTTTTCATATTGTCATTCTCCTAAAATTATCGATCTTTTCAGATTCTTGTCGGAATGGTAACTGCCAAATATTTCATGGATATTTCTGTTTGATTGCGAAAAAGAAGCAAATTGAGTACATTTTGGTAACTCGTAACTTAATAATTTATATATAATTTCTCTACATATAAATTAAACTAATAAAGAGTAGTAATGGATAAAAGAGAAGTGTTTCATGCGAAACTTTTGGAACTATCAGACGGGAGTTATGACGTGTTTTACAATAACAAACGTTATCTGCTTTCAAAACAAACACAACTAGATGGCAAGCTTATAAAACTCTATGCCAAAGAGCTTGGAGACAACGATTTTATAAGTCTCAACTATTACAACATTGACAAACCGCTTTTAAAACCGTGTGAAATGGCTGAAGAGAAAGTAATAAATTTTGTTTTGGATATGGAAGTGATTTGATTAATAAATGGTGGACAATGTGGGATTCGAACCCACGATAGGTTGCCCTATACTCGCGTTCCAGGCGAGCGCCTTCGACCACTCGGCCAACTGTCCACTGTAGTAGAAAGCGCATTGTACAGTTATGTAGCCCAAAAGTGACTTAAAAAAAGAGAGGGGTAGAAGTTTTACATTCTACCTTTGCCCATCCCTTGACCTTGACCCATACCTTTTTTCATTCCTTGACATTTACCCATACCTTTTTTCATCCCTTTGCCCATTCCTTGACCTTGACCTTGGTTTTGGCTTTTACCCATACCTTTTCCAGGTACAGTATTGAAACGTTGTTTTTGCTCTTGAGACATTGTCTGGTAACGATTTTGAAGTTCATTATGAAGTTGGTTACGCTCTTGTTGTGTTTTAGGTGTACCTCTAAGATCTAACAATTCATCTGTACTCATATTACCGTAGTTAGCGGCAAATAAACTCATTGAACCAAATAACATTGCAACTGCAATTAGTTTGAAACTTTTCATGATAAATCCTTTAGAATAATTTTCTACATCCATTATAACACTTTTTCTCAAAATGGGTTTTAAATCTTTTCTTTGTCTCTTTTAGATATCATACGAAAAAATTAAATAGGACATAGTTTGTTAAGTTTTTCAACCTTTTTACAACTCTTAAAAGAGTCTTTTAGAGACCTTTTACCTATCATTCTCGTGATTATGTTTTTTCAACTTGCAATCATTCAGAGTGTACCTGAAAACTGGTTAGGTACTACGATCGGACTTGCAATTGTTGGTGTAGGTCTTGCTGTATTTTTACTTGGACTTGAAGTTGGGATATTCCCTGTAGGTGAGGGTTTAGCAAGTGAGTTTGCAAACAAAGGCTCCACATTTTGGATCATGCTTTTTGCTTTTATGATCGGCTTTGGTACTACTGTTGCAGAACCTGCTCTTATCGTTATCGCCCAAAAAGCGGCCTCAATCAGTGACGGACGTATTGATGCTACGACCCTTAGAATGGTAGTGGCATTTTCTGTCGGTTTTGCGATCGTACTTGGTGTTTGGAGAATTATCAAAGGGCATCCGATCCACTACTACATCATCTCAGGTTACATTCTGGTAGTTGCGGCAACTGCTTTTTCACCTGCTGAGATCGTAGGACTTGCATACGACCTTGGAGGTGTTACAACTTCTACGGTAACAGTGCCTCTTGTTGCAGCTCTTGGGATTGGTCTTGCTTCAAACATAAAGGGAAGAAACCCAGTACTAGACGGATTTGGGCTGATCGCATTTGCATCACTTACACCTATGATCTTTGTACAGTTTTACGGAATCGTAGTGTATCAGTTTGTAGATTCCGTTACTCAGATCCCTACAATCGCACCGATTACTGATGCTGCTGCAACCGTTGCTACACAATACAACTTTAAAATCCTGGATGTCCTTAAAGGTCTCATAGGGGTGATGATAGATGTTCTGCCAATCTTAGCAGTTATTCTGTTTTTCCAGTATGCGATCCTCAAAAAACCTATTGATAATCTCAAAGAGGTTATCATCGGTTTTGGGCTTGTAATTATAGGTCTTGATGCTTTCATCGTCGGTCTTGAGATGGGTCTTTTCTCAGTTGGTGAAACTATGGCACTGGAACTTACAAGATATGACAACAACGTTATTATCTACTCGTTTGGAGCATTGATCGGTTTTTCTACAACTATGGCAGAGCCATCACTTACGGCAATTGCAAGAAAAGCAAAAGAGATTAGTGACGGGAAAATAAATGACTACGCTTTACGTGTGTTTGTTGCAATCGGAGTTGCGATCGGTATCTCTTTAGGGGCATACAGAATCGTTGTCGGCGGTGAAATTGTCTACTACATTATGGCCGGATACCTGTTTGTTATAGTTCTTACTTTCCTCTCACCAAAATATATTATCCCTGTAGCATACGATAGCGGCGGGGTTACAACTTCAACGGTAACGGTACCGCTTGTTGCAGCCCTTGGTCTTGGACTGGCAACAAACATTGAAGGGCGTGATCCGCTGATCGATGGTTTCGGACTGATCGCATTTGCATCACTCTTTCCTATGATCACGGTTATGCTGTACGGTTTTGTAACGGAACAGATGGGTATTCGCGGGGAGCGTGAAAAGGAGCGTATCCATATTAATGAACTTCGTCACGCTTTAGAAGATGCAAACAATATGGGTCTTTCTACTGTAAGTATTCAAGGGACGGATAAACGTCAATCTTACGATATCCCTTTCTCAGCGGTACACGTTATAGTTCCGACAAATAAAACGGAACAAGCACTGCAAGCTGCTCGTAATGCGGGTGCAAGAGGTGTAACTATTATGAGTGCTCACGGTATGGGTCTAGAGAAAATGGAGAACTTTTACAACCGTCTTCACAGTGAAAATACAGACTCTAACTTGATGTTTATCACACCGACAAAAAAAGTGGATGATATTATAAAATCGATTATGGAGGAGCTTGATCTTGTAGGTTCGGGAGCGGGAATCGCTTTCTCCTACCCTATCTCCCATATGAAAGGGATCTCTTTAAAACAAGATGATCTCTAGTTTTTTGATACAATAAAAAAAAGGAAGCAAGAATGAAAATTTTTATACCAACGGTTTTACTAGCCCTGTTTATGAGTGGATGTTTTAGCGATAATGCACCAAAATGTTCAAACGAAGATGTTCAAGATACAGTGAAGCAAGTTTATACAAATATCTTAGACAATGCACAAAACTCAAATAACCTTTTCTTAGCGGGTTTTACAAAATCTTTACCAAAAGCTATGGTTGAACTCTCTTCATTCAGAGCTGTTGCATATGATGAAACGGTAAAACTTAGAAGTTGTAAAGCTGAAGCACTGTTTGATACTGATCAAACTATGGAGATAAGTTATACGGTACAGTTAGATGAACAGGATTCAGATCAATTTTATGTAGAGCTAGATACAGCATTTATGGAGACTTTAATGCAACAAAGCATTATGCAAGAGGTTTTCAATAAGAACAAGAAGTAATACTTACTTCTTGATCAGATCGCTATAATCATATTTTAGTGGATCTATATAGATCTTTTTCCCTACTCTTACAATTCTATCATCTTCCAACTCTTTAAACTTTTTAAGAGTTTTTATCATCTTTTTCTCAGATAGCTTAAGAGATTTGAGATATTTTTTCAATGAGATAAGTTCACTTGGAGTTTCCTCTTCAATCTCTGCTTCAAAAGCGTCATGTTGTTCAATCGCTTCAAGCTCTTCAGAAGGTGCTGCACTTAACATGAACTTTGAAGAGAGTGTATGCAAAATGTTTTTGAGTTGTTCATCTTTCTCTTTATAGATACGCTCCAGCTTTTCTTTCTCTTCTATAAGCATCTGCTCTTTTTGATCACGCAGACTTCTTGTTTCACCTTCTAAAGTGTCTACACGTTGTTGCAGTTTTGCATTTTGTTCTTCAAGGTATTTATAGTATCTGTCATTATTAATAGACTTTGTAGCTGTTGCTCTCTTCTGTGGTGCTTTTGCCTGCTCATCAACTACAACCAATTTTATGCCGTTCTCTACTACACTTTGAATTGAACCGCGTCTGATTCTATTGTGAATAGCTTCTTTTGAAACACCAAAAAACGTCGCTGCATCCTCTACACTCATCTTTTTCATTATGATCCCCTATCTCATATTTTCAAATTTTAACGGAGCTTCCCACTCACCTTCACGAACCATCTTCATAACTTTCTGGAGATCGTCAATATTTTTGGCTTTTACACGGATGCTGTCACCCTCGATCTGAGCATTTACTTTTAACTTCATTTTTTTGATGTCGGCTGTAATCTTCTTCGCCTCTTTAGACTCGATGTAATCAACAACTCTGTAAGTCGCTTTTCTTGTACCTCCGCTTGCATCTTCAACACGAAGTTCATCTAATACTTTTGAAGAGAGTCCCTGTTTTAAAAGTTTTTCAATTACTATATCTTTGAGCGCATCAAGTTTATTGTCCGATGATGCTACTAACACTAACGCTTTATCTTTCTCTTTATAATTAACTTCGTATGTCGTACCTTTAAAATCATATCTGTTTGCAACTTCACGATCTACGAGATTTATAGCATTTTTAAAAAGTTGAACATCTACTTTTGCCGTTATATCAAATGAATGCTCTTTTGCCATCACTAACCTTTTTTTATGTTAATTATAACATATAATGTTTGTTAGCTTAAGCTCTGGAGTTGATTAATTTTTGTTACATTCCGTAACTGTATAAGTTTTTTTTATAAATAGTTACAAAATTGTAAGATCATAGATAGTCATTATGCTATAAATAAGTATATTTTGTTAGAAAAGGATAGAAAATGGATCAAGTTAAAGAGTACTTCATCAAGTATTTTATAGATATCTATAGAAAGAACTATGCTAACTTTGACGGCAGAGCAAGAAGGCAAGAGTATTGGTTTTTTGTACTGTTTTACTTTATTATATCTTTCTTAGTCGGTTTATTAGATGGTCTGATAGGTTCTGAAATAGACTATGTAGTATACTCTGCAGGACTGTTTGGAACTATTTTCACATTAGCTTCGTTTATCCCTTTTCTGGCTTTAGCAGCAAGAAGAATGCATGATATAGATAAAAGCGGCTGGTGGCAGCTCATACAGATCATACCTGTTATCGGTTGGATCTGGTTCCTTATACTCACTGTTTTACAAGGAAGTGTCGGTCAAAACCGTTTTGGTTCAGATCCGATCATGGAGACACCGGCTCCAGTAACTGTTACTGTAGAGTAACAAAAAAAGCCCTAGAAACTAGGGCTTCCGTCAAACCCGAATCCTCCATCAAATCCACCGCCAAACGATCCGAAATTAGGATCGCTGTAACCAAACATGCTTGATCGCACTCTCAGTTTTTCTATGTCGGCCTTAGATGAGATATTTTGCGGACATACAACTGTACAGTTATTACAAAGTGTACAATCCCAGATCCCGTTTGTCTGAATAGTATCGATCTTCTCCGCAGCGTCATTTTCACGTTTGTCACTTACATACTTCCAAACTCTTGTGAGTGAAAACGGTCCTAAGAACTCACCGTTTACGGCATATACCGGGCAAGATGAATAACATGAACCGCATAAGATACAATCACTTTGCACCTCATTGATCTTCTCTGCTTCATGATCTAAAACAGCTTCACTGTTTATAGTTTTGATCCACGCTTTTGCTTTTACGTTCATCTCATACGACTTGTCCATATCTACAACAAGATCGCGGATTACAGGCATATTGTTAAGCGGTTCAATCAAGTCACCCTCTTGCACTTTGTATGAACACGCCAATACCTCTTTTTCATTCACACGCATCGCACAGCTTCCACACACGCTGCTTCGGCATCCGCTTGAAAAGCTGAGTGTATTATCGAGCTCACGTTTAATCTTGTTCAATGCTTCTAGAAGTGTGTATGCTCCATCTTCAAGCTCGTAAATCTCAAATGCAGAGTCTCTTTTAACCGTTATTTTCATGACTGCGCCTCCATATAGTGTGCACCGCAACTTTCATCTCTGCCAAGAGCACTTTGAATTACAACTTCACTTACTTCAACAATGTTTCTAAACTCTAAGAACTCTTGTTTGTTAGTATTATAAACAGCAGAAGTATCACTCCAACCCATTTGCGGCAGAAGTGATTTGATCATCTCCAGCTCCTCCAACGCATCTTTGAGCTCAGATTTTTTTCTCACAATACCCACTTTGTTATAAAGCAGATTTCCGATCTTCTCTTTGTACTTATAAAAATCAACAGTATTGCTAAACTCTTTTTCTAAAAAGCATTCAGTGTGTGCAGGTACCGATAAACTTGCCACCTCTTTTGCCTTTGTTGCTGCATTGCGTCCTGCTTC
Source organism: Sulfurimonas marina (assembly GCF_014905095.1). Classification (NCBI taxonomy): domain Bacteria; kingdom Pseudomonadati; phylum Campylobacterota; class Epsilonproteobacteria; order Campylobacterales; family Sulfurimonadaceae; genus Sulfurimonas; species Sulfurimonas marina. The sequence continues at coordinate 38,755 of NZ_CP041165.1, read as the reverse complement.
ACGCCCAAACACTACGATCTCTAAAAGTGAGTTACCGCCTAAACGGTTTGCACCGTGTACATTATGGTTTGCACACTCTCCACATGCATAGAGTCTCTCAACATTGGTTTGTGATCTGTTATCAACAGCAATACCGCCCATTGTATAGTGAGCTACAGGTTTTATAGGGATAAGGTCATGCACCGGATCAACATTTTCATACAGTTTTGCCAGCTTTCTCTCTTGTGGTAGACCCTCGTCTATAAAGCTCTCTCCAAGGTGGCGAATATCTAAGAAAATATCCTCCCCTTTTTTGATCTGCTCATCAATAGCACGACTCACTTGATCACGAGGTGCCAATTCATCGGTAAAACGCTCCCCTTTAGAGTTTAACAGGTAACCGCCCTCGCCGCGAGCCGATTCACTAATGAGGATAGAAGAGTTTTTCAGACCCGTCGGATGAAACTGTACAAACTCCATATCTTTTAACTTTGCACCCGCACGAAGTGCCGCTGCAATCCCATCACCGCTTGAAGCTGTCGAGTTTGTCGAGTATTTGTCATAGATGCGTGAATAACCGCCCGTTGCTAAAATAACCGTTTTTGCGATATATGTTTTTAATTCACCGCTACGGATATCTAACACTTTTGCACCGCAGGCATTTCCATCTTCATCTTTTAACACCTCTAATAAAAAGGTGTCATTCACAAACTCAATCCCTAAAGCATTCGCTCGATCATATAAAGTATGAAGAATTTTTAAACCCGTATAATCCTGTGCATAACATGCACGGGGTGCAGATGCTCCACCAAGTCTTCTTTGAGCTATCTTGCCATCACCTGTACGTGAAAAACATACACCGATACTATCAAGATATTCAACAGCATTGATAGCTTCTGAACACATAAAACGGATAGACTCTTCATCCGCTTCACCGTGGGCAGATTTGAGTGTGTTCTGTATGTGATCTTCTACACTGTCTTCAGCTACATTACCAAGGGCAGCATTCATCCCGCCTTGAGCCATACAGGTTTGAGAACGTGTTGGATACTCTTTTGTAAGCACCAAGACATCAACACCCTCTTCTTTTGCGGCGATTGCAGCCATCAGACCTGCTCCACCCGCTCCAATAATCAATACATCGGTTTTCATCCCGTACACCTTTTCAATAGTTATGATTTTTACAAATATTTTCTGTACTTTTAGAAATTTGTTCTAGAGGCTCAGAGCGTAGCGAGGATTCGTCCTCGTAAACAAAATTCTAAAAGTACCCAAGAAAAATTAGAAAGCCTACAAAAACGTCAAAAAATAATAACGCAAAACCCTCAAACTCCCTGCAATTATAACAAACCAAACAAACTTTAACCTGACAAGTCCTGCAACTAAAGTAAGCGGATCACCAACTATCGGTAACCAGGAAAGCAATAATGCAAAATAGCCATACTTATGCCCAAAACTATATGATCTTTTTCCTATCTTCGATCTAAAAAGTTTCGCTTTTGTTTTTTCATAAAGAAAAACTCCAAGATAATAGTTTACGATAATAGCAAGAATGTTGCCTATTGAGGCAGATAATAAAGCATTTGCAATCGGCATTCCATTTGAAAGCGCTACTAAAAAAGCAGCTTCGGAAGAAAAAGGAAGAATTGTCGCTGCAAAAAATGCAGCTAAGGCTAAAGAGAGTTCAGCCATAAAAAACTTTAGATACTCTCTTTAATGTTTGTGATCACACCCGCAATCAGCTCATCTCTTGCTTCAACAGATGTCCAAGCTATGTGAGGAGTCATGTAAAGGCGCTCTTTGTTATTCACACTTAAAAGCGGTGATTCACTCGGTAAAGGTTCTTTTACAAACACATCAAGACCGAAATAAAGATTCTTTTCGTCAACAAGTTTTGCAACCGCATCTTCATTGATGATCCCGCCGCGACCGAGATTTAAAACGATCGCACCCTCTTTACAAGAACTCAACTCTTTATAATCTAAAAGGTTGTTTGTCTGCTCATTTAAAGGTGCATGGATCGTAACAATGTCACAACTGCTTAAAAGTGTGTTTAGATCAACACTTTTGTACTCAGAATTGTTGTTTTTCCCACTTGTTGAGTAGTAACAAACATCAGCACCGAAACAACTTGCTACTTTTGCAACTCCGCGACCAATTTCACCAAGCCCTATGATACCCCACTTTTTCCCTTTTACTTCAAAAAAAGGACGGCTAACATCTGTAAAAACACCGCTGTTTGAGTAAGTACCATCTTTAATACTCTCATCATAATAACGTGAATGCCCCATCAGATAAAATAGCATTGAAAAAGTGTGCTGGATTACAGAATCTGTCGAATATCCTGCAACATTCTTAACGGCAATTCCAAGCTCTGCAGCAGCTTCAAGATTGACATTGTTCATCCCCGTTGCTGCTACACAAATGAGTTTTAAACTCTTGCATTCTTGCATGATCTCTTTTGTGATTACAACTTTGTTAGTTACGATTACATCGGCATCAACTACTCTCTCTTGCGTATGCTCGGGTGCAGTTTTTGCATAAGTAATTACGTCACCAAACTGCTCAAATCCACTTAAATCCGTATCTCCAAATGTGATCGTATCAAGAAGAACTATTTTCATTAGTTGTCTTTTACTTTCTCAATCAATTCACGTGCTTTTTCTAGTGCAGCATCTACTTTGTCATACACTAAAGCAACAGCTAAACGACGCCCTTTATGGGCTTCAGGTTTACCAAATACTCTTACATAAGAGTTGTCAGAGAATAGAGAATCATCTACACTAATTACAGGTGCGTAGTTATGTAAGTTTGTTTTATAAGCCGCACTTGCACCGTCGCCGTAGAAAGTAAAACCTAAAGGAAGACCAAGTACTGCACGTAAATGAAGTGCAAATTCACTCTGAGACTGAGTGATAAGTGTAACCATACCGGTATCGTGTGGACGCGGGCTTACTTCTGAGAAATACACCTCATCACCTTTTACAAACAGCTCTACTCCAAAAAGCCCTTGACCGCCAAGACCATCTGTGATCTCTTTTGCGATCTGCTGTGCTTTTTGTTTTGCAACTTCACTCATCTCCATCGGCTGCCAAGAGAAAACATAGTCACCGTCTCTTTGCTCATGCCCGATAGGCTCACAAAATACTGTCTCTTTACCGTTACGAGCAGTAAGCATCGTGATCTCATAGTCAAAATCAACAAACGCTTCAACAATTAACTCACTCGCATCTCCACGTGCCTCTTTTGCCATATCCCAAGAGTTTGGAATATCAGCTTCTGATCTTGCAATTGACTGACCATGACCGCTTGAACTCATTACAGGCTTGATAACACATGGGAAACCTAATTCACGTGCTGCACCCATTAAACCCTCTTCAGTTGTCACAAACTTGTATGGACCTGTTTTAAGACCTAATGTTTCAGCAGCAAAAGTTCTAATGTTTTTTCTGTTCATTGTTTTTGAAACAGCATTAGCATTTGGAATAACGTTGTAACCTTTATCTTCTGCTTCAAAAAGAGCATCAATTGAAAGAGCTTCGATCTCAGGTAGGATGTAGTGTGGTTTTTCACGATAGATAATCTCTAAAAGAGCATCTTTGTTTTGCATATCTACAACATAACTTCTATGTGCTACTTGATGAGCAGGAGCATTTTCATACTTATCTACTGCGATAGTTTCAAGTCCTAAACGTTGTGCTTCGATAATAACTTCTTTACCAAGTTCACCTGAACCTAGCAACATGATTTTTTTTGAGTTTGATTTAAGTGGAGCGGAGAATTGCATCGATATAACCTCTTCATTTTTTAATAAAGAGATTATAGCAAAATAGGATTAAAAATTAGTTTTTCAACCCTATAAGTGTCTGAAGAAGTTGATCCGATGTTGTAATCGTTTTACCATTTGCCTGGAAACCACGTTGTACAATGATTAACTGTGTCAATGCCCTAGAGAGGTCAACGTTTGATGCCTCTAACGCAGCAGACTGGATAAATCCACGCCCTGCAGTTGCCGCAGTACCGATGATCGGATCCCCTGAGTTGGCTGTTTGGATAAATACATTTCCACCCTCAGTTGAAAGACCTTCGTTATTTGTAAACTTCGCCATTGCAATTTGTGCAAGACCGAATGAACGACCATTTGAGAATGAACCGATTAACGTACCCGATTGATCGATTCTAATACCAACTAAGTCACCACCCGTATAACCGTCTTGAGAGATCCCAGACGTTGATGAAACACTGTCAAAAGATGTCATACCGTCAAACATATTTCCAGTACCGAAAGAGAGGTTAATCTGCTGATCCGGAGCTGAACCGTTGTTCGCCGTAAATGAGATATTTGGCGGTGAATATGTTGCCAGTGATCCGTCATTGTTAAATCTGATAGAACCTTTTTTCTCAAATGTAGGTGCTACCGTATCGATCGTAGCCGGTTCAGGAACCGTAATAGTTACTGCCCATTCACTACCTGTTGCAGCATCAAGACTTATTTTTCTAAACTCCATTCTGAGTGTGTGTTTTGAACCAAGAGAATCAAATACATCGATAGAACTTGAGTGTGTTGCCGCGTTAAACGCTTGAGAAAATGATTTCCCTGCCGTACCTGCTTGAAGTACAGTATTCATCGCTTCCATATTTCTTGTAAAGCGTACATTTTCTGTTACACCGCCTCCAGATACTCCTGTCATTTTCAAGTTAACATTGTAACTTGCGGCATTAGTATTTGTAAGTTCTAATTTACCTTGATCGTTTACACTAACTTCAATACCAGCAGCACCCGGTTCTGCATTTGCCTGATTCTCTAACGCTTCACGAAGTGATGCAATAGTATTGAACTCTTTATCTGCACCAGCAGCAGTAGTTGGACCTGCTGCATTGTATGTATATCTCCAAGCACTCTGATCCGCATCACCCGCAGCAAGACCAGTATTTCCACTACTTACAGCATTTACACTAATATTGTGTGAAGCTGAACCCGAAGCATTATCATTTACCAATACAACTTGATCCAACGCATTTACAGATGCTGTGATCCCAGTTACTGTTGAGATAGAGTTGATCGCAGATGCTTCAATAGCAGCATTTTGTGCAGCAGTGTTACCTGCTAAAAACGTGAAGTTTACAGTTTTTGTACTTCCATCATCAAGATCAAATGTAATACTCTCCGCACTATCAGCTGCTAAACCACCTGTTACTGCTCCACTTGTTACAGTTGATTCTCTAAAAGAGGCCCAAACACCTTGTCCGTTTTGAAGTGAGAATGCCTCTCCAACTTCATTGAACATTACACCCACATCACCTGATTCAATCGGAAAACCATTGTCATCAACTGCAGGTAGTGCTGTTGTAAACGGAGCAACAGGGGCACCACTTGGAACTTCATACGCAGGAGAGAAACTCTCTACTAAAGGACCAGAGTTAAGGTTTGCTTTTAATACAACCTCTTGTGTTGCATTTGCCGGAGTTGTAAGTCCAGGCGGGATGTTGATATTTTCGATCGGTGCAGTTGAATCTACTGTTCCTGTTACCGGATCACGCAGCCAACCTTGAGCGATAAAACCGTTGTTATCAACAAAGTTTCCACCCGCATCAAATTTGAAGTCCCCTGCACGCGTATACTTGTAAGTATTCCCGCCATCCGGAGAGATAATAAAAAATCCGTCACCTTGAATAGCAACATCGGTATTTTTATCGGAGTTTTGTACAGAACCCTGAGCAAAAATTCTTGTCATAGAATTTACTGTTGATCCAAGTCCTACCTGCACAGGGTTTTTACCACCGAGCTGCCCTTGCGGAGCTGTTGCGATAGCTTTCGTTTGTGCTAAAAGGTCAGAAAAGTTTGCACGAGAGTACTTAAAACCGACTGTATTAACATTGGCGATATTATTAGACTCAACGTCCATCGCAACTTGATGGGATTGTAGTCCTGATACACCAGAGAAAAGTGATTTCAACATATCAAATCCTTTATAGTCTACCTTCTAATAAAGATAGAGTTAGTAAAGGAGTTAAAGCATAAAGTGTGCCAACTTTTATTTATGAAGACTAAGCATCCATCTGCAGGGCTTTTTGCATCATTTGATCAGCCGTTGTTACAGATTTTGAGTTTGCATCATACGCACGTTGCAGAATTATTAGCTCCGTTAAACCGGCAGCCATATCGTAGTTAGAACTCTCTAAACGATAGTTTTGAATATTTGTACCTATAAAGTTATCCCCGTTTGCATCTTTATAAAAAAATGCTTGACCACTGTTTGCACTCTCTTCAAATCTCGTTCCACTGATTCTATTAAGTCCTTGTTCATTTGCAAAATGAAAAACAGCCAGTTTACCTACACTACTTTGTTTACCATTAGTAAAAGTAGCAAAAACATCACCCTCTTGAGAGATTGAATACCCTTGCAGATCTCCACCTATAGTTCCGTCTGCCAAGCTTGATCCAGGTGCTACTTCAGGAACATCTACAGAGAAAAGTCCGTCATATCCGCTCCCTAAATTGATCGCAACCGGTGTACCGTTATTGTCTATAGTTGTAATCGTACTTGATGCAAAGGCACCCGTATCATCAAAGAACAGGTCTCCTGCTTCTGAAGCATACTCTATCGTACCGTCAGCACTTCTAATTGTTGCTGTTATGTCATACTGAGTCCCTGGAGGAGTTTGTATCTCTTTTTTTGTCATCTCTAAACGTAATAGATTTCTATTGTTTTGTGCATCAACAACATTGGCACTTACAGTGATCGTTTCATATCCCGCACCCACATTTGCAAAAAACTTTGCCTCAGTTGTCGGTTCCGGCGGATACGTAAGTGTTCTTGGAAAACGAAGTTTTTCTACTGTATTTTCATCACCGAGTTTTACTTCTGTAAGTACCTCTGTCAAAACATTGTTTTCATCAAAATTACCGCCCATTGTTCCAAGAACATGAAGACCGTCATTTGTAACGAGATCGGCATTTGCATCTATATTGAAACTTCCGTCTCTTGTATATACAACATCGCCATCCCCTCGAACACCGAACCAACCTTCACCCAGTATTGCCAAATCGGTACTACGTTCTGAAAGCGCTAAAGTCCCCTGTTCTGTTGACATTGCAGTCGCCTGCATTCTTACACCGTTTCCAACAGATGATGCTGAAATACCTGCCGATGCACTTTGCAGTGATTCTTCAAAAAGTGAAGCATACTCTGAATTGTATGCACGGTAACCCACAGTAGAGATATTTGCGATATTGTTAGAAACTACATCTATTCCTGAAGAGTAGTTTTTAAGACCGGAGATACCTGTATAAAATGCTTGCGTCATCATAGGAACGACCCTCCTAGTAAACTTCCACTACATTATCAAGAGGCACATAGCTTGAACCAAGTTTTACATATGTAGTTCCACTGTCAAAACGAACAGATTCAATAGGATATGCTCCAACTCTTGTCGTATTTGTCTGGCTTGCTTCATTTTGATACGAAGCATTTACATGATAAATACCACTTGCCACGGCATTGTCTTGATCATCTTTTCCGTCCCAAGTAAACTGCCATACACCCTCTGTATGTGTGTCAACAGGATCACCGTTGGCATCTGTTTGATCTTGAAGGTTCATTGTTGCAACAACATTTCCTTCTGAATCAGAGATCTCTATAGTCCCCGTATATGCATCTTCCGGAAAGTAAAGCTCAAAAGTTGATGTTGAGCCCTCATCATGTGCAATTGCATCACTTCCAAGATCTGCTCTTTTTCCGATTGCTGCAATTGTAGAAAACTGCTGTGAACTTCCTAAAGAGTTTGTTAGGTTTTCTAGAGCTGTTTTTGTATTGTCTGAAGCTTCTAGTGCTGCTAATTGCGAAGTTTGCGTTAAGATCTTTTCTGTATCCATAGGTTCAGTCGGATCTTGATACTGCAACTGAATTAAAAGCAGTTTCATAAAATCGTCTTTACCAAGTGCCGTTTTATCCTCTACAGTCGAAGTTGTATCTGTAACCGTTCCGTATGTTGCTACATTTTCTCCATAAGCATTAATTGCCATAACTTATCCTTTATGCATAGTGAGGAACAACTATCTCGAGAGAGCTTACAATCTCTTCATTTGTTTCCTCAACTTGAAAATAACCGTACTCTTCTTGTGCATTTTGACGGTTTTGTTGTTGCTGGTGAGCATTAGAGCCTGCACCACTTTGATCACCCTGCGACGTATTACTAAAGTTCAATGAAGCATTTTGTATTCCAGTATTGTTTAACTGTATTTTGAGATCATTTGCATTCATAGCTAGGGTATTTATTGCGGCATTATTTGAACTTAGATTGATATGGAGATTTTTTCCACGCTGAACAACCGTAAGATCAACTTCACCCAGTTTTTGAGGGTTTAGCTGTACCTTTACCCTTGTAAAAGGAGCTTTATAATCTTCAATAGCCTGTTTCACGTCTTGTGAAAGATATTTGATCATCTGTTTCGCTTCATTTAGTTTTACTTCAAAACTATCCGCTTTATTCACATTAAGCGAATCTGTTTTTGTATGATGTGATTCTGATGCGCTTTCACCGTTAAGCAGACTCTCTAAATTTTGTTGAGCATCTGTTTTAGCAGTAGGTGCTATCACTTTTGCTGTTGCAACCGAAAAATCTGCAGTGAGTGACGTATCTTTTTGTATAGCCTTTTGACCACGGAGTAAAAGCTCTAAAGTATTTTCACTCTTCTGTTTTTGCGGCTTCTCAACCTCTGTAGTTACTTTAGCGGCAACAATCTGTTGTGTACTTAATTCCATAACTTTTGTTTGTGCTTTAAAGAGCGGTGTTTGTTTTGCGGCTGTCTGTTCAGTTTTTACCTGTTCTTTCGCTTGTTCTTTAACTTGTATAGTATCAACAGCGTCATCACTCTCATTTTTTACACTTTTTTGTGTAGTTTTTATATCTCTAGCTACAGCAGGTTTTGTCGAAACTTTCGGATCTTCTTTTAGTTTTGGTTCTGCTTTTGTTTTTATACTCTCGGAAACTTCAGTAGTTTCAATAGTTTTAACACTCTGTTTCACCTCTTCAAGTGTTATTTTTGAAACATCAATTCCAAACTTCTGAGCTACTTGAGTAAGCCCTTTAAGTGTTTTTGGCAGAGATGCGATCTCACTCTTTTTAAACCCTTCTAAACTAGTAATCTTATTTTTCAGATATTGCTTCGCTTCTTGAATAAGCACTTTAAGCTCAGAAACTGTTTTATCTTTAGTTATCTGCGGATTTAACTCTAAAGTTTTGAGATCCTCTTTGATGGTTTCAAGTTCCTCACCTTGCAGTAAAGAGAGTATTGAGGATGAAGCTGTTTTTGTATCTTTTGGCTTCTCATCAGTTGCATTTTCTTGAAGTGATAAAACTAACGCACCGTTTTGCGCTAACTTCAGATCACCTTTTTGCTCCCCTAACCCATCTAAAAATGAGGCAAAAGAGAGAGTAGACGCTGTTGCCTCTTTTGAAGCTAAAGGAAGTGATGATTCTGTTTTTGGATCACTTTTGAGTGTTAAAGCTATCATTATCTCTCTCCATTTATGGGAATTTAGATAAAATATAGCATTTAGTGTTCCAAAATACTTAAGTTGTAACTTTATAGGTCGATGTGGTTGTAATGATAAAATTTTTACTATTTTTTATGCCGGTACTATTGTTGGGAGAGAGGATCTATGACTCTACTTTATCGCCGGAAAATAAAGAAGCGATGAATAATCCGAAAATAAAATGCAGAATGGTATGCGATAAAAAACTTTACAGACAGCAGGAGATAGCCGAAGCTATCTCTTTTTATAAAAGATCAAAAGAGTATAAGTTTGAAACCAATCAAACAAAAGAGAACTAATCTAGATAAGTTGCAGATCTTTTTTTAATCGAGTCTTTCCATTCTCTTTCAAACTCTCAAAAAGCTCTTTAACATTTTCTCCATCAGCTGGATAACTTACCGTAGTTGATGCTACCGACTTATCGAAAAACTCTTCAAAAATTTCTCTTACGCTTACGGCACCGTATTGATCCGTATAAGGAAGTACACAATAATAATCGTTCCCTTTATTAACTACTGCGTCAGATGTACGTAGTACAGTTTGCAAAGAGCTGTTTACCACCTCTGGCGCAATCGATGAAAAATCGCAATAGAGTATAGTAAAACGCTCAGCACGATTTTCATCTAATCTATCTGCAATCCCTATATTTAACTCAACTAACTGTTTAAAATTATCAAATGAGAAGTGTACACCTGCCATCTATCTAACCCTTATTTTTTAAGATAAGACTAGTATATCACAATATCTTACATTATAGAAAAAGGTTTCATTATTTCTCGTGACTCTAAAGGCGTCGCTGTTACCTCTTCGCCATCAAAAGAGAGTGTATAGTTTTCCCCCGCTTTTGCTTTACAATACGTTAAAATTCCGCGAGTTGCAAGCTCTTTATCTTCTGGTGTTGCATTTTTACTAAGAAGTGCATGAGGTCCGGGAATCCCAACAGTTCTGATGTGGTAAAATTTATCATTTTCGATCTCTTGCAAGAATGCATTTTCATCTTTATCACGACCAATTACAAGTTTTGCACCGTTTTCAAGTCTGAAATGGCGTCCGTGTTTCATAACAGGGATATCTTGCTTCTCGAATTTATCGTATTTGATGAAGTCCCACATCTTTTTCCCGAAGTTTTCATCCGTTAAAAGACATCCGCCGCCCGGAGATTCAAAATCAGTAAGTCCGATCTCTTTAGCTAACTCCATTTGACGATCACGGCTTCTTCCCATGATATCTTCAAGTTTTTCACGATCAACCCACCCTTCAGTCTCTGGGATCGTAGGTGCTAAACGTTTTGCTGACATTGGACGAAGCAATAAACCGTCACAGTTAGACTCGTTTAAAACAGTTTGCAGAGCATCTTTGTTTTGAGACATCGGGCGTTGTCCTAAAACCTCACCGCTGATTAAAAACGATGCACCCTCATCTTTCATAATTCTTTTTGCCACTTCAAACATTTTTGCGTGACAATCTATACAAGGATTGAAATGTTTTCCATAACCGTATTTCGGATCAAACAGTACATCTTGAAGATACTCGTCTTGAATATCTACGATCTTAAATTCTGCACCAACTTGACGACACATATTTTCCATATGTTCACGTCTGTCTTTTGTACTACCAAAACCTGTTGCGATATTGATCGCAAGTACATCTATACCTTGATCGATAATAAGTTTCATCGCCAAAGTAGAGTCTAATCCACCACTAAATAAAGCTATAGCTTTCATATTTCTTCCTTGTGAAGGCACATGGGTATCTTTTTTAAAGACACTGTTTACCTAAAAAATTTTTGAAATTTTATCACAAGAAAGTTACACTATTATAAAAAAAAGTAATTAAGCTTCAAACCTGACCAGTTGTCCACGTTTAAGTTGTGCTATTTTCCCGCGGTATTTTCGGATATAAAATGCTTTTTGCTCAAAAGAGATATTTGAAGCGGTATTGATCTTTTTAAGTTCCCTGTCATAATATCTTGTTAAAAAGGTGATTAACTCAGAGTTAAGCTCCTCGGCAGTGTGTAAAGAGATGATCTTCTCATCAACCAAGATAGCCATCAATTCGGGTGCATCTGTTTTATTCTCTAACGCCAAAGAGAATTCACGTGAATGAAACTGCAACATCGAAGGCTCGATCACATCTAAAACACTCTCTATAAATTCAGGTCTCTCTATAATGGTTTTAATAAGTGAAAGCTCCCACATATCTCTATGGGTATTTTTTTGTACTAACTCTTTTTGGGAACTATTTGTTTGGTTTGTTATCTTTACAAGCGAAGGGGATACCCCAAGTCCTCCTAGACGGGAAGCCAGGTATGTTTTATACTCCTCTTGTAAAATAGGTGAAAGTGTTTTTAAGTAAGAAACACCCTCGGCCATACAACTCTCTTTCGCTTTTGGATCTTTAAGATCGTAAAGTGAGAGCAGTTCATCCAAAACAAACTCAATAAACGGTTTTGGAGCGTGGAAAATATTTGAGAGTTCATTCACACGACCCTCTTTTACCATGTCTGCCGGATCAAGCCCCCCTTCAAAAACTACAACGCCGCCGTTAAATCCTGCAGCACTTAAAAGTTTACTCGCTTTGAGTGCCGCTGCACGTCCAGCTTTATCACCGTCATAAGCCATAATAACACGAGGTGTACCTTTACGTAAAAGAGGAAGGTGTTCATTTGTCAAAGCCGTTCCAAGAGTAGCTACGGCATTGTCAAATCCTGCTTGATGCAGCATTATTACATCTAGGTATCCCTCTGTAATAATGATCTCAGCTTTTTTATAGATCGCCTGCTTTGCAACATTATAAGCGTATAAAAGACGGGATTTGTTGAAGTACTTGGTCTCAGGAGAGTTCACATACTTTGCGCTGTGTCCCGTGATCGTACGTCCGCCAAAACCTACAATACTTCCGTTAGCCGAGTGGATCGGGAAAGTGATACGCTCGATAAAACGTGCAAAGGTTTGACGACGCTCTTGATCGTGACCCACTACTCCAAACTCTATCGCTTCACGCATATTAAACTGTTGTGACTGTAGATAATTGATAGTCTCGTGAGATTTTGGAGCATATCCAAGACCAAATTTCTCGATACTGCTCTCATAAATTCCACGCTCATGCAGATAGCTCATAGCAGTCTGATTGTGTGAAAGAAGATTTTGGTACCACTCGTTGAGTTTTTCCATCAACTGTGAGCGGGGTTTGTTGTTTTTGCTATCTGTATATGTAAGTGTAAAGTTATAGTTTGAAGCTAATTTCTCTATCGCTTCGGGATAGGTAAGCTTTTCATACTCCATAACAAACTTAATACTGTCCCCACCGGCTCCACACCCGAAACAGTGGTAGATCTGTTTTGCAGGGCTTACTACAAACGAAGCTGTTTTTTCATCGTGGAAAGGGCACGGCGCTTTAAAGTTAGCCCCGGCTTTTTTCAATTCGACATAGTTACCGACAACATCAACAACATCAAGTCGTGCCTTTAAGGCTTCTATGGAATCTTGGGAAATCATAAAAGAATTATAGTCAAAACAGTTTTAAAATCTTATATGGTTACCCCTTTTTTTATTTTTCTAAATAACTAAAATTGTGATATTTCAACTATATATAAACAATTATTAATTTTTCTACTGCTAAAATTTGTGCGAACTTAATAAAAAAGGGATAAAATGAGTCAAATACCTATTCAAGTGATTAGACTGGGAATTGTAGCAGTAGCTGTCGGGGGAGTTATTGCCTTTAAAACAATAGCGGCAAATGCAGCAGAAGAGAAAATCGATAAAACGATCAGTAGCCTGGGGATACCAAAAGATAAAATCTCTTACGACGTATCTGTTGATCTAATTGGTTTTTCAACACATATAGAAGGTATTGAGATGAAAATATCTGATAAAGAGAGTTTTAAAATTGATGAGATTGTAATCAACGATATAGATACGGAAAATGAAGTACCTGAATACCTTGATGTTGAGATCAACGGTATGCACAATGACGCTAATGCACTTAAAATGGTTGACAGAAGTTTATACAGAGCACTAGATTCACTAAAAAAGGATGAGTTTATTACAAACTTTGCACTCAATTACAACTTCGATAAAGAGGCAAAAGTATTAAGTCTTGAAAACTTATCTTTTGATGTTGAAGATATGGGTGCACTATCGTTAACTACACAGTTTCATAATGTAAACTCCGTAGCAAATGCGGCAATGGGATTTAACTATGCAAAACTTGGAAAATCATCTCTGAGATATAAAGATGATTCTCTTGTAGATACACTAGTTACTTATAATGCAAAAAGATCCGGAAAAGATGCAGAGCAGTTTAAAGAGAAGATCTTAAATAATTTAAACAGAGATATCCAAAGAGCTGAAAAAAGGGAACAGGAACTTGAAGTAAAAATGTTAACTGCTATCGCAGAATTTGTTAAAGACCCTGAGTCTATCGAATTCTCTATGGAACCGGAAGAACCAATCAGTTTTAACAAACTCTCAAGAAGATTTACAAAAGAAAATACGCTAAAAACACTTAACTTCGATATAACAGTTAACTAACTGTTTTTCGAGTGATTATGGGCTTAAAAGTAAAATACAATACAAAAGCCCATAACACGATACTCGAACCTATCTCTATAGTTCCCGCTTCTTCATCGAGATGGATCATCTCTTTAATATCTACACCCTCTAAAATATAATCTAAACCGATTCCAAATACTACAGATCCAACTACTATAGTTCCAAGATAGATAGCCAGTGTTGTTTTCCCCAACATCTCTTTTACTACACCTATTGTCACCGTATTTGTCGCTGGACCTGCACTTAAAAACACAAATGCTGCACCCGGTGATACACCTGCTAACATTAATCCTGCTGCGATCGGTAACGATGCGGTTGCACAAACATACATAGGGACTGCGATTAAGATCACTATGATGTATGAAAGCCAAGAATATGTCAGTAGTATCTCACTCAGGTTTTCAGGAATAGCTACTGTGATCAAAGCACCTAGTAAAAGTCCTATCAATAATGGTGATGCAATATCTCCTAAAAGTGTGACAAAGGCGTATCGAAACACACCTTTAAAAGAAAACTTTTTACCCTCGCTGCTACAAGAAGAAGAGGAACAGCAACTTCCACCGCTGCAACAACTCTCACTCTCCAGAGTTTCTTGTTTTGCGATCTCTTTTTTTGTATAGAAATTTGCTATAACTCCGGCAATTATAGAGATAATCACGGAAGTTATCACTCTATAAATTGTAAATGCCCAACCAAACATTCCGTAAGTTGCAAGAATCGAATCAACGCCCGTGATCGGTGTCGAGATCAAAAATGAAAGCACCGAACCGTTACTTGCTCCGCTTTTTTTCAGTCCTGCAGCCAAAGGGATAACACCGCATGAGCATACTGGCAACGGGATCCCAAACAGTGCCGCTTTTATCACTGAGAAAAATGAGTTATGCCCCAGATGATTTTTTACTATGGTATCTGGTACCATTTCGTGTAAAATCCCTGCAAATATAAGCCCAAACAGAATGTATGGAGCCATCTCATTACTCAGATCAAATAGTGTGCTAAAAAACAGTGTGAAAAACTCCATCGCGAAAAACCTTTAAAATTTTATGCTAAAATCCCATATTATAGCAATCTAGTTTGAAAATATATTAATTTAATCATTCAAAAAACTAATAAAGGATCTATTTATGGATATGTCGGTATTTGAGTTTTACGACAAACTGGAACAACCTGCCAAAGACTTTTTAAAAATGAGACTCCATCCAGTAGAAGCACCTGCAGATACACTTCTATTTAATCAGGGTGATGTTTGTGACAGTGTTTTGTTTTTAACCTCGGGAGAGATAAAACTAACAAAACAAACAGAAGATAATCAAGAGGAGCTGCTCTATACGCTTCAAGCGGGAAAACAGTGTATAGTTAACACCGCTTCAACACTCTCACAAACCCCTGCAATCGCAACGGCAACAAGTACAACCGATATAACAGGATATATTTTAGATATGTATTCCTTGCAAGATTTGACAAAGAGAAGTGAACCCTATATGAACTATATTTTTTCGATCTATACGCTTGATTGTAAGAACTAGTTTGTCTTTTAGCCTTTTTTTCGCTATAATTCCAGTTCAAATTTTATACAGAAAGTGGGTGATGTGATATGCCAGGTATCGTACTACGCCAAGATGATAATTTTGATGCAGCTTACAGACGTTTCAAGAAGCAGACTGACCGTAACTTAATAGTTACAGAAGCTCGTGCTCGCCGTTTCCACGAAACAGAAACTGAAAAGCGTAAAAAATTCAAAATTGCATCTCGTAAGAAAATGCTTAAACGTCTTTATATGATGAGACGTTACGAATCACGCCTGTAGAGTTTAGCCCTTTGGGGCTTGCTCTCACTCTTTACTTCAAAAACCTCTAAAAATTCAACCATATAGTTTAGCAAACGGATCCCAACTCGGATCACTGTGCCATTCATACTCAACTTCATTTGCAATCGCTAAAGCTTCTTGTGTACCCAATATTTTACTTATAAGTCCAAGTGTCATATCCATACCTGCTGAAATACCTGAAGATGTAAAGTATCTGCCATCTTCAACCCAACGAGCTTCTTTTTTCCAGAGTACTTTCGAACCTTGAGAAACCACCCAATTAAAAGCTCTTTTGTTTGTTGTTGCATGTACTCCGTTAAGTAAGCCTGATTTTGCCATTAAAGCACTTCCTGTACAAATGGATGTGATATACTTTGCATCTTTTGACTGTATCTGGATCCATTCAAGTATCTTTTGGTTCTCTACCTCTTTACGTGTCCCCATACCGCCTGGGATCATTATAATATCATAACCACTGCTATTAAAATCATACTCTGCAACTACTTTTGGACCTTGTTTACTTACAACACTCCCTATATTTTGGGAAACCATACAGATCTCAAACACTTCGGGACGTGTCCCATACATCTCAAGAGGTCCAAAAACATCAAGTAGTTCAAATTGTGGAAATAGTAAAACACCGATTTTAAATTTGTTATTCATCATACAGCCTTCAATTTTATCAAATGAATAATATCACAGAAAAAATTTATTTATATTTATTTAGATGTAAAGAAAAGTTGTTACAATAGTCTAAATTTTTCAAATACAGGACAACAGATGAAAATAAAACAGTTTCTACTTTCACTTGCTACCGTAGCAGCACTTAGTTTTAGCCCGAATGTGGATGCATGTACAGGGATATGCCTCAAAGCCGAAGATAAAAGTGTTGTCTATGGACGTACTGGTGAGTTTGGAGTGCCGCTTGATATTCGTCTTATCGTGATCCCAAAAGGGATAGCTATGAATGGTGGAAAAATAGATGGAGCAAAACCGAAAAGCTGGACTACCAAATATGCCGTAGCAGGGGTTAACACACATGGAAGTGCAGAAGCTCTTGATGGAATCAATGAAGCTGGTTTACATGCAGGGGGATTTTATTTTCCGGACTATGCAAAATATCCAAAAGTAACTAAAGCTGATGATGGAAAGGTTGTCGCTCCGATAAATTTTGTAAACTTTATCCTCACGCAATTTGCAACACTTGATGAAGTGAAAGCTGCACTAAAAGATCTTAAACTATCAGGTGCAAAAATGAAAGAGTGGGGAGGGATTGTCCCGCCGTTTCATTGGATCGTAACAGATAAAACGGGAGCGTCTATCGTGATTGAGCCAGTCGATGATACCTTGAAGGTCTATGATAACCCTTTAGGTGTGATGGCAAACTCTCCAACCTTTGACTGGCACATGACTAACCTTAGAAACTATATCTACCTTAGTCCTGTAAATGTTCCACCTGTAAAGATTGAAGATATAACTTTTAGCCAACTTGGTGAAGGTTCAGGTTTAGGAGGTATCCCTGGAGACTTTACACCACCATCACGATTTGTGCGTGCGGCTTTCTACTCACAATCGGCTCCGCCAATGAAAAATGCAAATGAAGCTATGTTTGAAGCGTTTCACATTCTCAATCAGTTCGATATCCCAAAAGGCTCTGTAGCTGCGATGAATAAAGGCAAAAAGGTAGATGAGATCACGCAAGCAACCGTTGTTGCAGATCTGAAAAATCTAAAATATTATATCCACAACTACTACAGCAGAAGAATCAAGATGATCGATCTTCATGAGATCGATCCAAAAGAGAAAAAAATCCTCCAAATAGATCTGCCAAAACACGAAACAATCGAAGATCTGACACCGAAAAGATAGTTACTGTGGGGTTAAAAAAATATATCAGCTCTTTGATTTTAAGCGTGAGCTTGCCTATGGCTGCTTTTGCCGAACATAGCTCTGATGATCTTGCCAAAAAGCTTGCCAACCCTGTCGCTTCACTCATCAGTATACCCTTTCAATTTAATTACGATCGAAATATCGGTCCAAACGAAAAAGGGGTGCGAACCACACTGAACATTCAGCCAGTACTCCCTTTTGAATTGAGTGATGACTGGAATCTGATCTCAAGGACTATATTTTCCGTAATGGATCAAAAAGATGTGGTTTCAGGTTCTCAAAGCGGTCTTGGAGATACTGTACAAACATTCTTCCTCTCACCAAACAAAAGTAATGGTGGGCTTATCTGGGGTGTAGGGCCTGTATTTCTTTTACCAACAGCTACAGATGAACTTTTAGGTGGAGAAAAATGGGGTGTTGGACCATCTGCTGTTTTGATACAACAAGAGGGATCATACAACTTGGTCCTCCTTGCAAACTACATCAAATCTTTTGCAGGGGATAAAAACCGTACAGATATCTCTTCGGCTTTTGTTAATCCTGTAGTTTCAAAAAACATCCCTGGAGGATGGACTCTCGGAGTACAGCTCGAGCACACTTTTGATCTTAAAAATGAAGAGGATACAGGTGTTAGTTCAGCTTTTATCTCTAAAGTGACACAAATAAATGGACAAACACTAAGCTTCTCTTTAGTGCCAAAATACTGGTATAAAACAACGGATAACTCTGCTAAAGGATTTGGTTTACGAGGAAGTGTAGTATTTATTTTTTAGTAAACTTTGTAAAAAACTCAGTTTTCTCTCTCATAAAATAGATATTACTTGAATTTGTATACAAAACAGCATCTACCCATTCATCATTTATTTGAAGTTTTGCATTTGTAGATAAAATAAGATAATCAACACCCTTATATTCGTAGTAATTATCTAAGTCTTGAGCTCCATTTTTCTTAGCTATTTCATACTCTATAAACATTCTAAATCGTCGTTTCCATCTTTTGTAAATATGTCACCATATCCTCAAATTCAGAACCAAGTTCAGAACGTATGTCATCTATATGAGCATCAACAAATGTCGGTGAAAACTCAACCTGAGATAATGGTACTGGAGTCTCAAACTTTACACCCAACTGATCGAAACAGTAATTAAAATCTCTGATCTCTTCTTCGTTGGCAATGTCGATGGCATGTGCAATCGCCTGAATATTAATTCTCATCACTAAAAGCTGCATCTCCTGCTCTGATAAACTCTCAAGTGCATCTGCCAAGCCATTGATGATATAATCATATATTACTCTAGATAGTACAATCTGTTTTTTAGTTTTTAATGACAACTCTTCCATACAATCACTTTCTTGTTAAATTTTCCCGTACATCTCATTATAAAAGTTAAGTGCGTAACGGTCACTCATACTTGCAATATAGTCGGCTATAACTCTATGTTTATCTCTTTGTTCAAGCTGTTTGTAGTGAAATTCCGGAAGCATCTTTTCCTCTTCCATTAAACCTTTATAGAGCCCTTTAATCGCCTGAGCACCTGCATACATCTTTCGAACTATATTTTTATGCTGGTACATTTTAGTAAAAAGGAGTTTTTTCAGCTTCTTGATTTTAGTCTCAAGCTCCTTATCGTAACCGATAGGAAACTCCTCTTTGTCCTCTACTCTTTTTTCTGAGTACTCCAACAACGAATAAACTAAGTGATTGATCATATGGGAGCTGAAACGGTAACGGAACATCTCGTCATTTTCACTGCCAACACCCTCTGAAGCAACTTTATCCAAAATCTCACATACCAGCTCACTCTCTTTGAGATCTTCAAACGTAATCAATCCGGAATGAACTCCATCATCAATATCGTGACTAATGTAAGCGATCTCATCGGCACGATCAACGATCATCGCCTCATATGTCGGATGACGTTCAAGATCAAAATACTCATCTACTACTGGAGGGATAAATGATTTTCTATAAGGGTAAGAGTGTTTTAAAATCCCCTCTAAAGTTGCAAAGGTAAGGTTAAGCCCGTCAAAAGATCTATAACGTTTCTCCAGCTTGGTAACAACGCGAAAACTTTGGAAATTGTGCTCAAACCCATTTTTAAAACCGTCAGCTTTTAAACACTCATCTAAAGTATCGCCGCCGATGTGACCAAAAGGGGTATGACCGAGATCGTGAGCCAGTGCTATAGCTTCTGCCAAAGATTCATTGAGACCGAGTTCTGAGGTGATTGATCGAGCTATTTGTGAGACCTCGATTGAGTGTGTAAGGCGCGTTCTAAAAAAATCACCCTCGTGATTTAAAAAGACCTGCGTTTTGTATTCAAGTTTTCTAAAAGAGCCAGAGTGGATAATCCTATCTCTGTCTCTTGCATAGGGATTTCTAAAATCTTTGTCGATCTTATAAAATCTGTCTGTAAGCTTCATTGCTATATGTCTCCTTTTTACAAAAGCAAGCTTCTGCAAAAATTCCTTTCACTAAAGCTTTGCCTAACGGCAAGAGTAAAAACTACGCTTTTTTAATAAACTCTGTTTTTAAGAAGATTTTTGTTCCGTTTACACGACCTTCGATATGTGTCGGATCGTTTGGAGCAAGTGAAATTCTAGTAACCGTAGTACCGCGTTTTGCAGTAAATCCAGCACCTTTAACCTCTAAATCTTTCATAATCACAATGCTGTCACCCGCATGAAGTTCAACACCGTTACAATCTTTGTAAACAAGTTTGTTAGCTTCTGCATTAATCGCTTGTTCAGCTAATTTTAGTTCATCCTCTTCAAGATACATCATATCTACCATATCTTGACGACCAAGTTTGTTTAGTAGGATGTAGCTCATCACTTTTACTGCCGGTGTTTCACTCCACATAGAGTCGTTTAGACAGTTAAAATGTGTCTCATCAAGCTCACCGCTCTCAATTTGAGATTTACATGTAGAACATACATAGATGCTTTGCTCTTCACTCCCGTCACTTACCGGTAGTTCGATTAACTCTACACCTTCAGCACTTCCACATAATTCACATACTTCACTTCTTGCCATTTTTACTCCTCTTCTTTATCAAACTCTAGATCTTTGTTTGATACTTTTTTATCTTCTGTAACTTTATTGAAAGCCTTGTCAGCTTTCTTTTCATCGTACGCTCTACACTCTTCAGGCATTTCGCCCCCTTGAGTATTGATATTATCACACATAGTGCCTGTTATTCTAAAATGGGAACATCCACTAAAAACCAGCAACGAGAGAATGAGTAATTTATACATATATATTCCTATTTGTTTTTTACGATAAGATCAAGATATTTCTTTGGAGTAGCAGCCTTCATCGCCTCAGCCAGCCATCTGATCTGAAAATATGCAGCACCGCTGTCTCTTAGAGCAAAATAGTTTTTTAAACTTCTAAGATTGAACGTAACTACCATATCTACTTTTACGTTGTCTGAGATGATATGCTTAAATGCATCACCCACATTACGCTTTTTCTTTCCAGCTTCGAGTGCTTCATAAAGCTTCTGTGAATCACCTGCAAACTCCTCTAAATAGCCTAAAGAGCTTTTAGCAACCGAAATAGCATAAAAATCTTCCACTTTTTTTGATTGATATAGAAGCTTCTCATACATTCCCGAGATCTCTAAAGCGTTATAATCTTCATCTGCTGTTACAAACATATCGAAAGAGAGTATTTTTTGTATAAAAAACTCTTTGCCGCCACCTTGCAGAGAGGCTACAAATGCATTGATAATACTACTCATAGTGTAGCGTGTACTTCTCACACTGATTGCTTGAAGTCTGTGACGTGCATGCTCCTGCAGAACACCACGACTCGTCCCTCTTACCAAGTATGAAAGGTTTGCATGTTCTAAGATAGAGTGGTGAAAATAAGTCCACGCAAGATCGTCTAAGAGTTGCGATTCATCTATGCTGTTTAATTCACTCGTCATAGATTCATCGGGCAAAATGTTACGGATAGATTTAATAACATCATTTTCACTGTTTTCAAAGCTATCATAACATGTACGTGCAGCTGTTTCTGCAACACCTATACCTGTATCTTGCAGCAGTACTACCTCAGGTTTTGTGTATCTTATGCCGTAAATCTCTTCCATCTCTCGTATCCTATAACATGAATAATTTATTTTACTATAAAAAAGCTTATTTATCCTTGTGAAAGTTCGATCACGGAGTTAAGGGCATTTTGGAGTGTTTCTACATTAAGCCCTTGCTTAACAAGAAGTTGTTCCATTTTTTTAGGAATTGTAGGATTTATTTTTCCATCAAGTCCTATAAGATAAAAAACTACATGGTTCGCGAGTGCCAGATCGTATACTTCAACAGGGGCATGTTGTGGATTATCACTGAATCGTACTGAATCTACAATATCCCTGTCAAGATTCCAAAAACTCAGAATATTACTGCTTACCCTTGCCGTTGTGGTATGTATCACTTTTTGTTCTGCATATTCAATAGGAGAGTGCTCTAAAAATATTTTAAATACACCATCCTTTTTATTTTTTTTCAGCTCTTTTGCTATCAATAACTGTCCTAAATTCCCAAGAATAGCAGCTGTTGATAGAGTTGCTAAGGCCGATATGGAAACTTTCGAATACCATTTCAACATCAAAAGATAACGCTTTGTAGCTACATCCGAAAACTGTTTGTATGAGATCTTATACACCTCTAAATCACTAAAGTCAAAGTTTTTATGTAGCTGCTTTAAAACAATAGCATTAAGATATTTCTTTCCAAGTAATGAAACCGCTTTATCTATCGTTTTAATTTCGGGTAAATTATAAAGAGGATTCTTTACTTCCTGCATAACAATACCGGCAATGACAGGATCTTGTTTAACCGCTTGTATCAGATCTTTGATTGAAGCTTCATCACTATTACAAATACTCTGTATATTACGAATGGAATTTGGAAATGCTTGTAAACCCAAAACAAAGTTTTCAATCTCTTTGTTAGCAATCACAAACTTTCTCTCACCAAAATGAGACTCTGTTACAGTAATCAATTCACGTTTTAATTCATCGGGACGGATAGGGTAAGTAATCAGATGATGTACCCCTTGAATCATCAATTTTTTACGGGTAGTGGTATCTGTTTTATTCAATAAAACAATTAAAGCTGTTCTAGGTGCATACTTATATAAAATTCTAAGTGCCTGAATAGATTTATTTTTGGTATCTATAATACAAAGTTCCCCAGGCTTTTCTTGGATAAGTTCGCGAAACTGTTCTAAATCATCACAGAGAACCACTTCTCTCGTATAACGTTCTAAAAAAGATATCAGCTTATCAGAAACTTGTTTTTTATCATGAAAATAGTAAAGTTTATACTTCTTTAAAAGTGATAAAGGATCATTCTCAACCGCTTCACAAATATGCACTTCATTCAGAAGATTCTGCTTGATTTTACTCAGTTCTTTTGCACCACTTTGTAACTCTTCAATCCATTTAAAGTACTGAGTAAAAACATTTTTTAGCCAATCGTGCACATTTTTTGAAAGTGGAGGTACACTCTCTCTTAACGCATTTAAAACGCTTTCAACTTTTGCAGCTAATTTTTCAAGTTCATAAAAATGAAAATAGCCGCTGTTGGCTTTAAGACTATGAAAAATTCTAAAAAGCTTATTGATACAATCTTTATATTCTTGATTCTTTTCAAGTGAATCAAGACAATTTTGGATCTCTACAGATTCATCTTCAAGCTGATCCAAAAATATTTCATAAATCTCTTGATCAAAAGTATGCTCTTTAGGCAAAATGCTTCCTTCTTATAATCCAAATTTCTTTAGATCTATTTTACAACACCATCCAAAATAGGTACAAAATCACAATCTTCAAGCTCCTCTTCGATGATGCGATCTCCCCTTTTCATAAAACGGGTAATGACCTGTTTACCGTCTGCTTGCTCTATAGGAGCTACTAAGATCCCCTCATCTGCAAGCTGATCAAAAAGTTTTGCGGGAATCTCTTTTGCAGTGGCTGAGAAAAGAATACGATCGTACGGAGCATACTGGATCCATCCGTTTTGTCCGTCATCGGTACGTGTATGGATATTGTTAAGTCCAAGATCGCGAAATCTTTTTTTTGCTTCAAGTATTAAACTTTCAATTCTCTCAATCGTAAAAACTCCACGGAAAAGATGAGAGAGTACAGCCGCTTGATACCCGCTGCCACAACCAACTTCTAAAACTCTGTCTGCTCCTCTTGGGATCAAATATTCAGTCATCTTGGCAACTGTAAGAGGTGAACTTATATACTGGTTTGAACCTATCGGTAATGCATCCAATTTATATGCATTATGTCTAAAGCCCATTGGAACAAAAGCCTCTCTGTCCGTTAATGCTATCGCTTTTTTCACATACTCATCTAAACCACCCATTTTTGCTTCACAATCCTGAGCCAACTTTGCCGTTTTTGTCGCTTTTATCCTATCCAACTATTTTATCCCTACATCCAAATATCTTCTCATAACCGAGATCTCTTTTTTCTTATACTCCTGCGTTAAGCAAGGTGTATTCCCGTTTCGACTCTCTATTCCCTGCGGCGTGATAATCCCGCTTAAAACACTGCACTCATCATTAGCTGAATCACTCGCACAAACATAACACTGATTGATAATCGCTAACGTTTGTGTCAGTGCTCTAAAATGCTCGCTTCGAGATTTTCCCCACCAAGCAGGGATTACTATAATGTCGGCACCCTCTGTTTTTTGCCAGAGTTCTTTAAAACGAAGCTCAAAACAAATAAGCAGTGCGATCTTCACCCCTGCGATCTCAAAGATCTCTATATCGTTATCATCACCCTCTTGCATATACTTATGCTCATCACCAAGCTTAAAAAGTCGTGCTTTTGCCCTTTGATGAACTAAACTCCCATCCGCAAAAACTTTAGCCATATTATAAACTTTTCCATCTATACGCTCTAACATTGTTAGTATAACAATCTTGTTTTGTGAGTGTTTTTGGATCAGTGTGCTAAAGTGTGATGAGAGTTCTGTCAATTTGTCTAGATTTTCGTAATCAAAACCGCTTAGACAAACCTCTGGAGCTATTATGAGGGAGTTTTCTTCAACTCCGTCAATAGTAGTTAAAAACTCCTCTAGATTCTTTTCATAATCAGAGGTAGTTTTTAGTGAGAGTGTAACGAGATTTTCTATTTTCACTTTTTAAAAGTCGTCGTCAAATGTCAAACTACCTTTAGAGTAGTTTGTCACATTACCTTCAAAAAAGTTTGTTTTTTGATCGTTAAATTTTGCAAAGTCGTTTACCCATTTGATCGGATTTTCAACATTGTAAAGTTTTTCAAATCCAACCGATGTTAGTCTATCATCAGCCAGATATTTAATATACTGCTCAACGATAGCATCCGTAAGACCTAAGATCTGTCCTTGAGTAATATACTGTCCCCATTGTACTTCAAGCTCTACCGCTTGTTTAAACATCTCAATAACTTCTGCTTTTAAAGCATCAGTGAAAAGGTCAGGACGCTCTTTTCTGAGTGTATTGATAAGATTTTGGAATAGTACCAGGTGTGTAACTTCATCACGCTGGATGAAACGGATCATTTGCGCTGAACCTAACATTTTTCCTGAACGTGCAAGTGTATAGATATATGTAAAACCGCTGTAAAAATAGATACCCTCTAAGATCTGGTTTGCAAAACACGCTTTTACAAAGTTTGTCTCACTAGGATTTTTAGCAAGCTCTTGGTATACACCTGCGATAGCATCATTTTTATGCTTTAACATCATATCTCTACGCCATAATTCGTAGATCTCAACAGAGTTCGTAGAGATCGAATCAACCATAACCGCATAACTTTGTGAATGCAGTGCCTCTTCAAAAGATTGACGCACTAAAATAAGATTGATCTCCGGTGATGTTACATATGGGTTGATGTTATCAATAAGATTGTTTGTTTGTAATGAATCCATAAAAATCAGCTGTGAAAGTGCTCTGTCGTAAGCAGTTTTTTCCGAAGATGTAAGATTTTTGTAATCATTCACATCTTTAGTCATATCTACCTCTTTAGGGAACCATGTATTATTTAACATCATCTCCCAAAGATTGTACGCCCACTGATATTTGATGTTATTTAACTCAAAAATTCCTGTTGGATTACCGCCAAAGATTTTTCTATCGTTGACATTCTCTTTTGATTCTGGATTATATATCTTTTTTCTGTCCATAATGACCTACTCCAACTTTATAAAGTTTAAAATTATAGCTTTGTAAGTTTAAAATATAGCTTTTAAAAAAAGAAAAAATTTGTGGATTTATAAGAGAAGATTATCTCGAAATATCGCTTTTAATATTTCAAGATAAAATAGAAATTGCATTTAAATAAATTTTATTTCAAAGGCTTAGTAATTTTTTCCCCATCATACCTGTAGTCTTTCGCGATAGTATCGGCTTCTTCCTCAACAGACTTCATAACTTCATCTCTAAATTCGGTTGCAGTATGACCTGTTTCGTGAGAATATACGATGTATATACCTATTAAAATTGCTAAAATTGCTAATTTTGGATGATTATGTTGATAGAAATTAAATGCAAGAACTGCTAATAATACAAGTGGACCTAGATAGATTAAAGTATCCATACGTTCCCCCTCTACAATTTTATGGGATAAAGTATAACATAGATCGGTATCTCCTCCAATTTTATTAGAGAAGATACGTAAAAAAGTTTATTTAGTCTTTCTAGACTCTCTACGACGTTCCGCTTCTGTTAAGAATTTTTTACGGATACGGATGTTTTCAGGTGTAACTTCAAGAAGTTCATCATCTTCGATCCACTCTAAAGCACGCTCTAGTGACATATCACGTGGTGGAACAAGTTTGATAGCTTCATCAGCACCAGATGAACGAACGTTTGACTGTGCTTTACCTTTGATCGCATTAACAACAAGGTCATTGTTTCTTGCATGCTCACCAACGATCATACCCTCATATACTTTTGTTTGAGGAGTAATGAAAAGAACACCACGATCTTGAAGGTTAAATAATGAATATGCTAATGCTTCACCATTCTCCATAGAGATAAGTGCACCGTAAGAACGAGATTCAACACCACCACTATATGGACGGAACTCTAAGAAAGAGTGGTTCATTACACCCTCACCTTTTGTATCTGTTAAGAATTGTCCACGGAAACCAATTAGTGCACGAGCAGGGATCTCAAACTCGATTCTTTGGAAACCTGAACCCATTGGTACCATTGATTTCATCTCAGCTTTACGTTTACCAAGACGCTCAATTACAGTACCAGAAAGATCTTCAGGAACGTCAATAACTAAGTGCTCGAAAGGCTCACATTTAACACCTTCAATCTCTTTAACGATAACTTCCGGACGAGAGATACTAAACTCATACCCTTCACGTCTCATATTTTCAGCAAGTACTGTAATTTGAAGCTCACCACGTCCGCTTACTTTAAATTTACCCTCACCGATAACTTCAAGTTTCATCGCAACGTTTGTACGCATCTCAGCTTCAAGTCTGTCTTTTAGTTTATTTGAAGTAACATGTTTACCCTCTTGACCTGCAAGTGGAGAATCATTTACCGCATATACAACAGTAAGTGTCGGCTCTTCGATGTGCATAGGATCAAGTGCAACCGGATTGTTAGCATCACAAACAGTATCTCCAACGTCAACTGTTTCCATACCTGCAAATGCAACGATATCACCAGCTTCAGCTTGATCAATCTCCATACGGTTTAGTCCGTGGAAACCAATAAGTTTCGTAATACGTCCTTTTACGATCTCACCGTCAGCTTTTGCAAGAGCTACTTGATCACCTTTGTTAACTGTACCGTTGAAGATACGGCTGATACCGATCTTTCCAACATAGTTATCGTAGTCAAGTGTAAATACTTGCGCTTGGAAATCGTTTTCTGCACTACCTTCTGGCTCAGGAATTTCATTTACGATAGTTTCGAAAACACACTCGAAGTTACCGTCTGGCTCTTCCATATCAAGTTTAGCGATTCCATCACGAGCTGCAGCGTAGATAATTGGGAAGTCTAGTTGATCATCAGTTGCATCCATATCTGAGAAAAGGTCAAACATCTCATCTACAACACGCTCAGGCTCAGCTGAAGGTTTATCGATTTTATTGATAACAACGATTGGTTTTTTACCAAGTGCTAACATTTTCTTAACAACGAACTTAGTTTGAGGCATAACACCTTCGTATGCATCAACAAGTACTAAAACACCATCAACCATTTTAAGTACACGCTCAACCTCACCACCAAAGTCGGCGTGGCCCGGAGTATCGATAATGTTAATTTTATGGTCTTTATATCTGATAGCTGTATTTTTAGAAAGAATCGTAATACCACGCTCTTTTTCTAAAGCGTTGCTATCCATCGCTCTTTCATCATGTTGTTCATGAGTACCGAATGTACCAGATTGCTCTAGTAAACCATCAACCAAAGTAGTTTTACCGTGGTCAACGTGTGCAATAACTGCAATATTTCTAATCTTTTGCATTAGGGGTTTCCTCGTTTTGGAAAAATTTTCCGCGATTATACCTAAATTTAGGTTATATACTCGTAAAAATATGTTACAATTGTTCAGAAAATGAACTCAAAATTTCTTTTACAGACCACAGAAGTAAATAGTTTTTACTCTTTCTTTTAAAAATCAAAGCATAAAACAGATCGAAAGTGACCCATGAAAAAAGTTCAATATCCTGTTATTTTAGAGCAAATCTTCGAAAAATTAAATAGCTACGGCATAAAGCCTGTAATTATCGGCGGATATATACGGGATTCTTTGCTTCAAATAGATTCCAAAGATATAGATATTGAACTCTATGACGTAGATAATATTGATCATTTAGAGGTGCTCCTTTCCCCTTTTGGAAACATCAACGAGGTTGGAAAATCGTTTAGTGTTATAAAACTCAACATAGATGAACTCGATCTCGACTTCTCTCTTCCCCGAATTGACAGTAAAATTGCCAAAGGTCATAAAGGCTTTAAGATCACAGCAGACTCCCATCTAGATTTTAAAACAGCAACAAGCAGACGTGATTTTACGATCAATGCGATAGGTTACGATGTTATAACAAACAAACTGCTTGATCCATTTGGAGGGATAGAAGATCTGCAAAACAAAGAACTTAGAGCCGTCGATCTAGATAAATTTGGAGAGGATCCCCTACGTGTACTTCGGGCTGTACAGTTTGCATCACGATTTGAACTTTCAATGGATCAGAAATTACTGCAACTGTGTCAAGAGATGATACAAAACGATCAGCTTCTCTATCTCTCAAAAGAGCGGATTGTTGCAGAGATAGAAAAACTGCTTTTAAAATCTAAAAAGCCCTCCAGCGGTTTTCTTTTAATGAAAGAGATGGGACTGTTTCAAATTTTTCAGGAGTTTCATAATCTTTCAGAGGAGGATTTCAATTACACTCTCTCTTTGTTGGACAGATATAAAACTGTTACACACCAAGTGAAAAAGAAAGAGGCTTTTATAACAATGCTAACACTGCTGACATCAAAGTTTAGTGCTGAGGATCGTAACTCTTTTTTAGAACGTCTCACAAACGATAAAGAGATTTTACATAAAATCTTTAATCTGCACACCTTTTTACAATCACCGAGTTATACTTTGGCTATGAGGCTTGATCTGGAGTTACTACATGATTATCTGCAAACTATTGAGATGAAAAACTATCAAGATCTCATAAATAATATAGAGCCGAAAATAAAAGGGAAAGATTTAATAGCACAGGGTCTGCAACCCTCTGTAGAATTTTCAAAAATTTTAGAGGAGAAATACCAACAACAGATAAGTCGGTTTTTATTTTAATACATCTAGTTTTTTATTTACTTGTGAAATAGTTTGCATATTGATGATCGCCGTTTCTACTGCTTTTCTAAAGCGTGAATGATATATCTCTTTATATCTGTCATCATAATCATCTATAATCTCTTTATACACTTCTAAAAACTTATCAATAAGTTCTATACTTCCTAAAGAGATCTTTTTAGATTTTGAAATTAATAATATTAATTCAAAAGCTTTCTTTTTTTTGGAATCCATATCATCTTTTTTCAGATAATATTCACCCTTATCATTGATAGGATTTATCAGTCGTTTGAGTACTTCGTGTAATCCCTCCACGCTGATTTCAAATCCTGTAATTTTATTATTGACATATAGTCTCATATCGCTAAGATTCATTTTGGAAACTCTTTCGACAATATTTGGATCTATCTCTGTTCCTTCTTCTATGTCATTAGATTTATTTCCAAGAATCTTACCAAACATAACTCATTCCTTTGTTATTTTAGAGCTATCGATCTCGATAACTGTATGAACATTTCCTCTAGGCTTAAAGTCTGCAGTCAATTTTAAATACTTCGGTTTAATTTTATTATATATTGTATCATAAATTTCATTCGCTGAATTTTCGTGTGAAACATATCGTCCCATAAATGAATTTATATAAAGTTTTAATGCTTTTAATTCAACTACATATTCATCAGGTGTATACTCAACATAGATTGTTGCAAAGTCCGGGTAACCGCTTCTTGGACAAAGAGCCATAAACTCAGGCAAAGTCACTTTTATAAGATACTCTTTTTTATTTTCATTTGGCCAGATCTCCAGATCTTTTTCTACATCAAATTCACGTATCTCTTTTTCACCGTATTTCATAAATCTCTCCTAATCTTTTTCATAAAATTTTTTAACTTCAGATAGATACCTGCCTTGAATAAAATCTATATTTAATTCTTTAGCTAAATTATATCCATCTTTCTCTTCAATATTTTTTATCCAACTTTTAACACCATGTTCATGAGCCATTGCGTTAAAACCATCTATGATATTTCTGTTTTTTTCTAATTTATCAAGACGTGAATAGTAGGTATCAAATCGTATATAATCTATATCAAGCTCTCTCAAATATAAAAAGCTTGTATGAATTGAACCTATTCTGTCGATCCCTATAGAGATATTATACTCTTTTAAAGATTCGATAATTGCGTTATATCTGCTTGTATGTGAGTAATACTCCATCTCATATAAAACAAATATAACTTTTAAATTTTTCTTATCTCTCATAATCTCTTTGACTTTAGTTAAAAAGTTCTCGTTTCTAAGCGATGTAGGAAAGATATTGATAGCAATTTTTTCCTCTTGATTATAAACAGAAACCAGATGTTCAAAAACCCTCAGATCAAACTCAACACCAAGCCCTAACTTGTTAATAATCTTTATATATGTTTTTGGAAAAACAGGTTTTTGATTTAACCCTTTTAATTTTACAAAATACTCTTTAAAACTCTCATCTTTACCAATTACGTCTTGCGAACTTATAATTAAATCACAGTTTGTAATTGCTTGAATTACTGATAGTTCCAATTCATTTGGATCTATATTTTCATCTTTTGAATGCTCTTTAGAACCTCTAATACTCTCTTGTATTCCTAAAAGATTTTCAATTAAATAATCAAGTTTTTTAGAATAGTTTGTATCACTGATTGCACCTGAGATCTTTACCTCGATATCACCTACTTTGAGCTCACTTGCCTTTAAACACATAAGATCCAACAATGTTGAAAAATCTTCTTTTGAACCATCGAGGCCAATGATAAAATCACCACCTTTAAGATGCCCTATAGGATACCCTTCTATCCCTTCACTTCTCAAATATGCAGCAATCCATTCTGCTACTTCATGGAGCACTTTATCTCCATTTTTGATCCCGTAAAGATTGTTTATATCATTGAGATTATCGATACTTATCAATATTAAGGTGTAGTTTTTTTTGGACTTTATTTGTGCTTCTAAATACTTATAAAGATATTCACGTGCAAACGTTCCTGTTATATCATCAGTAATTTTTACATTAAAACCGTTATATATAAGGTAAAAAATAAAATAGATACTAAATACTAACAGTAATATAGCTTCAATATAAAATGAAGATTCTAAAGTATTATAATTTGTAACTAGTGTATGTGAAATAAACGCAACAATAAGCGCAAAGATAGGTAATCCCATTCTCAGCGCTAACTTAAAACGGTATTCCCTCTCTTTTGTTCGTGGTAATAGCATTAAACGTCTAGATGTTTAACATCTTTTGCATGTGTTTCTATGTAGTTTCTACGAGGCTCAACTTCATCACCCATAAAGAGTGTAAATGCATCTGAAGCTGCTTCAGCATCTTCAATATTTACTTGAAGAAGTACACGGTTTTCAGGTGTCATAGTTGTTTCCCATAACTGCTCAGGATTCATCTCACCAAGACCTTTATAACGCTGGATATACGCACCCTTCTTCGCATAATCTTTAATATCTTCAAGAACTTCTAAGATATCTTTGTCAAAAGAGATATCCCAGTCTTTGATCTTTCTGTAAACAAAATCTGCTTCACTGAAATGCGGAGCAGCAAAAAGTTCATCATTTACTAATAACTCTTCCATACCGCCATCAGTTTGTACAAACAGGTGGATCTCGTTTGTCTCTTCGTTGATTGTGTGAGTTAGGATGTTGTTATTGATAGAATCTAAGAAAGCCTTAATATCTTCAAACATCTCTTTTGCCGGTTTAGCAATAATATCCGGATTTTCAATAAAATGACGGATCAGTTTTACTAACGCATAACGACGCTCTAACGCTTCAAGTGATCCTGCATAATGATCAACCATTTTAAAGAATGCTACAAGATCGTTATGCCCGATACTTTCGATCTCTAAAGACTCAACACCGTTATCGATCAAGAAGTCATTCATAACTCTGTCATCTTTAAAGTAGATCTCTTTTTTCCCTTTTTTATAACGGTAAAGAGGTGGCTGAGCAAGGTAAAGGTACCCATTTTCTACAATATTTCTAAAATAACGGAAAAAGAACGTAAGTAGTAGTGTTTGAATGTGGCTACCATCAACGTCGGCATCGGTCATGATAATAATTTTGTGGTAACGTAATTTTTCTTCATTATACTCTTCACCGATTCCACAACCCATAGCCGTAATCATGTTAGTGATCTCATCAGATTTTAGAATCTTGTCTAAACGTGCTTTTTCAACATTTAAGATCTTACCTTTAAGCGGTAAAATTGCCTGGAACACACGATCACGACCCATTTTTGCCGAACCGCCTGCAGAATCCCCTTCCACCAGGTAAAGTTCACAGATAGATGCGTCTTTACTTTGACAATCAGCAAGTTTACCCGGAAGCGTTCCTACACTCATAACATCTTTACGACGAGTAAGCTCTCTTGCTTTTTTTGCAGCTTCACGACCGCGAGCAGCCATTAAAGCTTTTTGTACAATCGCTTTTGCTTCGATCGGGTTCTCTTCAAAATATTTGCTCAGTGCATCACCCGTTGCTTTTTGAACAAGTGGACGAACGTAAGTATTTCCAAGTTTTCCTTTAGTTTGACCTTCAAACTGTGGTTCAGGTACACGTACAGAAACGATTGCGATCAGACCCTCTTTAACATCATCTCCAGAGATCTTTACATCTTTCTCTTTCGCTGCACCGTTTTTAGAGTTATAGTTTGAGATTACACGAGTAAGACCTGCTCTAAAACCTGCCTCATGTGTACCACCGTTTGGCGTACGGATATTATTAACGAAAGAGGAAAACTTCTCATCATAAGCATCGTTATACATGAAAGCGATATCGTATTCGATATCTTCAGCTTTCCCTGTAAAAAAGTAAACAGGTGCTACCATCTCTTTTTTATTCATATCTTCAACATATTGAGAGATACCGCCTTCGAAGTGGTACACCTCTTTTTGTCCCGATCTCTCATCGTTGAATTTAATAGTGATAAATGGATTTAAGTATGCTAGCTCTTTAAATCTTTTTGCTAAATAGTCATATTCGAAAGTTACTGTTTCAGTAAAGATAGACGGATCAGCACTAAATTCAATTGAAGTTCCTGATTTTCTTGTAGTTCCAGTTACTGTTAAAGCTTCTTGAGGGATACCTTTTTTGAAATCTTGTTCATGGATCTCACCGTTACGATGAATAGTCATATGGAGATCTGATGATAAAGCATTTACAACAGATACACCAACCCCGTGAAGACCACCGGAAACTTTATAAGTATCTTTATCAAATTTACCACCGGCATGCAGTACTGTTAAAACAACAGTTGCAGCACTCATGCCCTCAGTTGGGTGCATATCTGTCGGGATACCACGACCGTTATCTTTTACACGACATTTTCCGTCTTTTGTTAAAGTAACTTCAATAGTATCACAATGTCCAGCCATTGCCTCATCTATCGAGTTGTCTATAACTTCGTAAACCAAGTGGTGAAGACCACGATGTCCCGTATCACCAATATACATACCGGGACGTTTACGAACAGCTTCTAAACCTTTAAGGACTTTAATATTACTAGCACCGTAATTTTGTTCCATTTATACACTCCAAAATAGCTAAATTAGCATAATTGTAGATATTTTATCCAAAAAAATATAAAAATTAGATTTATAGCTATTTATAAGTAAAATAAACATATACTCATAGCATGTTAAATAAGATAATATTATTGATTTTATTGATCTCTTCTCTTTTTTCTGAAACATTAGAAGTAAAAAATATTACTTTTACAACAGAAAATGATTCAGATTTTCGAGGTGATAATGATTATACTTACGGGTCTGAGATATCAATACTTTTTTACAGAAAAGATCTTAATAATTCATTGCTTCATATCCCTTTTACCGATTACAAACTTCAAGACAATTACATCTCATTTTCATATGCACATCAGATATATACCCCTGAAGATTTAAAAAATCAAAATTTAATACTTAACGATCGCCCTTATGCCGGTTATATGTATTTTAAATCGGGTCTTTATCAATCTTATAACAAAACTTTAAAATCTTTAGTTTTTCAATTAGGAATGTTAGGTCCATCTACAAATATGGACAGGGTACAAGAGGTGATCCACGCTAATATAGGTTCTGACGTACCTGAAGGTTGGGATAACCAGCTTAAGAATGAACTTGTTATTCAAATAAATTACGGATATAAAGAGTATATGGAACTTTCAAATAAAAGTGTCTTTATACCGGAGTACGGATTTGAACTTGGTAACGCTTCTACAAAAGTTTTTGTAGCGGGATTGTACAGATGGGGTGATATACCGAAAGATTACGGTTCAACTCAGATTGATAATACAAATGCCAACAAAATACCCCTTGATCCAAATAGACAATATAAAAACGCTTGGAGTTATTGTTTAAACCTTTCATTCAAAGCAAATTTAATTGCAAGAGATATATTTTTAGACGGTAATACATTTTTAGATTCACATAATGTTGATAAAAATATATTTGTTGCAGAAGTTGGATACGGAGTATCTGTAAATTATGGGCATCTTAGCATAGACTATTTAAGAAAACATCTTTCACATCAATTTAAAACTCAAAATAGAATTCCTAACTACGGATCATTAGTTATCTCTTATAACTTTTAAAACTCTATAGTAAGTATCAGACCAAAATCTTGATCCCTTGTAACAATTGGTTTTTCTTGATAGATATAAATATATTGTTGCTCCATAGAGTACCTTGGTTGATAAGTTTCAATTCTCAAAGTTGTATGAAGATCAAAAAAATTACTCAATCCATTAGATATATTTCCTATAGGATTTAAAAGAAAATAGCTAATATCTCCTAATGTTTCAGAGTTTAAAACTTTTCCTTCGTTACGATCAATCTTTTTTTCTAAATAGTAAAAACCTTCTCCCATAAGTGATCCGATAATAGGTGTAGAAAAAAGGTCCTGCCAAGAAGGGATCTCTGCAAATGCTTCATAACCATACTCCCAGACAACAGTTGAAAGAAATGCCGAATATAAAAAAGAGCCTTCTGGTGAAATACCATAACCTCTCGCCATTGTATAGTACCAGGCACCTGAAACCGGATGACCTATATAGTTGATTGCAAAATCGTCTTTATCCCATACAGGACCTGCTTTGACATGATCTTTCCATCGATCTCCAAGAGATTTCTCTTCGAGTGCATTTTTATCCCATTTAGAAACAGATTCAGGCATAACGTAAAGTAATCCGACAGTACCAATCATTAAAATCTGAGTATAAAAAGTACCTTCCACCAGATCTCTTTGTGGTTGTGTTAAAAGATTATTCACATTAATATTATTTGGATCGTAATCTGTTTGTATATTTAGAAGTTGATAATTTGGATTAAGTAAAGAGTTGTTTTTATAGAGATTGATCTCTTTGTATATATTTGGATTATTAAGATCTATCTGCTTACTTCCATACAGGGATATATGGAGAAGTAGCGTAAGCAGAAGGTATTTAGTCATTGAAACTGTTTATATAACGATCGGCATTACTACTGTTATAAAATTTTCATCACTTAAAATAAACGGTAGATTACCTTCGTTTAATTTCATTGTAAATTCTGAAGAGTTGATTGAATTTAAAAAGTCAAGTAGATATCTTGAGTTGATCGCTACTGAGAATGGTTCACTAAAACCTGTAGAGATCGAGATCTCAGTTTTAGCTTCAATATTGTCATCACTTAAAGATTCGAAAGTGATAGTATCGCTAGCAAATGTTATTTTTACATCTGTAGAGATTGTTGTGATCTGTTTAATTGAGTCGATCATATTTGCTTTTGGTAAAAGAAGATTATATTTAGTCTCTTTAGGGATAATTCTTGAATATTCAGGGAATTTTCCGTTAATCAGTTTTGTAAAGAATGTATACTGGTTTGAATGGATAATTAAGTTTGTTTCATCATAGTAAAGTTCTATATTGTCAAAGAACAATTTTTGGATCTCTACGATCGCTTTTTTAGGGATAATGATCGAGAGTTGGTGATCGTTGTTGTTTGCTATATTTACAACAGCTAATCTTCTTGTATCTGTTGAAGCA
The DNA here is from genome assembly GCF_014905095.1 of Sulfurimonas marina. NCBI lineage: Bacteria > Pseudomonadati > Campylobacterota > Epsilonproteobacteria > Campylobacterales > Sulfurimonadaceae > Sulfurimonas > Sulfurimonas marina. The sequence continues at coordinate 2,083 of NZ_CP041165.1, read as the reverse complement.
AAATTAATAGCATCGTTTTGAATATCTATAAGAGCACCGTTTAGTTCAAACTTCGGATTGTTTGTATCAATTGCAGGTGTGATCTTTTTTAGTGATTCTATTAATGTGTGTGATTCAATAGAGATACGTGATTTATTTTCATATGATGGAAACTCAGGAAAATCTTCATGTGAAAATGTTGGTAATTTGAATTTAGAGCTCCCTTGTTCAATATGAAGCATACCGTTTCTAACTTCAAGATCGATGTTTCCGTCTTTTAAAATTCTAACGATATCTAAGAACTTCTTACCGTTGGAAGTTACACTTCCCTCTTGTTCGATATTTATATCATTTACAGTTACTAAAAAACCTATTTCATAGTCTGTTGCTTTTAGAGTTAGTTGATTATTACTAGCATTTAAAAATACATGAGAAGTGATCTGTGAAGTATCTTTTTTTTCTAAGAACGGTCCAGCATGAATAAGTATATTTTCAAGTATAGATTTTGATATAGTAATTTTCATATGAATTTCCCTATATATTTTATAATTTTTAGTAGCTAGTAGTAGGTGATAGTGAATATGTGAAAATAGACTCTAAACCGCTAAATACTAGTACTTTTTAGATGTGATGAGATTCTTTTATTCATTCACATCTATTCACTTTTACAATTATATCTTTTTTTTCTCAAAACTACGAAGAAGATGAAAGTTTATTTGTAAGTTCATCTATTTTTACTTTGAAATCTTCATCTTTTTCTATTAAGTCGTTGATCTTTTTGATCGTATGTGAAATAGCCGTGTGATCTTTCATACCGAAGTACTGAGCAAGCTGAGGCATCGTACTTTGTGTAAGTTCACGACAGATATAGATACTGATACGTCTAGCGTATACAATGTTTTTACTACGCCCTTTGCTGCGGATCTCACTCGGTTTTATGTTGAGATCTTTTGCAACAACGTTTGTAATCGTATCCATAGTAAGGTTTTGACGATTCTCTTTGATCTGATCTTTGAGAACGTTTTTAGTAAACTCGATATCTATATCAACATGCATCAGTTGTGAATAAGCATGAAGTTTTGAGAGGATTCCCTCGATCTCACGCACATTACTCTCAATAACAGTAGCTATATAGTTTACGATCTCATCTGAGAGTTTTACTTTATTGATCTCACATTTTTTCTTAATAATCGCAATTTTCGTCTCTAGTTCAGGCGGTTGAATATCGGCAACAAGTCCCCATTCAAAACGGCTTTGCAGACGTGCTTCAAGGCCACCTATCTTTTTAGGGTGCTTATCGGCAGTAAGGATGATCTGCTTTCCTGTCCCTTTAAGTGCTTCAAAGGTGTGGAAGAACTCCTCTTGGATCCCCTCTTTGTTTGAAAGAAACTGAATATCATCGATCAGTAGTACATCACATTTACGGTATTTTTCTTGAAATCTGTCCATAGTTTTGTTTTTCACATGGCGGATAAAATCATTTAAGAACTGTTCAACCGTAGCGTAGATAACAACTTTTCCCGTATTTTGTAAAACGTTACCCGCAGCTTGCATAAGGTGGGTTTTCCCAAGTCCAACACCCCCGTAGATAAATACCGGATTGTACACTTTCCCTGGGTTTTCACTTACACTTTTAATAGCTGCGTAGGCAAACTGGTTTGATCCTCCGACCATAAAATTGTCAAATGAATAAGATGGGTTAAGCAATGAACTTGTTTTTGCTACCTCTTTTGCCGTTGTTTTGGCCTTTTTTGTAGTTTTGGCAGACTTTAGTGTAATGCTTACAGTTACTTTGTTTCCTGTTTTAATTTCAAAGAGATGGGCCAACTTATCTGTATATTTATTTTTGATCCAATTCACTACAAGTGCATTTTGTGCATAATACACCGCAAGATCACTTGAAGATTTTTTCAGATCGTAATCCAGATGTCTGATATATCTGTTATATTCCAGTTCAGTTATCTCATTTTTGAGCTCTTCTAAGACCTCTTGACCAATATTCACATTTAACTCGCTTATCTCTAATTATATGTGAATAGTATCTTTTTGATCCATAAAATAGGGTTAAATGGATGTGAATAAGTAAAAAAGTTCTATGTGATTA